>NZ_JARXWD010000019.1:0-92844 GCF_029892765.1 Stenotrophomonas sp. 1278
CGCGCGGGGGGGGGGGGGGGGGGGGGGGTGGGGGGGGGCGGGGGGGGCCCCCCCCGGGGGGGGGGGCCCCCCCCACCCGGGGGGCCCCCCCCCCCCCCCCCCCACCCCGCCCGCCCTCTGACAGTTTCCTGCGGCGGTCCGCCACGGAAGAAAGAAAAGAAGAGCAGAAGCGGGTCGCGCGCTGCGCTTGCTCGCAAGCAAACAAACAAAAAGGACGCGGCGAACGCCGCGTCCTTTTGTTTTCCATCAGTTCGTCAGTAACCCATGCTCTTGCCCACCGTCACCGGGAAACGGTCGGGGGCGGGGCGGTGTGGGTTGGCAGGACCGTTGGCGCCATGGATGGCGCCATCGAGCCCCCAGGGACGGGTTTACGGCGTGTCCTGCCAACCCACACCGCCCCGCCCAACCCACAGAAACCCACAGCCGCTTTGGCTCTGGCTTTGGATTTCAGCCGTTGACGTTGCCCGCCGCAGGCGGACCACCGCGCGTCAGCGCGGCACCTCCATATCCAACCCGATCGGGCAGCTCACGCCGGTACCGCCAATGCCGCAGTAGCCGTTCGGGTTCTTGGCCAGGTACTGCTGGTGATAGTCCTCGGCGTAGTAGTACGCCGGTGCCGGATACACGATCTCGGTGGTGATCGGGCCATAACCCGCTGCAGCCAGCTGCGCCTGGTAGGCCTCGCCACTGGCCAGCGCCGCGGCGTACTGGGCCTCGTCGGTGGCGTGGATCGCCGAACGGTACTGGGTGCCGGTGTCGTTGCCCTGGCGCATGCCCTGGGTCGGGTCGTGGCTTTCCCAGAACAGCTGCAGCAGCCGCTCCAGGCTGACAACCGCCGGGTCGAACACCACCTGCACCACCTCGGTGTGGCCGGTCAGGCCCGAGCAGACCTCTTCATAGGTGGGGTTCGGGGTGATTCCACCGGCATAGCCCACCGAGGTGCTGTACACGCCCGGCTCGTTCCAGAATTTGCGCTCGGCGCCCCAGAAGCAGCCCAGCGCGAAGCGGATCTGCTGCAGGCCGGCGAAACGGTCCTTCAGCGGATGGCTGTTCACGAAGTGCTGGTTGCTGTGCAGCGGCAGCGGCTGGTCGCGGCCCGGCAAAGCTTCTTCCGGGCGCGGCAGGCGCTGCTTGAAGGCCCCGATGCCGAGGATGCCCTGTCCGATTCCCAACATGATGCGCTCCTACGCCGGAAGCCCGGCAATGTCGTCGGCATCTGAAATGGGGGCGTCTGCGGCGTGGCCCAAGTCCAGCGCCGCCACGATGTCTTCGGCCTGTGCCCGCGCGGCGTCGGGGATACCGACCCGCAGCACGCCGAACAGCGGCAGCTCGCCCATGCCGCCCAGCAGCGACTCGCCGAACACGAACGCCGGGATGCCGGCGTCTTCCAGCGCGTGCTTGACCAGGTGGGCGTCGAACAGATTGTCGGCCTTGTACACGATGTGCATGCGGCAGCTCCGTGGGACAGGATTCCAGCATACGCCCGGGGGCTGAATGGTGCCGCTGCGCTCGCCGGGCAGCCCTTCCCGGTAAGCGTTAGACTGGCAATCTTTCTGCCCTTCTTTCGCCGACTCATGTCAGAGCACACCCCCGCCAGCCCCGAGACCCCCGCCGACAGCCACGAGAAGCGCGATTTCATCCGCCAGATCGTGCGCGAGGACCTGGCCAGCGGTAAGCACCAGGCGATCAAGACCCGCTTCCCGCCCGAGCCGAACGGCTACCTGCACATCGGCCATGCCAAGTCGATCTGCCTGAACTTCGGCGTCGCCGGCGAGTTCGGCGGCGTCTGCAACCTGCGTTTCGACGACACCAACCCGGCCAAGGAAGACCCGGAGTACGTGGCCGCGATCCAGGACGACGTGCGCTGGCTGGGCTTTGAGTGGAACGAGCTGCGCCATGCGTCGGATTACTTCGACGCCTACTACCTGGCCGCCGAGAAGCTGATCGCCGACGGCAAGGCCTACGTCTGTGACCTGTCGGCCGAGGAAGTGCGCGCCTACCGCGGCACCCTGACCGAACCGGGCCGGCCCTCGCCGTGGCGCGACCGCAGCGTCGAGGAAAACCTGGACCTGTTCCGCCGCATGCGGGCCGGTGAATTCCCCGATGGCGCGCGCACCGTGCGCGCCAAGATCGACATGGCCAGCGGCAACATCAACCTGCGTGATCCGGCCCTGTACCGCATCAAGCACGTCGAACACCAGAACACCGGCAACGCCTGGCCGATCTACCCGATGTACGACTTCGCCCATGCACTGGGCGATTCGATCGAAGGCATCACCCACTCGCTGTGCACGCTGGAATTCGAAGACCACCGCCCGCTGTACGACTGGTGCGTGGACAACGTCGACTTCGCCCACGATGACGCGCTGACCCAGCCGCTGGTCGACGCCGGCCTGCCGCGCGAAGCGGCCAAGCCGCGCCAGATCGAGTTCTCGCGCTTGAACATCAACTACACGGTGATGAGCAAGCGCAAGCTGATGGCGCTGGTCACCGAACAGCTGGTGGACGGCTGGGAAGACCCGCGCATGCCCACCCTGCAGGGCCTGCGTCGCCGTGGCTACACGCCGGCGGCGATGCGCCTGTTCGCCGAGCGCGTGGGCATCAGCAAGCAGAATTCGCTGATCGATTTCAGCGTGCTGGAAGGCGCGTTGCGCGAAGACCTGGACAGCGCCGCGCCGCGCCGCATGGCCGTGGTCGACCCGGTCAAGCTGGTGCTGACCAATCTGGCCGACGGCCACGAAGAGCAGCTGACCTTCAGCAACCACCCGAAGGACGAAAGCTTCGGTACCCGCGAAGTGCCGTTCGCACGTGAAGTGTGGATCGACCGCGAGGACTTTGCCGAAGTGCCGCCGAAGGGCTGGAAGCGCCTGGTTCCCGGTGGCGAAGTGCGCCTGCGCGGCGCCGGCATCATCCGCTGCGATGAAGTGATCAAGGACGCCGACGGCACCATCACCGAACTGCGCGGCTGGCTGGATCCGGAGTCGCGTCCGGGCATGGAAGGCGCCAACCGCAAGGTCAAGGGCACCATCCACTGGGTCAGCGCGGTGCACGGCGTGCCGGCCGAGATCCGCCTGTATGACCGCCTGTTCTCGGTGCCGAATCCGGACGATGAATCGGAAGGCAAGACCTACCGCGATTACCTCAATCCGGAATCACGTCGCACCGTCATCGGCTATGTCGAGCCGGCGGCTGCCACCGCGGCGCCGGAACAGTCGTTCCAGTTCGAGCGCACCGGCTACTTCGTTGCCGACCGCCGCGACCACACCGCAACCAAGCCGGTGTTCAACCGCAGCGTGACCCTGCGCGACACCTGGTCGGCCTGAGCACCTGCGCGGGCGCCGCACAGGCGCCCGCGTCATCCCGGCGAGTGCCCCATCCCGTGAAGCCGCAGCGCCGACCAGCGGACGCGGCCCGGCCGTGCTGCGCACGTGGCACGCACTGCCGCTGTGCAGCGGATACCGCCATCATCGTCCGTTCTTTCCTACCCATCAGGCCCTGCCATGTCCGCTGCCCCGAGTGCACTTCTGCCGCTGCTGCAACAGGTCCTGCTGGGCCGTGACATCGCCTGCACCGTCGAGGACGACGGACTGCTGCTCGACAGTGGCCTGCACCTGACACCGCACGGTGTCGCCAGCAACGAACGCGACAACGGCGGCTGGCAGACCTCCACCGTCATCGAGACCCGTCACGCGGGGTTGTTCGCCGATGGCCTGTTCGAATACCAGCACGCCAATGGCGCAACCGAACAGGAATCCCTGCTGTCCGGCTTCGAGACCTGGGTGCGGGTGGATCTGGCGACCCTGCAGGCCGCCATCGGCGCTGAAGACGCACCGGATCTGCCGATGATGGGACTGACCTACCCGACCAACGAAGACGGCCGGGAACACGAGCGCACCGTGGTGCTGGGACCGCTGGCCCATTACCGCGCCCGCGAACTGGACGACGCTGCTGCGTGCAGCGAAGACGACCACGGCTCCTGCCCCTGCTGCCTGTTCACCAGGAGCATCGACGCCTTCGACGATCTGCTGAAGGCTCATCACTTCCTGGCCGTCCGCCTGTTCGCTTCGCGCGACGAGCAGGGCCAGTGCGAAGCCGACTGCCGGGTCAACGGCCATGACTTCGCCCCTGCCCTGCCGCTGCTGCGCGCCTATGCTGCGCGCTGGCCGCAGGCGGGGCTGGAATTCCGCAAGCAGTACGTGGTGATCCGCACCGGCTCACCCTCAGCGGCCTGAATCCAGCGCGCACGCCCGGTACATGCCACTGCCGCTACACTGCGCGCCGACATCTGTTGCACCTGTTCCTTTCACTCCCAACGAGGCACCCCCGCGATGCTGTACGCGCAAGTCCACCTGACCCTTCCCGCCTGGATCCACGACCAGATCGACCTGGATCGTCGATATCCGGGCGACGAGGCCAAGGTCGCGCTGGCGATCGAGCTGTCGCGGCTGAACGTCGACCACGCCAGTGGCGGCCCGTTCGGCGCCGTGGTGTTCGGGCCGGATGACAAGGTGATCGCTGCCGGCGTGAACCGGGTGATGCCGCATTCGACCTCGCTGGCGCACGCCGAGAACATGGCCTACATGCTGGCCCAGCAGCGCCTGCAGACCCCGCGCCTGAACGCGGTGCTGTCGCCGATCACCCTGGCCACCAGCTCGCAGCCGTGCTGCCAGTGCTACGGCGCCACCGTGTGGGCCGGCATCGACCGCCTGCTGATCGGCGCCAGTTCGGCCGACGTGGAAGAACTGACCCCGTTCGATGAAGGCCCGCTGCCGGCCGACTGGGTGGGCGAGCTCAACAAGCGCGGCATCGACGTGGTGCAGGGCCTCAACCGCGATGCGGCGCGCAGCGTGCTGCGTACTTATGGGGAAAGCGATGGCGCCCGTTACTGAGGCCGGCATCGGCCTGCTGTGCCTGTGCCGGCAGGGCTTCGAGCCCGAGCTGGCCGGCGAACTGCAGTTCCGCGCAGGCGCCGCCGGTTTTGCTGGTTACGCCCGTACCCAGCGCAACGACGGCTACGTGCTCTTCATGTGCGATGAAGCCGCAGCGCTTGCACCGCGACTGCCGTGGCGCGAGCTGATCTTCGCCCGCCAGAAGCTGGTGGTGCTGGCCGAACTGCCGCAGCTGGACCCGGCCGACCGCATCACGCCGATGCTGGACGTGCTGGCCGATGCGCCGCGCTTCGGTGATCTGTGGGTGGAGCATCCCGATTCGGACGCCGGCAAACCGCTGTCCGGGCTCGCGCGTGCCTTCGGCAATGCCCTGCGCCCGGCGCTGCGCAAGGCCGGCAAACTCAGCGACAAACCCAACGCACGCCTGCCGCGCCTGCACGTGGTGTTCGTCGATGGCACGCATGCCTTCATCTGCGTGGCCAACCCGGACGACAGTGCACCCTGGGCGTTGGGCATTCCGCGCCTGAAGCTGTTGCCCGACGCGCCTTCGCGTTCGGCATTGAAGCTGGATGAAGCGCTGCTGACCCTGCTCGCCCCGGAAGAACGCGAGGCGCTGGTGCGTCCGGGCATGCGTGCGGCCGACCTGGGCGCGGCACCCGGCGGCTGGACCTGGGTACTGACCCGCCAGCACGTGCATGTGCTGAGCATCGACAACGGCCCGCTGCGCCAGCACGTGCTGGACACCGGCCTGGTCGAACACCTGCGCGCCGATGGCTTCCATTGGCACCCGGAGCAGCCGCTGGACTGGATGGTCTGCGACATGGTCGAGCAGCCGCGTCGCGTCGCCGAACGCATGGCCACCTGGTTCCGCGAGGGCTGGTGCAGGCACGCGATCTTCAACCTGAAGCTGCCGATGAAGAAACGCTGGGAAGAAACCCGCCTGTGCCTGGACCTGTTCCAGGAGCAGGCCGGCAAGCCACTGGTGGTACGTGCCAAGCAGCTGTACCACGACCGTGAGGAAATCACGGTGCTGGCGTCGCCGCTGCGCTGATGAACATCCCGCGCATTTCCCTGCTGCTGTGTACCGCAGTGCTGGCATCGCCGGCACTGGCACAACCGGCGCGCCCGCAGCCGGCACAGAGCGCCCCGCTGCGCGATGACAGTGGCGTGGTCCGCCAGCAGTCACTGTCGGCCGGCCGCGTGACCGGCAGCGTCGACATCGTGGTGCCGCTGGGCGAAACCCCGGTAACGGTGCGTTCGCTGGCGCCGGCCAGCGTGGTCGGCCAGTACCGCATCCATTTCGCCGAGCTGGACGTGAACGCTGATGGTTTCATCAGCCGTGACGAGGCACTGGCCAATCCGGCGCTTTCCGATGAGTTCAACGCATTGGACAGCAAGCGCCGCGGCAAGCTGGACCGCGCTGACCTTGCCGGTTGGCTGATCGATTGACCCGATTCCGGTAGCGCCGGGCCACGCCCGGCGGGATCGGTGAACCGCGCTGCGCGCTCGCCGGGCATGGCCCGGCGCTACCGGCGGATGATCCGGGGCTCGCGCGCCAACCAAGGTTGGCGTCTACAGAAGCGATTCGCTGCAGACCGGCATGACCCGCTTTTGGTAGGTGCCAACCTTGGTTGGCACAAGGCCGGAAGGCCCTCACTCCAGCTGGGGCGAGGATGCCCGATCCACGCGCCAACCAAGGTTGGCATGTACCAGGGCCTCGCCGTCACACCCCTGCGGCGCGCTTCCAGAAGGCCTGCACCAGCGGCGGCCACTTGCCTACGCAGCCCAGCGCGCGGCCACGCGCCAGGGTCAGGTGCATCTCGTCGTTGGAGAACAGCCGGTTGATCGCGTCGAAGCTGTAGGCGGCGATCTGGTTGTCGCTGCGACGCTCACGCGCCCAGCGCTGCACGCGCTGCGGCGACAACCGGGGTTGTCCACGCCGTTCGGCCGATGGCGCCAGCCAGTGCTGCAGGGCGGCGACATCGCGCAGGCCAAGATTGACGCCCTGCCCGGCCAGCGGATGCACCACGTGGGCGGCATCGCCCAGCGCCAGCACGCGACCGGCCACGTAGTGGCGGGCCAGCTGCCGGCGCAGCGGGAAGGCCGCGCGCGGCGAGGCCAGCCGCAGTTCACCCAGGCGCGCGGCGAAAGCGCGGGTCAGTTCACGATTGAATGCGTCTTCGTCCAGGGCCAGTACGCGTGCCGCCTCGTCGTCGGGCAACGTCCAGACGATGGAACTGCGGCGCTCGGCCACCGGCAACAGCGCCAGCGGACCGGTCGGCAGGAAGCGCTGCCAGGCAGTGGCCTGGTTGGGCAGCTCGCTGTCCACATAGGCGACTACACCGCGCTGCTGGTAGTCGTGGCGTTCAACGTCGATCCCGGCCAGTCCGCGCAGGGTCGATTCAGCACCGTCGGCAGCCACCGCCAGCGCGGCTTCGATGCGACGACCATCATCCAGGCGCAGGCGCACAGCGTGCTCGTCCTGTTCAAGCGCTTCCACGCGCGCCGGGCAATGCAGCTCCACGCCAGCTGCCGGCAGCGCCGCCCACAGGCGATCCTGCAGCAAGCCGTTCTCGACGATGAAACCCAGCTCGCGACGGCCGAAGCGATCGGCGTCGAACAGCAGGTCGTCGCCACCGGCCGCGTCCCACACCTGCATGCGCCGGTATGGCCAGGCGCGTGCCTGCGCGATCGTCGGCCACACGCCGAGACGCTCAAGCAACTGCACGTTGTCGGCGGCGAAGGCGAACACCCGCAGATCCGGCTGTGCGGCCTGCCATGGTGCCGGTTCACGCCCTTCCACCAGCGTTACGGCAAGGCCGGCATCGGCCAGCGCCAGCGCACAGGCGGCGCCGACCACACCGCCGCCAACGATGGCCACGTCCAGGCGTGCGCGCCGGTTCATGCGGCTTCTCCACGGCACAGGCGCGGCACATCGCCACGGAAGCCCATCGCACCACCAACCAGCATCGACTGCACCGAGGCGCGCTGTGCGGCCACCAGGCCCAGGCTGCGCAGGGGGCGCAGCAGCGGCGCCGGATTGCTGGTCAGCCGGGCAAGACCGCCGGAGAACGCCACCGTCTGCCGTCGATCTTCTTCGCGGCGGTCCACGTAGGATCGTAACAGTGCATCGCTGCCGGCATCGCCCTCCACTTCCAGCAGCTCGGCCAACGTCAATGCGTCGCGCAGGCCGAGGTTGAAACCCTGCGCACCCAGCGGGTGGATGGTCTGCGCGGCGTTGCCCAGCAGCACCGTGCGCTCCCCCACCAGCGCGCGCGCCAATACCTGGATCAGCGGATAGGCACTGCGCGGGCCGGAGTCGAGCAGGCGGCCCGCCCGCCAGCCGATGGCCTGCTGCAGGCGCTGCAGCCAGGCAGCGTCGTCCAGCGCCATCACCGCCTCGGCCTGGTCACGGGCAACACCGTGCACGGTGCCGAAATGGCGGTCGCCACGCGGCAGCAACGCCGTCGGGCCGGTATCGGTGAAACGCTCCCAGGCGGTGCCATCGGGCGCGCGCTGGCTGCGCACGCGGGCCACGAACAGCGTTTGCTGGAAGTCGTGGCGATCAACGTCGATGCCCAGCGCATCGCGCACGCCGCTGCTGGTGCCGTCGGCACCGACCACCAGCCGCGCCAGCAGCACCCGCTCGCCACTGTCATCGGCCACCCGCACCTGGCGGTAGCCGTCAATCACCCCGCCCAGGCCAAGGAAACGCATCGGCCGGTAGCGGCGCAGCCGTGACAACTCCTGCAGCCGGCTTTCCAGCGCCTGGCCGAAATCACGCGCCACCACCACCTGGCCGAACCACGGCCGGTCGTACTCTGCGGCATCGAGCTGCACACGGCCGAAATCGCCGGCGCGGCTGACATGGATGCGGCGGATCGGGCCGGGGGCCATCGTCAGCTTCTGCATGACCCCCAGCGCGGTCAGCGCGTTGATCGTGGCGGCGGCAAAACTGAGGTTGCGCTGGTCGAACACCGCCGGCAGTTCCCCGGCCGGGCTGGCTTCGAGCAGGCCCACGTCGCGGCCCAGGCGGTCCAGGGCGATGGCCAGGCTGGCACCCACCAGACCGCCACCGACGATCAGCACGTCATGTCGTTCACTCATGGGCGCATGATACGCGCTCGCCGCGCCGGCATGCCCCACGCCGCCCCGCCTGCGCCAAGCGCCGCGCCGGGCTAGAATGAAACCTGAATCCGCTCCGGCCCACCGCCATGTCCGACTCCGCCCCCCGCGCCTTCGTCCTGTCAGTGCTCGTGCTGTTGCTGGCGGCGACCCGCGTCAATCACTTCGCGGCAATCCCGGACGCCTCCTGGGCGGTGTTCTTCATCGGCGGCTTCTATCTCGCCCGCTGGACCCGCTGGGCGTTCCCGCTGCTGATGGTGTTCGCGGTGCTGGTCGACTGGATCGTGATCCGCAGCAGCGGCCTCGACTTCTGGCAGCACTACTGCGTATCGCCGGGCTACTGGCTGCTGTTGCCGGCCTACTTCGCGATGTGGGCCGGTGGCATGTTGCTGGGTCGCAACTACCGCAGCGCGCAGTGGTCGGTGCTGGGCAAGGGTGCCTTGCTGCTGGTGGCGTCGGTGGCGCTGTGCCATCTGCTGGCGCAGGGCGGTTTCTACTGGACCAGCCAGAACGTGGCCGAGCCGACCGTGGCCGGATGGGCACAGAACTACGCCCAGTGGTTCGGCCCCTACCTGCGCACCACCGCGATCTACGTGGCCCTGGCCGCCGCACTGCAGCTGGCCGTGGAGCAGGTGCTCAAGCTCCTGCAGGCCCGCCGCGACATCCACCACTGAGCCACGCCATGGGTCATCGCCTCTCGCGCATCTACACCCGCACCGGCGACGACGGCAGCACCGGCCTGGGTGACGGCAGCCGGGTCGGCAAGGATGACCTGCGTGTTGCGTCCTACGGCACCGTCGATGAAGCCAACGCCACGCTCGGCCTGTTGTTGGCCGTGCCGCTGCCGGAGGACGTCCGCGCACTGGTGGTGCACCTGCAGCACCAGCTGTTCGATCTGGGCGCCGAACTGTGCATTCCCGGCCATGCGGCGATCCACGCCGCTGATGTGTCGGCGCTGGAACAGCAGCTGGACCACTACAACGCCGACCTGCCGATGCTGAAGGAGTTCATCCTGCCGGCCGGTGGCGAGGCCGCCGCGCGCTGTCACCTGGCGCGCACCGTGGTCCGCCGCGCCGAGCGCGACACGGTCGCCCTGGCCCGCGTGGAACCGGTACGCAGCGAGGCGCTGCAGTACCTCAACCGGCTGTCAGACCTGCTGTTCGTGCTGGCCCGGGTGCTGGCACGGGCCGATGGCCACGGCGAAGCGCTGTGGCAACCACAGCATCGCCAGCGCTGAGCCGCCGTGCTGGTCTTCACCCATCCCGCCTGCCTGCTGCACGACCCGGGCCCTGGCCATCCTGAATGCCCGCAACGCCTGCAGGTGGTGCTCGACGCGCTGCACGAGGCCTTCCCCGGCCAACTGGATTGGCGCGAAGCGCCGCCGGCCAAGTTCGGTGAACTGACCCGGGTCCACGACAGCGCGCTGCTGGATCTGGTACTGCAACCGCAGAGCGCACCGCTGCGCCAGCTGGACATGGACACCTGGACCTCGCCGGGCTCGGCCAGCGCCGCGGTGCACGCCGCCGGCGCAGGTGTCGCGGCCGTCGATGCGGTGATGCTGGGCGAGGATCCGCTGGCCTTCTGCGCGGTGCGCCCGCCCGGCCACCATGCCACCAGCAGCACCGCGATGGGCTTCTGCCTGCTCAACAACATCGCCATCGCCGCCGCCTACGCCCGCGACCGCCACGGTCTGGAGCGGATCGCAGTGGTCGACTTCGACGTCCACCACGGCAACGGCACCCAGGACATCTTCCAGCACGACGCACGGGTGTCCTACTACAGCACCCACCAGGCCGGGCTGTTCCCCGAGTCCGGCCTGCGCCGTGACCGCGGTGCCGGCAACCTGATGAACATCCTGCTGCCGCCCGGCAGTGGCGGCTTCCGCTTCCGCAACGTCTGGGCCGACGAGATGCTGCCGGCGATCGACGACTTCCGCCCCCAGCTGCTGCTGATCTCGGCAGGCTTCGACGCCCACCTGCGCGACCCGCAGGCCGACCTGATGCTGGAGACCGACGATTTCGCCTGGATCACCCGCGAACTGCACGCGCTGGCACGCCGCCATGCCGCCGGCCGGGTGGTGTCGATGCTGGAGGGAGGATACGACCTGCAGGCCTTGGCCGAGTGCAGCGTGGCCCACCTGCAGGCACTGATCGACACGCCCTCCGGCAACGGGCCTGGATGAACCCGAACCGGCAACCCGGGGAGGCCTTCATTGCCCCTATGCAAGGGATGGGGCAAGCTACCGTCCGTTTTCGCCCGAATCCGAACCGCGTGCGCCGAGCCCTCCGCCTGCTTCCCCTGCCCCTGAGCATCGCCGTCTGCCTTCCGGCATGGGCTGATGACAAGCCGCTCAACTGGGGCCTTTGCCCGGCCACCGACGTGATCCCTGCGTTCACCGACGCACCGACCCCGGTGCCCGGCCAGGACAAGGCTGCCGCCAGCGCTGCGCGCGAACAGCAGCCCACCGACATCGAGGGCGACCAGCTGCTGGGCACCACCACCGTGCCGCAGTACCAGGGCAACGTGGCGCTGCGCCGGGGCGACCAGTTCGTGGGCACCGACAAGCTCAGCTTCGATACCGAAAGCGGCAACTATGTCGCCGACGGCAACGTCCGTTACCAGGATGCCTCGATCCGGATGGTCGCCAAGCGCGCCGAGGGCAACCAGGAAAGCGACACCCACAAGATCACCGACATCCAGTACCAGCTGGTGTCCCGCCGCGGCAACGGTGAAGCCGAATCGGTCGACCTGCAGGGCGCGGTCGGGCAGATGCACCGCTCCACCTACACCACCTGCGACCCGTCGCAGCCGGTGTGGAAGCTGACCGCCCCGGAGATCGAAGTCGACAACGACGAAGGCTTCGGTACCGCCCGCAACGCGGTGCTGCGGATCGGCAAGGTGCCGGTGCTGTGGGCGCCCTACTTCAAGTTCCCGATCGATGACCGGCGCAAGACCGGCCTGCTGTTCCCGCAGCTGGGCATGTCCGGCCGCAACGGTTTCGACTACGCACAGCCGATCTACTTCAACCTGGCGCCGAACTACGACGACACGTTGACCCCGCGCTACATGAGCCGGCGCGGCCTGATGCTCGACAACGAGTTCCGCTACCTCTACAACGGCGGCCGCGGTGAACTGATCACCGCGTTCATGCCCAACGACAAGCTGCGCGACCGCGATCGCGGCCAGGTGATATTCGGTGGCTACCACAACGTGGACAGCCACTGGCAGGCCCGCGCCAACCTGGCCTGGGTCAGCGACGAGCGCTACGTGGAAGACTTCGCCAATCGCCTGGTGGGCGTCACCGCGTCGAACCTGCAGAGCACGGTCGGCCTGTACGGCACCGGCAAGAACTGGACGGCCGGCATCATGGCCGACCGCTGGCAGCTGACCGACTACACCCTCAACGAGAGCGCACTGCCGTACAACCGCCAGCCACGCCTGTTCCTCAACTGGGACAAGCCGCTGCTGCCGTGGCTGGAGACCGGCGTCTATGCCGAGGCCGTGCGCTTCACCCACGACGACATCAACTTCAAGTACGGCGCCGAGGCCGGTCCCGACCTGCAGTACACGCGCAACGGCCAGACCCAGCGCATGTATGGTGGCTCGCGCCTGGATGTGAAGCCCTATGTGTCGTTCCCGATCAGCGGCGCGGCCTGGTACATCACCCCGACCCTGGCCTACCGCTACACCGGCTACGAGCTGGACCGCGGGCTGGCCGATGCCACCCGCAGGAGCATCCTGGTCTCGCAGGGCATCGATCCGAACACGGCCACTCCGGAACAGCTGCGCGGAAATACCTCGCCCAGCCGCAGCCTGCCGATCGCCAGCCTCGATGCCGGCCTGTTCTTCGACCGTGAGACGAAGATCGGTGGCAAGTCGTTCCTGCAGACCCTGGAACCGCGCCTGTTCTACCTGCGCACGCCCTACCGCAACCAGGACGAGCTGCCGATCTTCGATACCCGCGACTTCACCTTCAGCTGGGGCCAGCTGTTCCGCGATTCGCGCTATACCGGCGCCGATCGCCAGAACGACGCCAACCAGCTGACTCTGGCGCTGGGTACCCGCTTCATCGACCAGACCACCGGCAAGGAGCGTTTCTCGGCCTCCATCGGCCAGATCCAGTACTTCGACGAGTCGCGGGTGAGCGTGGTCCCCGGTGGCGCGCCGGTTGAAAAGGGCAAGTCGGCCTGGATCGCCGACGGCAACTACATGATCAACGACCGCTGGACCCTGGGCGCCACCTACCAGTGGGACCCCAAGTACAAGCGCGAGGATCTGGCCAGCGTGCGTGCCCGCTACCTGATGTCCAACGACGGCGTGGTCAACCTGACCTACCGTTACCGCATCAATTCCGGCGCCCCGGCCACCGCCAACAAGCATGACCGCACCCTGCTGGAACAGGCCGACCTGTCGTTCCTGTACCCGCTGAACGAGCGCTGGAGCCTGGTCGGCCGCTACTACTACTCGATCCAGGACAAGGAACCGCTGGAGATCATCGGTGGCGTACAGTGGGACAGCTGCTGCCTGGCCGTGCGCGCCGTGGCCCGCCGCTACGTGCGCAACCGCGAAGGCGAAATGAACAACTCCATCCAGCTCGAGTTCGTGCTCAAGGGCTTGAGCTCCCTCGGCCAGGACACGGACCGCACTTTGCGCCGTGCTATCCTCGGCTACAACCGCGACGACCTCTATCTCGTGCCGCCCAGCAACACCGGAGCGACCCGCGATGACTACGATCCGAATCAGATCCCATGACCAAGAGCTTCCCCGTTCTCCTCGCATCGCTTCTGGCGGTGTCCAGCGTGTCCGCCCCCCTGCAGGTTCTTGCGCAGGAGGCCCAGCCGTTGGATCGCATCGCTGCTGTCGTCGATGAGGACGTGATCCTGCAGAGCGAGCTCCAGCGTGCGATCGCCAACATCAAGGCGCAGTACGCCGGCCGCGAGGCCCAGCTGCCGCCCGATGACGTGCTCAGCCGCCAGGTGCTCGAGCGCCTGGTGCTGGTCAAGCTGCAGGTGGCCCGTGCCCAGGGCAGCGGCATCCGTGTCAGCGACCAGGAACTGACCCAGGCGATGAATGCCATCGCCCAGCAGAACGGCTCGACCCTGGATGCCCTGCGCCAGCGCCTGGCCAGTGACGGTATCGATTTCAACGATTTCCGCGCCTCGGTGCGTGACGAGATCACCGTGCAGCGCCTGCGCCAGAGCTTCGCGCAGAGCCGCATCAGCGTCAGCGAAGGCGAGGTCGATGCTGCCCTGAAGCAGCAGGCCGATGCCGGCAACCAGTTCCACCTCGCACACATCCTGGTCGCCCTGCCCGACGGTGCCAGCGCCGAGCAGATCGCCACCGGCCAGAAGAAGGCTGACGGCGTGAAGGCCCTGCTGGACAAGGGCGAACTGGACTTCAACGCGGCGGCCGTGCGCTATTCCGACAGCCCCAATGCGCTGGAAGGCGGCGACCTCGGCTGGCGCACCCTGGATGAAATCCCGGCCGCGTTCGCACAGACGATGCAGCAGATGAAGCCCGGCGAAGTGGTCGGCCCGATCCGTGGCCCGAGCGGCTTCCAGCTGCTGAAGCTGGTGGAAGTGCGTGACGCCAGCGCGGCGGCAGGCACCCACACGGTCACCGAGTACCACGGCCGCCATATCCTGGTGCGCGTGGACGATGCCCAGTCCGACGCCGCCGCCAAGGCCAAGATCGACACCCTGCGTGCGCGTATTGCCGGCGGTGCCGACTTCCAGCAGGTGGCCAAGGAATCGTCCGAGGACACCAACAGCAAGGGCCAGGGCGGCGATCTGGGCTGGTTCCCGGCCGACGCGTTCGGCCCGGCCTTCGGCCAGCAGGTGGCAGGCATCCAGGACGGCGGCGTAAGCCAGCCGTTCCGCACCGATGCGGGCTGGCACATCGTGCAGCGCGTGGGCACCCGCCAGACCGACGTCGGCAGTGACAACCAGCGCGCCCAGGTCCGCGAGACCATCGGTCGCCGCAAGCTGGAAGACGAGTACAACCGCTTCCTGCAGGAGCTGCGTGGCGAAGCCTACGTCAGCTTCCGCAGCGGTGACCGGGCGGAAAATACCGCCACGCCTCCGCAGTCCTGAGCCATGCTCCCCGAGCTCGCTCTGGTACCGGGCGAGCCCGCCGGGATCGGCCCGGAACTGTGTGTCCGACTGGTCCAGCAGCCGCGCGATGATTGCCGGCTGCTGGCATTCGCCGATCCGGACACCCTGCGCGCGGCCGCGGCCGCGCTGGATCTGCCCCTGCAACTGCTGCCCGAGGACGCACATGCACGCGTCCCCGGCGATCTGCGCCTGCGCGCCGTCGCCAACCGCGTCCCCAGCCATTTCGGCCATACCGACCCTGCCAACGCAGGTGCGGTGATCGGCGCCCTGCTCGATGCGGGCCAGGCCTGTCTGTCCGGTGAACTGCACGGCGTGGTGACCGGCCCGGTGCACAAGGCGGTGATCAACCAGGGCGGCATCGCCTACAGCGGCACCACCGAACTGCTGGCCGACCAGGCCGGGGTGAAGGTGGTGATGATGCTGGCCAACGACATCGTCCGCGTTGCCCTGGCCACGACCCACCTGCCGCTGCGCGAGGTCGCCGATGCGATCACCGCGCCCGGCCTGGAACACACCCTGCGCACCGTGCATGCCGCGCTGCGCCGCGAGTTCGGCTTGGCCGCACCGCGCATCGCCGTGCTTGGCCTGAACCCGCACGCCGGCGAAGACGGTCACCTCGGCCGCGAGGAACTGGATCTGGTCATCCCGCTGCTGCAGCGCCTGCGCAGCGAGGGCATGGACCTGATCGGTCCGCTGCCGGCCGATACCGCGTTCCTGCCGGCCAAGCTGGCCGGCTTCGACACCGTGCTGGCCATGTACCACGACCAGGGCCTGCCGGTGCTGAAGTACTCCGGCTTCGAGCAGGCGGTGAACCTGACCCTGGGCCTGCCCTATCCGCGCGTGGCGGTGGACCACGGCACCGCGCTGGATCTTGCCGGCCGCGGCATTGCCGATCCTTCCAGCCTGCAGGCCGCCACAACGCTGTGTGCGCGGCTGGCGCGGCAACGTACACTGAGCACATGACTTCCCCGCATTCCCCCTCCGGCCCGGTGTTTTCCGCCCCGGCCAAGAAGCAGCTCGGCCAGCACTTCCTTGCCGACCGCTACTACATCGACAAGATCGTGATGGCGGTCAATCCCAAGGACGGCGACCGCCTGGTCGAGATCGGCCCGGGCCAGGGTGCGATCACCCTGCCGTTGCTGCGCGTGCACCCGAAGATGACGGTGATCGAGTTCGACCGCGACCTGATCGCGCCGTTGACCGCCGCCGCCGAGCCCCTGGGTGAACTGACCATCGTCAACCGCGACGTGCTGCGGGTCGATTTCACCGAGCTGGCCGACGGACAGCCGATCCGCCTGGTCGGCAACCTGCCCTACAACATCTCCTCGCCCATCCTGTTCCATGCACTGGAACATGCTGCGGTGGTCTCGGACATGCACTTCATGTTGCAGAAGGAAGTGGTCGACCGCATGGCTGCCGGTCCCGGCAGCAAGGTGTTCGGCCGCCTCAGCGTGATGCTGCAGGCCTACTGCGAGGTGACCTCGCTGTTCGTGGTGCCGCCGGGTGCGTTCAGGCCGCCGCCGAAGGTCGATTCGGCCGTGGTGCGCCTGGTACCGCGCGACCCGGCCAGCATCGACATCAAGGACCACAAGCGCTTCGCCGAGGTGGTCAAGGCCGCCTTCGGCCAACGCCGCAAGACCCTGCGCAATGCCCTGAACAACGTGGTCAGCGCCGAGCAGTTCGTGGCCGCCGGCGTGCGCCCCGATGCCCGCGCCGAACAGCTGGACGTGGCTGAATTCATCGCTTTGGCCAATGCCACCTGATTACACTGCCGGTATGGAAGACGCTGACGTTTATGCCATCTCCGTCGAAGTCGCCCCGCGCTTCCTCGACGACCAATCCGCGCCGGAAGACGGTCGTTATGCGTTCGCCTATACGATCCGCATCCACAACCAGGGCCGCGTTGCCGCGCGCCTGGTCGCACGCCATTGGCGCATCACCGATGCCAATGGCCGCGTCGAGCATGTGGATGGCGATGGCGTGATCGGCGAACAGCCGCGACTGCGTCCGGGTGAAGACTTCCATTACACCTCGGGTGTCATGCTCGGCACCGAGCACGGCACGATGCAGGGCCATTACGACATGGTGGCCGACGACGGCACCGAATTCGCCGCGCCGGTCGCACCCTTCGTGCTGGCCATCCCGCGCACCCTGCACTGACACGGAGGCCGAACGATGAGTGTATGGGCGATCGGCGACCTGCAAGGCTGCTATGACGTAACCCAGCGCCTGCTGGAGAAGATCCGGTTCGATCCGGCGCAGGACACCCTGTGGTTCTGCGGCGACCTGGTCAACCGCGGTGGACAGTCACTGGAAACCCTGCGGCTGGTGCATTCGCTGCGCGAACACAGCGTGGTGGTGCTCGGCAACCACGACCTTTCCCTGCTGGCCGTCGGTGCGCGCACCGAGGAAGAGCAGCGCAAGGTCAACCCGGACCTGCTGCGCATCGTCCAGGCCGAAGACCGCGATGTGCTGCTGGACTGGCTGCGCCTGCAGAAGCTGGTGCACGTGGACCGCGAGCTTGGCTGGATGATGGTGCATGCCGGCCTTGCGCCGAAGTGGACCACGCAGATGGCCGAGAAGCATGCGGCCGAAGTGGAAGTGCAGCTGCACGGCGCCGGCTACCGCAAGCTGTTCCGCAACATGTACGGCGACAAGCCCAGCTGGGCGCCGAACCTGACCGGCTACGAGCGCTCGCGGGCGATCATCAACGTGCTCACGCGCATGCGCTACTGCACCTCGCGCGGCCGCATCGGCATCGAGGACAAGGGCACGCCGGGCACCCAGGAGCAGGGGCTGTATCCCTGGTTCGAAGTGCCGGGCCGGGTCGAACGCGACCTGAAGGTGGTCTGCGGCCACTGGTCCGCGCTCGGCCTGACCATCACCCAGGGCATCCACGCGATCGACACCGGTGCCGTGTGGGGTGGCAAGCTCACCGCGATCCAGCTCGACACCGATGAGCTGCGCGTGGTGCAGGTACCGGGACGCGACGTGCCGGCACCGGTCGCCAACGCGCGGCCGCCCGCGCGACCGGCACACGAGCGCACGGCAGGCAAGGACAACAGCCAGGGCAGCAACGGCAACGCTGCAACGGCTGGCGCCCCGGGCAACCGTGGTCCGCGCCGCCGCCGCCGCCGTGGTGGTGGTGGCGGTGGTGGCAACAACAACGGAACGCCTCCTTCGGCATGACGCCCGGCAACCGCGCACCATGGACGGTGCTGCTGCTGACGCTGGCCCTGGCCAGCGGCTGCCAGCCCTCATCGTCGCCAGCGACTGCCGGCGCCGACGCTACCGCCGCCCCTGCATCAGCGCCTGCACCTTCGCCGCCGCTGGTCGCTGCCGCACGCGCACAGGTCGGCGTCACCACCCGCTACGACCCTGCCTATCAGGTACTGGCCTACCCCGGTGGCGACGTGCCCGCTGATCGCGGCGTATGCACCGACGTGGTGGTCCGCGCCCTGCGTACGCAGGGGCTGGACCTGCAGGTCCGCGTGAATGAAGACATGCGCGCTGATTTCAGGGCCTATCCGCCCCTCTGGGGCCTGTCCCGACCGGATCGGAACATCGACCACCGGCGCGTGCCCAACCTGATGCGCTGGTTCGACCGCCACGGCTGGCAGCAACCGATCAGTGCCCTTCCCAGCGACTTCGCTGCCGGCGACATCGTGGCCTGGAAGCTCAACGGCAACGGCCTGCTGCACGTGGGCATCGTTTCCGACCGGCGCCTGGCCGACGGTACGCCGCTGGTACTGCACAACATCGCGCGCGGTACGCGGGAAGAGAACCTGCTGTTCCAGCACACCATCATCGGCCACTACCGGATGCCGTAAAACGATCCTGTAGAGCCGAGCACGGCCGGGCTCTACAGGACGCCGCGCTCAGCGGCGGACGTAATGCACGAAGCGGAACGCGTAGGCGTGACGCTCATCGGCCGGGTGCGGCTCACTGGCCACCTGCTGCCAGAAGCGCTCATCCACCTCCGGGAAATGGGTATCGGCCGGTACTTCGGCATCCACCCAGGTCAGGTACAGATCACTGGCCTGGTCCAGCAGCTGGCGGAAGATCTCGCCGCCACCAATGATGCACAGCTCGCTGGCGCCCTCGCCCTCTGCAATCGCTTTCGCCTCGTCCAGCGAGGCCACCGCGCGCATGCCCTCGAACGGCACCTGGCCGCTGCGGGTCAGCACCAGGTTCATTCGGCCGGGCAGCACGCGGCCAATCGATTCGGCGGTCCTGCGCCCCATCAGGATCGGCTTGCCCAGGGTCAACGCCTTGAAGTGCCTGAAGTCGTCCGGCAGATGCCAGGGCATGGCGTTGCCCTGGCCGATGCCACGATTGCGATCCAGTGCAACGATCATCGAAAGTTTCATGGTGCGGCCTCCTCAGCCGGCGTCGATCTGCAGGCGTGTACAGGCCTCGTTGGCGGCACTGGCCGCGCGCAGCGCCGCAGCCAGCGCCGGGTTCGACGTGGAATTCTCGTCCAGGCCTTCGAGGATCCTGTCCATCTGCGCGTCCTCGATCTCCTTCAGGCCCGGTCCCGACAGGATGTCCCTGGACAGCGTGGCAACGTCGGTGCTGCCGCTGCGCGCCAGGAATCCCTGCAGATCCTTGCTGGAATAGACCACCGCCAGGCGCTGCTCAAGCTCATGCTGATAGGCGGGTTCTTCGATGCCAGCCTTCAGGTGTTCGGCCATCGCCGCGTACATGCCGGTCACCGCTTCGCGCATCTGTGCCTGGCAGCCGGCCGGCATGTCGCTGGGCAGTGGCGCGCTGCCATCGAGCGTCCGGACGAAGCGCTGCAATTCCCCGCGCATGTGCTTGTGCACGATCTGCTCGTTGACCTGCCGGGCCAATGCGAGGGTGTCTGCAGGCGCCGCCTGCACCAGGCTCAGCGGCGCCAGGCCAGCCAACGCCAGCAGCGCCGCAACGCGTGGGCGCGCGCTCATACCGCCACCGGCGCCTTGATCGCCGGATGCGGATCGTAGCCATCAATGCGGATGTCATCGAACTGGAAGCCGAACAGATCGGTCACCTCCGGGTTCAACCACAGCGTCGGCAGCGCGCGCGGTTCACGCGACAGCTGCTCGCGGGCCTGCTCGAAGTGGTTCGAATACAGGTGCGCGTCGCCCAGCGTGTGCACGAAATCGCCGACGCCCAGGCCGGTGGCCTGCGCCACCATGTGGGTCAGCAGTGCGTAGCTGGCGATGTTGAACGGTACGCCGAGGAAGATGTCGCCACTGCGCTGGTACAGCTGGCAGCTGAGCTTGCCGTCGACCACGTAGAACTGGAACAGGTTGTGGCACGGCATCAACGCCATCTGCGAGAGCTCGCCCACGTTCCAGGCACTGACCACCAGCCGCCGCGAATCCGGATTACGCTTGATCTCGTCCACCAGCCACTGCATCTGGTCGATCTGGCCGCCGTCGGCCGTGGCCCAGCTGCGCCACTGCTTGCCGTACACCGGGCCGAGGTCGCCGTTCTCATCGGCCCACTCGTCCCAGATGCGCACCTGGTTGTCCTTGAGGTAACCGATGTTGGTATCGCCCTTCAGGAACCACAGCAGCTCGTGGATGATCGAGCGCAGGTGCAGCTTCTTGGTGGTGACCAGCGGGAAGCCGTCGTTGAGGTTGAAGCGCATCTGCCAGCCGAACACGCTGCGGGTGCCGGTACCGGTGCGGTCGCTCTTCTCCGCGCCGTGTTCGAGCACGTGCGAGAGCAGGTCCAGGTAGGCCTTCATGCCCTGCCCTCCGCCGTCACCAGCGGCTGCGGCTGCAGCACCGGCGCGCGGCGCGACATCACCAGCAGCACCAGGCCGAAGGCGATCAGCGGCACGCACAGGATCTGGCCCTTGGTCAGCCAGCCGAAGGCCACGTAGACGCCGTTGTCGGGCATGCGCACGAACTCGACGGCGAAGCGGAAGATGCCATACAGCAGCGCGAACAGGCCGCCGATGAGATAGCGATGGCGCGGCTTGGCCGACACCGTCCACAACACCGCGAACATCACCAGCCCTTCCAGCAGCGCTTCATACAGCTGCGACGGATGCCGCGCGAACTGGTTGAGCGCACCGCTGGCGAACTGCGACTGCAGGGTGGCGTGGTCGAGCTGGTTCAACGGTGCCGGCAGGCCGGACGGGAACACCACGCCCCAGCTGCCGTCGGTGTACTTGCCCCACAGCTCGGCGCCGATGAAGTTGCCGATGCGGCCAAAGCCCAGGCCCAGCGGCACCAGTGGCGCCATGAAATCCATGGTGTCGAAGAAGTGCAGCGCATGCTTGCGCGACCACCACCAGCAGGCCGCGATCACGCCGAGCAGGCCACCGTGGAAGCTCATGCCGCCATCCCACACCTTGAACAGCAGCAGTGGGTTGTGCAGGAAATCGCCCAGCGCATAGAACAGCATGTAACCGATGCGCCCGCCCAGCACTACGCCGAGCATGGCGTAGAACAGCAGGTCGGAGAAGCCGTTGGCATCGACGCCCGGCAGGCGCCCGTCGGCGATCCGCTTGCGCCCCAGCAGCCAGGCGGCGGTGAAGCCGAGCAGGTACATGATGCCGTACCAGTGCACCTTGATCGGTCCCAACGAGAGGGCGATGGGGTCGATGTCGTGGAAATAGATCATGAAGGGCGCCTTGCAGGGATGCCGATATTCTAGCGCCGCCCGGGAGCGGCCTCGTCGTGGCCGCCGTCGCCCGATTGCCGGGCTTCAGCCCAGGATCTGCGGCGTGTCCGGCAGGCCGTCCTGATCGGACCGCGCCGAGGCCGGAAAGTGCCCTTCCACCAAGGAGGAAACCTCGTCGATGGCATCGCGCAGCGCTGCCACCGGCTGCGAGCCGCGCAGGCCTTCGCGCAGATGCGTGCAGACCCGCTGCCACTGCTCGGGCGCGACCCGCCCCTGCAGGCCGCGGTCGGCGACGATCTCGATGGCGTGGTCGGCCAGCAGCAGGTAGATCAGCACGCCGTTGTTGTGCGCGGTATCCCAGGTGCGCAGGCGCGCGAAGGCATGCTCGGCCGCCTGCCGCGGGGTGACCTTGTGCCACAGCGCATGCAGTGGCAGATCGGCCTCCACGGCAAACATCACCTGGCCGCCATGGCGCTGCTCGCCCGCGGCGATCGCCTCGGTGATCGCCTGCAGCGTGGCCGGCGGGAACGCCCGCCGTACCGATGGCGAAAACAGATGTCTGCACAGACGTTGGATCATCACCAGCCTCCCGACGCGCCGCCGCCGCCGGAACGGCCACCACCGCCGCCCCAGCCACCGCCACCGCCAAACCCACCCCCGCCGCCGAAGCCGCCGCCGCCCCAGCTACCTCCGCCCCAACCGCCACCGCCGGCGAAGCGCCCCGGATGGCCGGACAACATCGCCACCACCAGGCCAACCACGCCGGCCAGGCCACTGGCCAGCAAGGTGGAAGTGAACAGGAAGGCGGCTACCGCCGCTCCAGCACCACCCAGCAGGCCGCGCAGCGGACGCGGTACCCGCGAGAACACGCCGCGCAGGATGCTGCCGGCGAACACGCCGATGAACAACGCCAGGATCCAGGTATCACCGCCCCCGTCCGGGGCGCGTCCCTGCTGGCTGCTGACCGGCGCCGGCAGGGCTTCGCCGTCGATGATCCTCACCAGCACCGCCGTGGCCTCGGTGATGCCGCCGGCATAGTCATTGGCGCGGAAGCGTGGCACCAGGTATTCCTGGATCACCCGGTTGGCGATCGCGTCGGGAATCGCGCCTTCCAGGCCATAGCCCGGTTCGATGCGCACCCGCCGATCGTCCTTGGCCACCACCAGCAGCACGCCGTCATCCACGCCCTTGCGACCGATCTGCCACTGGTCGAACACCCGGGTGGTGTACTGGGCGATGTCTTCCGGCTGCGTGGTCGGCACCACCAGCACCTGCATCTGGCTGCCCTTGCGCTGCTGCAGGTCCAGCGCCTGCTGCACCAGCGCCTGCTTCTGCGCGGCATCCAGGGTGCCGGTGGTGTCGACCACCGGCGAATCCAGCGCCGGAATCGGCGCCAGCGTCTGCGCCTGCACGGCCAACGGCAGCCACAGCAACAGGGCCAGCAGTGTGGCGGCCAGGCGCATCGGTCAGTGGCCCGGAGCCGGGGCCGGCTGCTGCTGCGGCGCGTTGCCGAAATCAACTGCCGGCGCGTTGGAGATCTGCGCTTCGTTTTCCACGGTGAAGTTCGGCTTGGGCAGGTACCCGAAGATCTTGGCGGTGATCAGCTGCGGGAACGAGCGGATGTAGGTGTTGTAGTCCTGCACCTGCTGGATGTAGCGGCCACGGGCGACGGTGATGCGGTTCTCGGTGCCTTCCAGCTGCGCCTGCAGGTCGCGGAAGTTCTGGTCGGACTTCAGCACCGGGTAGTTCTCGGTAACCACCAGCAGGCGCGACAGCGCACTGCCCAGTTCGCCCTGGGCCTGCTGGAACTGCTTGAGCGAGGCTTCATCGTCGGCGTTGACGTTGATCTGGCCAACGCGCGAACGGGCGTTGGTGACTTCGGTCAGCACGCGTTCTTCCTGGCTGGCGAAACCTTTCACGGTCTGCACCAGGTTGGGCACCAGGTCGGCGCGGCGCTTGTACTGGTTGAGCACTTCGGACCAGCTGGCCTTGACCGCTTCGTCCTTCTGCTGGATGGCGTTGTAGCCGCAGCCGGACAGCAGTGAGGCCAGCAGCAGCAATGGGATGAGGCGGGTCAACAGGCGCATGGCCAAGGCTCCGGGTGGACTGAGCGCCGAGCATGCCATGGTCGGTGTTAACGGACGTGTGGAGAGTGCCGGCCATCGGGCGCCGCCCCCTCCGCGGTGTGGTCCAGCCAGCTCGGGTGGGCCGGGACGGTGGGTTGGCTGGGGGACGCTGCAAGTACGTCCATGTAAGCTCGGTCGCCGCATCCATGCGGCTCACGCCCCCAGCCAACCCACCCTCCCGGCCACGGACGGTTTCCTGCGCACCGCGGGAAGATCAAAAGAAAAAGAAAAAGCGAAAACCGATTCTTCAGACATTCCTGATGCCTGCCATCCACGCATGGCGTGGATCTGTCGACCAAGGTCGAGACCTACCAACAGCAGCACAGAATGCCGTCCCGACAGATCGCGGAAAACTGTCGAAGGCGGGGTGGGTCCGGTTGAGGGGGCGTGAGCGCGATGGGCCCGAGGCATGCCTCGGGCGGGTTGGGCAGGACGCCCAACCCGGGTCTTGCCGTGTGCGCAGGACAGCGCACACGAGCAAGGCGCGACCGAGGCTACATGGACGTATTTACGCCGTCCCCCTCAACCGGACCCACCCCGCCAACCCACGGAATGCAGGCTGTTGCTGTTGCTCTGGATTCTGCGGGTGCAGGGCTGCAAGCCCTGCCGGAACCCCACACCGTTCAACAGGCCTCAGCCACCGGCGCGCGTGCCCGCCCCAGCCACGCCAGCAGCAGCGCCGACGCTGCCAGCAGCCCACCGGCCACCGGAATCGCCGCGTACCCCAGCCCCAGGCTGATCACCGCACCACCCAGCGCCGCGCCCAGTGCATTGCCGAGGTTGAATGCACCGACATTGATCGACGACGCCAGTCCCGGCGCCTCGCTCGCCGCCTGCATCACCCGGATCTGCAGAGGCGGCACGATCGCGAAGGTCGCCGCACCGAACAGCAGTACACCCAGCGCCGCAGTCGCGTGGCTCATGAAGGCCAGCGGCAGCACGAACATCAGTACCGCAAGTACCGCCAGCAGGATCCGGGTGGCGCCGTCCAGCGACCAGTCGGCCATGCGCCCACCAATGCCGTTGCCGAAGGTGAAACCAATGCCGATCAGGGCCAGCGACATTGCGATGAAGGCGTTGGACGCGCCGGTCAACTCGGTCAGCACCGGCGCCACGTAGGTGTAGAGGGTGAACATCGCACCTGCACCCAGCACCGTGGTGGCCATCGCCAGCAGTACCTGCGGCTGCATGATCGATTTCAGTTCACGCCGGACATCCGGGCGCGCGCCCGCGGCCGACGGCGGCAGTGCCATGGCCAACGCGCTGATCGCAACCACACCGAGTACGGCGGTGCCGGCAAAGGCCAGGCGCCAGCCCAGCTGCTGGCCGACCCAGGTCGCCAGCGGCACGCCACCGATGTTGGCGATGGTCAGACCCATGAACATCGTCGCCACCGCCGCGGCCTGCTTCTCCTTCGGCACCAGGCTGGCGGCGACCACCGCGCCGATGCCGAAGAACGCACCGTGATTGAGGCTGGTCACCAGCCGTGACAGCAGCAGCAGGCCGTAGTTCGGGGCCAGCGCCGACAGCAGGTTGCCGACCACGAAGATCGACATCAGCAGCATCAGCGCGGTGCGCTTGCCGAAGCGTCCCATCAGCAGGGTCATCACCGGAGCGCCCAGCATCACGCCCACCGCATAGGCGGTGATCAGCATGCCGGCGGTGGGGATGCTGACCCCCACGCCGTTGGCGATGACCGGCAGCAGGCCCATCGGCGTGAACTCGGTGGTGCCAATGGCGAAGGCGCCGACGGCGAGGGCCAGCAATGCGGCTCTGGAATTCATGGGGATTGCCTGCGTGGGGGCAGGCCCTGTGGAAAATGAGCGCGTAGCCTGCGCGCTTTGCCGGCCGGGAGTAAGCCACTACGCGGGAAAACAGTGTTGATCCGGATTCACAAGTGGAAGGTGCAAGCCGGCATTGCGGGAAGAAGCCCCGCCGCGCATGGTCCGACGCTAGCGGGACGTGCCCACGCTTGGGTAGCGCCGGGCCATGCCCGGCGAGCGCAGCGGCGCCTGGAACGCAGAACCCCCGGCCGGGCCGGGGGTTCTGTCTCGCTTGCTTACCAGTCGCCGGCGCCCGGCACGTGGTGTTCGCGTGCGCGGCGGCGCATCAGCAGGTTCAGCCACTCCACCAGCACCGAGAAGCCCATCGCGGCGTAGATGTAGGGCTTGGGCACGTGCACGTCCAAGCCGTCCAGGATCAGCACCGCGCCGATCAGCAGGATGAAGGCCAGGGCCAGCATCTTCACGGTCGGGTTGGCATCGATGAAGCGGCCCAGCGGGTTGGCCGCCAGCAGCATCACCGCCACCGACAACAGGATCGCCGCCACCATCACCGGCACGTGGTCGGCGATGCCGACGGCGGTGATCACCGAGTCCAGCGAGAACACGATGTCGATGACCGCGATCTGCGCGATCACGTAGCCGAACACGGCCGAGGTCTTGGTGGTGGTCGGGTCCTCGTCCTCGCCACCGGTGATCATCTCCTTGATCTCCATCCAGCCCTTGATGATCAGGAACAGGCCACCGACGATCAACACCAGGTCGCGGATGGAGATGCCCATGCCGGCCACGGTGAACAGGTTCGCCTGCATGTGCGCCAGATACGCCAGCGAGACCAGCAGGCCGATACGGGTGATGCAGGCCACCGCGATGCCGAGGCGGCGCGCGAACGGGCGGCGGTTTTCCGGCAGCTTGCTGACGGCGATGGAGATGAACACCAGGTTGTCGATGCCGAGCACGATTTCCAGCGCGCTCAAGGTGAACAGGGTCAACCAGACATTCGGATCGGCGAGAAACTCAAGGGACATGGGAAGTCTTCAACAAGGGGGGAGGAAGAAGGATCAGCCGACGCTGGCCGGGAACAATCGCGGCACCAGCACCAGGGCCCAGCACAGCAGCACGTTCATCATCAGCACGAACACCGCCGCCGAGCCCATGTCCTTGGCGCGGCCGGCCAGTTCGTGGATTTCCGCGCCATAGCGCTCGATCACCGCCTCGATGGCCGAATTGGCCAGCTCCATCGCCAGCACCAGCAGCATCGAGCCGATCATCAGCGCGCGCTCCACCGGGGTCTGGCCCAGCCAGATCGCCAGCGGGGTCAGCAGCACCAGCAGGTAGACCTCCAGCCGGAACGAGGACTCGTGCAGCCAGGCAGCACGCAGGCCCTGCCAGGACCAGCGGGCGGCCTGGAAGATGCGGCGCGGGCCGCGGGGCATGTGGCCGAACTGATCAGCCACGGGTGATGGATCCAGCAACAGGGGCGCGGCGCAGCGACCGCTCAGACGCACGGCAGGAAATCATGGGTGCACAGGGATAGGCAGACAGCCCCCATTTTGCCACAAGGGCGGCAATGGCACCCCGCACGCCCCGCCGCGAGGCCCTGCGAACGACCCCGCGAACGGCCCAGCGCGGCCAAGCGCGGGGCCAGCCCAGCTTCTATGATGGATACCCCCTGCCCTGCCGGAGTGCCTGATGACCCGTCCCCGCACCTGCCTGATCCTGCTCGGCCTGCTGGCCGCGCCGCTGGCCCAGGCCCTGAGCCCGCCGGCGCCGCCGCAGATCCCTGCGCAGGTCTCCAACGTGGCCTGGGAGGCCGACATCGCCGCCTTCGCCAGCGCCGACCGGACCAACCCGCCGCCGCGTGGTGGCATCGAGTTCATCGGCAGTTCGTCCTTCCGCATGTGGGACAGCCTGGCCAGGGATTTCCCGGGGCAACCGGTGTTCAACCGCGGCTTCGGAGGTTCGGAAGTACGCGACAGCACCTGGTACGCCGGCCAGGCCATCGTGCCGTACGCGCCGTGCAAGGTGTTCTTCTACGCCGGCGACAATGACCTCAACAGCGGCCGCAGCGCGACCCAGGTACGCGATGACGTGGTGGCCTTCGTGCAGCGCGTGCATCGCGACCTGCCGAAGACGAAGGTGGAATACGTCTCCATCAAGCCCAGCCCATCGCGGGCGCACCTGCTGCCGGCGATCAACGACGCCAACGCGAAGATCAAGGCTGCGTTGGCGAAGCTGCCCAACACCGGCTACACCGACATCTACACACCGATGCTCGGGGCCGACGGCCAACCCGATGCGTCGTTGTTCCGCGAGGACATGCTGCACATGACCCCGGCCGGCTATGCGATCTGGACCAAGGCGCTGGCGCCGAAGGTGAAGTGCGATTGAGTCAGCGCACCTGCTCCGGTAGGTGCCAACCTTGGTTGGCGTGAATGCGTCCACCTGCATCCCAGTGAAAGCGCCGACCAAGGTCGGCATCTACCAAGCGCGTGCCACCACCGGCTGCGCGTTACCGGAAAATCACCGTCGCCTCGGTGCCCTTGCCCAGCTCGCTGGCCAGGCTGACCTTCCAGCCGAAGCGGTCACACAGGCGGCGCACGATCGACAGCCCCAGGCCGGTGCCCTGCGGTCGGCTGGGATCGGCACGATAGAACGGCTCGAACGCACGCGACAGCGCGTCAGCGGACATGCCGATGCCGGTATCGCTCACCACCACCCGGTCGTTGTGCACGTGCACGTCGATGCGGCCTTCATCGGTGTAGCTGCAGGCGTTGCGCACCAGGTTGCTGACCACCACCTGCAGCACCCGCGGCGGTGCGTGCAGCTGCACGGCCGCGTCACTGTGCAGGTGCACCGCCAGCGGCCGTCCCACCAGCAGCTCGTTGGCGTTGTCCACTTCGTAACGGACGATGTCGTTGACGTCGAACAGTTCCACCTGCGGCTCGACGTCGGCCTCACGGGCCAGGATCAGGAAGGCATCGATCACCGCTTCCATGTCCCGCCCGGCACGCTGGATGCGCTGCAGGCTGCGGCGCAGGCGCGGCTCCAGGCTTTCATCGCCCAGCGCCATGTCGCTGGCCACGCGGATGACGGTCAGCGGCGTGCGCAGTTCATGGCTGGCGTCACGGGTGAAGTTGCGCTCGCGCGCCACGTGCGCGGTGACCCGGTTGGCCAGCGAATGCAGCGCCGCCGCCAGCTGCCGGGTCTCGCCCTGCATGTCCGCCGGCAGCTTGTTCGGCTCCAGGTCGGCCGCTTCCGGATGGCCCGGATCCCAGCGCGAGACACGGCGCGCCAGCCAGTTCACCGGCGATACCAGGCGTTTGGAGGCACGGTAGGTGATCCAGGAGGCGCCATATACCGCCAGCAGGGTCAGCAGCACCGGCACGATGCCGAACCAGAACGCCAGCATCTCCGCGCGCGAGCGCAGGAACACCAGGTACAGGCGCCCCTCTTCGCGGGCGTCGACCAGCACCAGCTGATCGTCGTCGGGCAGTTCGTGGAAACCCGGTTCCAACGTGCGCAGGTTGGCCGGCAGTGACAGGCTGGACTGCCCGCGTTCCAGCAGGTAGCCACGGATGTTCTGGGTATTGGGCGGCGGCTGCACGGGCGAGGCCTCGTGCAGTGTCCAGTAGTACGCCGCTTCTTCGCGCAGGGCAGCGCCCACCAGGCTGTGCTTGATCACCAGCGAAACCAGCCACGCACCCAGCAGGATACCCAGGCTGGCCAGCACGGCTTGCAGGATGAAAGCGATACGGATCTTGCGCGGCAGGCCGTGCGGCATTGCGGTGTCCCGGTCAGAGCGCTGCGATTATAGGCAGCGCGCTGTGCCGTGATCGTGCATGGACGATGACGATCCGGTATCCGGAACGTTCACCCCTTCCCTGCCGACCACGGCCGTGCCGGTTCTGCTGCAACACCGGCACGACGTCGATCAGGCCATCGGCTGGGCGATATCGGCGATGCGATAGCCCGCGCTCTGCACGGTGTGCAGCAGCGGCCGATCGAACGGCTTGTCGATGATCTTGCGCAGGTTGTACAGATGGCTGCGCAACGTGTCCGAATCAGGCAGGCCGTTGCCCCAGATCTCGCGCTCGATTTCCTGGCGGGTGACCACACGCGGCGATTCACGCATCAGGATGGTCAGCAGGCGCAGGCCGATCGGCGACAGCTGCAGCTCGGTGCCGGCACGGGTGGCACGCATGCTGACCGGATCGAGCACCAGGTCGGCGACCTTGAGCACTTCCGAACCCACCTGGCGACGTTCGCGGCGGATCAGCGCGCGCAGGCGGGCCTCCAGTTCCTGGATCGCGAACGGCTTGGTCAGGTAATCGTCGGCACCAAAGCCAAGCCCGGTGAGCTTGTCATCCAGCGTGTCGCGCGCGGTCAGCATCAGCACCGGGGTCGACTTGCGCGCATCGTTGCGCAGCCGGCGGCACACTTCGATGCCATCCAGCCGCGGCAGCATCAGGTCCAGCACGACGACGTCGTAGCTGTTCTCGGCAGCCAGACGGTAGCCGTCCAGGCCATCCTGCGCATAGTCGACCTCGAAGCCACGGCCTTCCAGGTATTCACCGATCATCTCGGAGATATTGCGGTTGTCTTCGACCACCAGCACCAAGCCGGAAGTCTCCTTCGTCTGACGCATGAGAATCCCTCTTTCTTCAGCTTTGTGAAACATGCCCGATCGACGGTGCACGCGATGTGAAGTTGCGTCAATGAAAAGAAGATGGCGTGCTCACAGCAGCGGTTTCAGCAGCGGCCAGACGTTGTCCAGCACCTTCGGCTGCGCTTGGGCGGTGGGATGCAGGCCGTCGGCCTGCATCAAGCCGGGCTGCAGGGCCACGCCTTCCAGCAGGAACGGCAGCAACGGCACCTTGTACTGCGTGGCAAGTGCCCGGTACGCCGCAGCCAGGCGCTGGCGGTAGCCTGGCCCATAATTGGGCGGCACATCGATGCCCAGCAGCAGCACCTTGGCACCGGCCTTCTGGCTGGCCTGCACCATCTTCTCCAGGTTGCCCTGCACCTGCGCCGGGGTCAGCCCGCGCAGCGCATCGTTGCCACCAAGGGCGATCACCACCACCGTGGGCTTCTCCCGGCCAAGAAGGCCCGGCAGGCGGGTCAGCGCGCCAGCGGTGGTTTCCCCGCTCATGCTGGCGTTGACGATGCGCGGCGGGGTTTTCGACTGCTGCCTGACCCGCTGCTGCAGCAGGCTGACCCAGCCGGCATCGGCCGGGATATTGTGGGCGGCACTGAGGCTGTCACCGAGCACCAGCACGGTACCGCCGCCCGGACCTTTGGCACACGCCAGTGCCGGCAACAGCAGCAACCCTAGCAGCAGCATCATCATTGCGCCGGCTTGCCGGCTCCATTCCGTCTTGTGCATTGGAGTCTCCTCATCGACAGCCTGTCCCCCCGCAGCGCGCCCGTCGCCATCGCCGTCGACCAGGTCGGCAAATCCGTGCATGGCCCGGAGGGTGAAGTCCACATACTGGACAACATCACCCTGACCGTCCATGAAGGCACCAGCGTAGCCATCGTCGGCGCCTCCGGTTCCGGCAAGACCACCCTGCTCGGCCTGCTGGCCGGGCTGGACCTGCCCAGCCGTGGCCGCATCGCGCTGGCGGGCCAGGATCTGACGGCACTGGACGAAGAAGCGCGTGCACAACTGCGCGCGCGCGACGTCGGCTTCGTCTTCCAGAGCTTCCATCTGCTGCCGGCGCTGACGGCGGCCGAGAACATCGCGCTGCCGCTGGAACTGGCCGGGCGCGAGGACCGCACGCGGGTGGACGAGGTGCTGGCTGCGGTCGGACTCTCGCATCGGGCCCGCCACTACCCGCGGCAGTTGTCCGGCGGTGAGCAGCAGCGTGTCGCCCTTGCCCGGGCATTCGTCAGCCGCCCACGCATCCTGTTCGCCGACGAACCCACCGGTTCACTGGACCAGGCCACCGGCCAGCACATCAGCGATCTGCTGTTCGAACTCAATGCCGGCAGCGGTACCACGCTGGTGCTGGTCACCCACGACCTGCGCCTGGCACAGCGCTGCCAGCACATCCATCGCATCGACAACGGCCGCCTGCAGCCGGTGGAACATGGAGTGGACGCATGAACCTGCTGCGGCATGCGTGGCGCGCGCTGCGCCGCGAGGCCCTGGCAGGTGACCTGCTGACCGTGTTCGCCGCCCTGGTATTGGGCGTGGCGGTGATGACGGCGGTGGGCACGCTGGTGAACCGGGTCAACCTGGCATTGACCGGCAGCGCGGCGGAAATGCTCGGCGGCGACCTCGGTGTTGCCGGCCGCGATGACCCGCCCGCCGCGTTCGTTGAGGAGGCGCAGCGACGCGGCCTGGCGCATACGCGGCTGGCCAGCTTCGGCAGCGTGCTGTTCCAGGGCGATGCCAGCCAGATGGCCAGCATCAAGGCCGTGGAAGCGGGCTACCCCCTGCGCGGCGCGCTGCGCGTGCGTGCCACGCCCGGCGGCGCGCTGATCGCCGATGCCGGAATGCCGGCCAAGGGCCAGGCCTATGCCGACCCACGCCTGCTGCAGGCACTGGGCCTGAAGGCCGGCGACGATCTGGAATTCGGTGCGGGCACGCTGCGCATCGCCGGCATCATCGAATCGGAACCGGATGCCGGTGGCGACCTGCTGACGCTGTCGCCGACCCTGCTGGTCAACCGCGCCGATGTGGAAGGCACCGGCCTGCTCGGCCCCGGCAGCCGCATCAACTACCGGGTGATGTTCGCCGGCCCTGCCGCCGACATCGCGTCATTCCGGCAATGGCTGCTGCCGCAGGTAAAAGGCATGCGCCTGCTCAGCGTGAACGATACCCAGCGCGGTGTGCGCCAGGCCTTCGACCTAGCCGGTCGTTTCCTCGGCCTGAGCGCGCTGCTGGCGGTGCTGCTGGCCGGCGTTGCCACCGCACTGGCGGCCAACCGGTTCGCGCTGCGTCGCATCGACCAGGTGGCGATCCTGCGCTGCCTGGGTGCACGCCAGCGCGACATCCTGGCCGGCCTGGCCCTGCAGCTGCTGATGCTGGCGGTGCCGGCGTGTGCGATCGGCATCGGCCTGGGCATGGCGGCACAGGAAGGACTGGTGCAGGTACTGGGCAGCCTGGTGCCGCAACGCCTGCCGCTGCCCGAAGCCATGCCTGCGCTGACCGGCGCGGGAATCGGCCTGTTGCTGCTGTTCGGCTTCGGACTGCCACCGCTGCTGCGCCTGCGTGGCGTGCCGCCGATGCGCGTGCTCAACCGTTCGTTCGCTGCCTTGCCGCCGGCCTCGCTGCTGGCCTATGTGGCTGCGCTGGCGGCCAGCCTGGTACTGGCGGTGCAGGTCACCGGCGATCTGAAACTGGCGCTGTGGGTGCTGGGTGGCCTGGCCGGGCTGGCGGTGGCCGCGGGCGTGGTCGGGTTCCTGCTGCTGCAGCTGCTGCGTGGCCTGCAGCACCGCCTGCACGGCAACTGGCGGTTGGGCCTGGCAGCGCTGACGCGACGGCGGATGCTGGCGGTGATGCAGCTGGTGGGGCTGTCACTGTCGCTGTGCGCCCTGCTGTTGCTGGCGGTGATCGGCCCCGGCCTGCTGCAGCAGTGGCGCGAGCGCCTGCCTGCGGACACGCCCAATTATTTCCTGATCAACATCCAGCCCGAGCAGCGCGACAGCGTGCTGGCTGCACTGCAGGGCCTGGGTGCGCACGATGCGAGCATCGAACCGATGGCCACCGGCCGCCTGATCGCGATCAACGGCAAGCCGCCGCTGCGAGTGGATCGCACGCCGGCCGACGACAATCAGCCGCAGGGTGAAGGACAGCGCGACGACGATGACGAGAACCGGCCGCTGAACTTCAGTTGGCGCAGCACGTTCCCGCCGGCCAATACGCTGGTCAACGGCACGTTCTGGAAGCCGGACAGCACCGCCGCGGAGGCATCCGTGGAGATCGGCTGGGCCAAGCGCTACGGCGTGTATCCCGGTGACCGCATCACCATTGCGGTGGGCGAGCAGCAGCGCGAGTTCAGCGTCACCAGCGTGCGCAAGGCCGACTGGAATACCTTCCGCCCGAACTTCTTCGTGCTGCTGAACCCGAACGCGGTGGGCGATACGCCGCATAACCTGTTGTCGGCGTTCCATCTCCCGGCTGGCCGATCGGCGGGACTGGGTTCCCTGGTGCGTGCGCAGCCCAACCTCTCGCTGCTGGACGTGGATGCGGTGATCTCGCAGGTACGCGATGTGATGGAACGGGTGGCGCAGGCGGTGCAGCTGGTGATGGTGTTCAGCCTGCTGGCCGGCGTGCTGGTGCTGCTGGCGGCGCTGCAGGCAACGGCGGGCGAGCGACGCTATGACAGCGCGGTGCTGCGCACGCTGGGTGCGACGCGGCGCCAGCTGCGTGGCGCGGTGCTGGTGGAATTCGGTGCGCTGGGCGCGCTGGCGGCGCTGCTGGCGGTGGGCGCGGCAGCGGTGATCGGCGTAGCGGTGTCGCAGAAGGTGTTCGAACTGCCGCTGCTGCCGCCGTGGCCGGGCCTGCTGCTGGGTGGCCTGCTCGGCATCGCGCTGAGCCTGCTGGCCGGCTGGCTGGGGACCCGGCGGATCCTGCACACGCCACCGGCATTGGCGCTGCGCGAGGCCTGACGCTGTTCTGTGGCAAAGGCATCCACGCATGGCGTGGATCTACCAGCGAGCCGAGTAGATCCACGCCATGCAAGCAGGTAGATCCACGCCACGCGTGGATGCAGTGCCGATGGTCCCAGTAGATCCACGCCATGCGTGGATGCAGTGCCGATGGTCCCAGTAGATCCACGCCACGCGTGGATGCATTGCCGATGATCCCGGTAGATCCATGCCGCGCAAGCCAGTAGATCCACGCCATGCGTGGATGCCGGGTGCAATCGCCGCCGGAGAGCGTGCCGAGCAAGCTCGGCACCCACCAGAGCAGCGCACGTCCGGTAGATCCACGCCATGCGTGGATGCCGTGCAGTGCGCATCCGGCACCGCAGCGCGCCGATCAACCTTCCTTCGGGGCCTTTTCCACGTACTTGGCAAAGACTTCGTCGATCTGCGCGTCCTTCACCTTCTTGCCGGCCTGCACGTCCTCGGCCTGGGTGAACAACGGGATGATCATCGCCATGCCGTCGAGCTTGGTCTTCAGGTGCACGCCCGGGGCCTGGGTCAGGTAGCCGTCCCAGCGCTGGCGCACCTTGCTCCAGTAGCCGGCGGTGGCCTTCCAGTAATCGCGCGCCGGGGTGAAGTCGACCTCGGTGGTCCTGATGTAGTCGTTGAAGCCGAATTCGCGGGCGATTTCCACCTGGCTGCCATCCGCGTTGCGCTGCACCTTGGTGTTGAACTGCTCGTGGGTCCAGCCGTTCGAGGTCAGGGTGTGGCGGTTGACCACGGCCAGCGCGTTGTAATCGCTGCGCTTGGTGTACTCGCGGCGTGGCAGCGGCCGCCAGCTGATATCGCTGGTCCAGGTCGGCACGTTGTTGAGGTAGGTCCACGTGCCGGTGCCGCAGTAGCGCGGCGCATCGCTGACTTCGTACACGCACTGGGTCCAGGCGCCCTGGTTGGTTGCAGCCGCGATCGTGCGCACCTGCCAGGTCTGGTCGGCGCTGAACTCGAAGCGGTTCGGCGCTTCATACACCCAGTCCTGCCGCCAGTGCTTGGTCACGTGGCCGCTCTTCTCGTCCAGCAGCAGGTGCTGCAGCACGATGCGCTTCGGCGTGTCCTCGACCACGATCACCACTTCGTTGCCACCGCTGCGCATGGCCGGCGCGCGCTCGTAGCCCGGCTTCAGCAGCACGGTCTCATCGAAGGCGAAATCCACCGTGTACTCACCCTGCATGGCGAGGATGCTGTCATGGTCGCGGGCGATGTCGGAGGGCTGCGCGCTGGCGGCGCCACTGGCGGCGAGCAGCACCATCACGCTGGCTGTCTGGAACTTCATCGGGTCTTCCTTCGGGGTTGCAGGTTTCGTGGAAAGGCCATCCTGGCCGGCAGGCAATCCATCGCAATCAGGTCACAGCCGTACCAGCGGCAGGTCGCCGGGAGCGCGCGCGGCAGGGCGGCGTGCGGCGTCGGCGCAGCAGCAGTCGTCGATCGCCAGTTCGCCTTCGGCGCCTTCCATGCGTGCGATGCGGCGCGCGGTGGCGGCACCGAGCGACGACAGCGTGGACAGGCTGGCGGCCAGGGTCCGGCCCTCGTCGGCGGCGTGCAGGCGCAGCGTGCACAGACGCCAGCGTTGTCCGCCCAGATGCCCGGCCAGGCGCCGCCACAGGCGTTCACCGACGCTGCCATCACTATCGTGCGAAGGCCCCGGCGGCAGCGTCGCCACCAGCCGGTCCCACGCCAGGAAATCGCTGTCCGGCAACAGGTACAGGCGCCACACGCAACGGCCACGTGCATCGAGGAAGCACAGGCTTTCGCGCAGGCCCTCGCTGTCCACGCCCTGGCAGGCATGCACCGATACCGCCTGGCGCCAACCGCCCAGCTCGTTGCCATCGGCGTGATACAGGCACAACACGGTGCCGAGCGCTGCCAGCTGTGCCGGCGCAGGCCAGGCCCGCAGCGACGAACGCGACAGGGAGGACGGCAGGCGACGCGCGGACAGGGCTCGGCTCATGGGATCACCAGGACACGGCAAGGCTGGCCGACAGGGTGCGGCCGGGGCTGGTATAGCGGTCCAGAACGGTACTTGTGGCCGACAGGGTCGAGCCGACGTTGGACCAGTCGATGTAACGCTTGTCACCCAGGTTGAAGACACCGACGTTGAAGGTGGCGCCCGGGGCGAAGTTCCAGTGCGCCATCAGGTCGGCCACGCCATAGCCCGCCGGGCGATAGGTGGTGGTGCTGGCCAGCCGGTCCTTGCGCTTGACGAAGGTGCCTGCCAGTTCAACTCCCCAGGTATCGGTGTCGTACATCAGGCCGACGGTGCCCCGCAGCGGATCGACCGAATCCAACGGCGTGTCTTCGGTCTTGTTGTCGCCGCGCGACCACGCCACCGCACTGCGCAGCGCCCAGCCCTGCAGTGCGGGACGGATCTGGCCGAAGTCGACGCCGGCCTTCAGTTCGGCGCCGTAGATGCGTGCGTCGGCGATGTTGCGCGACTGGAACACCATCAGGCCCTGCGGGTTGGTACCCACCAGCGTCTGCGACTCGATGAAGTCCTTGTAGTCGTTGTAGTAGCCGCTCACGCTCACGTACGCCGCCGGCGACAGGAAGCGCAGGCCCAGCTCAACGCCGTCGCTGGTTTCCGGCTTCAGGTCCGGATTGGGAATGGCGGTGTAGCCGAAAGCGAAATTGGTGAAGCCGAGGTTGACGTCGTTGTACGGCGGCGAGCGGAAACCACGCGAGTAACCGGCAAACAGCGACCACTCGTCGGTGAAGCGATAGACCAGGCCGAACTTCGGCGACACGCTGGTCTTCTTCAGCTCCGACACGGCGACGCCGGGGTTGTCCTCGGCGAAGATGCTGTCCACGTCCGGCTTCAGTTCGTAGCGGTCCACGCGCACGCCCGGCACCAACGACAGCCTGCCATCGGCCAGGCGCATTTCATCCTGCGCGTACAGGCCCAGCTCGGTGGTCTTGCTGATCGGGAAATCGCGCACGGGGAACGCGTCGGGCAGGATCGTCGTGCTGACCACGCCACGATTGCTGACCTGGTAGCCATCGCGCTTCTGGCGGATCTCGGTGCGGGCGCCATCGAAGCCATAGGTCAGCGCGTGTTCGACGCTGCCGGTGCTGAAGGCCTTGTTGAACACCGCCTGCAGGCCATAGACGCGCTGGTCGAAACTGAACTGGCGATGGCGGCGACTGCCGTTGGCGCGCGCCTCATCGGTGCGCTGCGTGGTTTCGCTGTCCTGCGTGTAGACCTGCCAGTGCAGGCTGTCGGCGAAGCCCTTGTCCAGCGCATCCATCTCGTGGGCGAAGGACACGCGGGTGCGGTTCTGCTTGTCGCGCGCCTTCATGCCGGTGGTGGTGGTGCGGTCGATCGAGGACAGCACGTCGGTATCGGTGTTGTCTTCGTTGCCTTCCACGGTCAGGCGGAAACGCTGGTCTTCGCTGGGCGCATAGACCAGCTTGGCCAGGCCGCTGCGACCATCGCGGTCCTGCGGGTTGGCCGCGGTGCGCGTGTTGTCGTTGCTGCGCACATCGCCCTTGTTGTCGGTTTCCTGGCCCTGGCGGTGGTTGATGTTGACCATGCCGCTCCAGTGTTCGCCACCGAAGGCGCTGGTGACGCCGCCGAGCAGGCCCTTCCACTCGCCGTCGTAGCCGAATTTCAGGCCGACGTAGCTGTCCTTGCCATCCTTGAGGTAATCAGCCGGATCCTTGGTGACGAAGGCAACCACGCCGCCAAGTGCGTCCGAGCCGTACAGCGAACTCGCCGGCCCGCGCACGATCTCCACGCGCTTGAGCGTATCCAGGTCGGTGAAGTTGCGGTTGGCGTTGGAGAACGAACCGATGTTGAAGCTGGTCGGCATGGCGATGCCATCGGTCTGGATGCGTACGCGATTGCCATCCAGGCCGCGGATGCGGATGCTGCCGAGGCCGAAACGGGTGGCACTGCGGCTGACCGACAGGCCCGGCTCGTAGCGGACCAGATCCTTGATGTCCTGCACCAGCTGCCGGTCCATCTGCTCGCGGTCGATCACATCGACGGTGGCGGCGACATCGCTGACCGCACGTTCGGTACGGGTGGCGGTGACCTGCACGCGATCGAATTCGCGCGCGTCGGGCGCGGCATCGGCAGCAGCGTGGGCGGACAGCGGCAGAGCCATCCACAGGGCAATGGAAAGGGCAGTCGGGCGGGTCATCGGCATCGTTCGGTCAGGCAGGGGAACCCCCGGCCACCGCCACGCCAGACAGGCATGAACGGTAGACCGAGGGGGAGAGAGCAGGAGCGGACGGGTCGCCCACCCTGCCGGCGCTGCCGACAGGAGGGAGGGAGGCGGGCGACCAGACCGCGTTACTTGGTCAGGATCAGCTTGTCGTTGCTGGTATGACGCAGACGGTAGAAACGGTCACCGTGCTGGATCAGGATTTCACGACGGCCCTTGAGCAGGGCTTCGCTGTCGATGACCTCTTCCGGCGGCACGACACGCACCGGGCGGTCGCGGAGGGTCAGCGTTTCGGGGCGCAGCAGTACAGGTTGAGCATTCATGAGCATCTGGACTCGTGCGAGGGACGAGTTAAATGATAATGATTCTCAGTTGACAATCAACAACCATTCTCAACTTCATTGATGGAATTAATGATCGAAATCTCAAATTCGATAGCTACCATCTATTGGAATGGGCCCGACTGGGCGCGGGAGGGCCGACCGAGCGTGGGTTCGGCCCTGCCACCTGTCCCCGTTCCTCAGGCGAATACGGCTTCCACCTGCGCCCAGCCGGCGTCGTCCACCTGCGCCAGCACGTCCAGCGCCTGCAGGTTCTGCAGCAGCTGGCTGACCCGGCTGGCGCCGAGGATCACGCTGGAGACGTTGGGATTGCGCAGGCACCAGGCGATGGCCAGGCTGGCCGGGGCGTGACCCAGCTCGCGGGCCACCGCACTGAAGCGGCGCACCCGGGCCAAACGCTCATCGGCGTTGTCGCCCAGCACCAGGTCCTGCAGCCAGCCCATGCCTTCGCGGCCCAGGCGCGCATCGGCCGGGACGCCATCGTCGTACTTGCCGCTCAGCAGGCCCGAGGCCAGCGGCGAGAAGATCGTGGTGCCCAGTCCGGCGGTGGCATACAGCGGCGCGTACTCCACTTCCACCCGCTGACGGTGCAGCAGGTTGTACTGCGGCTGCTCCATCGACGGCGCCTGCAGGTTGTGGCGCGCGGCGATGTCCACCGCCTCCTGGATCTGGTTGGCCGACCATTCCGACGTGCCCCAGTACAGCACCTTGCCCTGCCGGACCAGGGTGTCCATGGCATGCACCGTCTCAGCGATCGGCGCGTCCGGATCCGGACGATGACAGTAATAAAGGTCCAGGTAGTCCACCCGCAGGCGCTTGAGCGCAGCATGGCAGGCGTCGGTCACATGCTTGCGCGACAGGCCGCGCTGGGTGGGCCGGGGGTCCTTGGCACTGCCGAAGAACACCTTGCTGGACACACAGAAGCCATCGCGCGGCAGGCGCAGGTCGGCCATCACATCGCCCATCACCTGCTCGGCGCGGCCGTTGGCATAGCCCTCGGCGTTGTCGAAGAAGTTGATGCCATGGTCCCAGGCCGCCGCCACCAGGTTGCGCGCCTCGTCGCGCGGCACCTGGTCGCCGAAGGTCACCCAGGCGCCGAAGGACAGGGCGGACATCGGCAGGCCGGTGGAGCCAAGGCGACGGTAGAGCATGCGATTCTCCTGCTGCGGGCCCGCATACGGGCCAGGATCAAGCCATCATTCTACCTGTCCCGGCAGGCGCAACCCCTTGCTGTTGCTGGCCTGATCGGAGCCGATGGCCGCGCGCAGACGGCTTTTCCTTGCTCCGGCCCCTGCCCTGCACTAGGCTTCCCGTTTTTCGCGACGCCCCAGGGGAGTCACTCAGATGGTCGAAGGTTTGGGCAGGATCGGCTTCGGCCTGTTCGGTTTGGCGGTGCTGATCGGCATCACCTGGCTGTTTTCCAACAACAAGCGCGCGGTGGACTGGAAGCTGGTCGCCACCGGCATCACCCTGCAGATCGCCTTTGCGGCCCTGGTGATCCTGGTACCGGGCGGGCGCGACGTGTTCGATGCGCTGGGCCAGGGCTTCGTGAAAGTGCTGAGCTTCGTCAACGAAGGTTCGAAGTTCATCTTCGGCTCGTTGATGGACGTCAAGAACTACGGTTTCATCTTCGCCTTCCAGGTGCTGCCGACGATCATCTTCTTCTCGGCGCTGATGGGGGTCATGTACCACCTCAACGTCATGCAGGCGATCGTGCGGGTGATGGCCTGGTCGATCACCAAGGTGATGCGCGTGTCCGGTGCGGAAACCACCAGCGTCTGTGCCAGCGTGTTCATCGGCCAGACCGAGGCGCCGCTGACGGTGCGTCCGTACATCTCCAAGATGACCCAGTCCGAACTGCTGACGATGATGATCGGCGGCATGGCCCATATCGCCGGCGGCGTGCTTGCCGCGTATGTGGGCATGCTGGGCGGTGGCGATCCGGTGCAGCAGGCGTTCTACGCCAAGCACCTGCTGGCGGCCAGCATCATGGCGGCCCCGGCCACCCTGGTCGTGGCCAAGCTGCTGATTCCGGAAACCGGCACCCCGCTGACCCGCGGCACGGTCAAGATGGAAGTGGAGAAGACCTCCAGCAACATCATCGACGCGGCCGCCGCCGGCGCCGGTGACGGCCTGAAGCTGGCCCTGAACATCGGTGCGATGCTGCTGGCCTTCATCGCCCTGATCGCCCTGCTCAATGCGCCGCTGACCTGGATCGGTGAAGTGACCGGCCTGGCGGCTGCGATCGGCAAGCCGACCGACCTGTCGACCATCTTCGGTTACGTGCTGGCCCCGATCGCCTGGGTGATCGGCACCCCCTGGGCCGACGCCACCACCGTCGGTTCGCTGATCGGCCAGAAAGTCGTGATCAACGAGTTCGTCGCCTACACCGAACTGTCGAAGATCGTGAATGGCCAGGTGCCGGGCATGAGCCTGTCCGACGAAGGTCGCCTGATCGCCACCTACGCGCTGTGTGGCTTCGCCAATTTCAGTTCGATCGCGATCCAGATTGGCGGCATCGGCGGGTTGGCACCGGAACGTCGCCACGATCTGGCCAAGTTCGGCCTGCGCGCGGTGCTGGGCGGTACCATCGCCACCTTCATGACGGCTACCATCGCCGGCGTGCTGACGCATTTCAGCTGAACCCTAGTTTCGAGAACAGATTCCCTATGAGCAGCAGTGTCGTTGTCGTCGGTTCCTTCAATGTCGATCACGTGTGGCGGTGCGAGTCGCTGCCGGCACCGGGTGCGACCATTGCCGGCCGCTACAGCACCGGTCCCGGTGGCAAGGGCTTCAACCAGGCCGTTGCCGCCTGCCGTGCCGGCGCTGACACCAGCTTCCTGTGTGCACTGGGCGACGACGCCGGTGGTGCCACCGCCCGTGACCTGGCCGCGCAGGATGGTTTCGCGCTGATCGCCGAAGCCAGCAGCGAGCCGACCGGCACCGCCGGCATCTACGTCGATGCCCGTGGCCGCAACACCATCGTCATCGGCCCGGGTGCCAACGCGGCGCTGAGCACCGACTTCGTACAGCAACAGCAGGCCCTGCTGACCGGCGCCAAAGTGGTGCTGGTGCAGCTGGAATCGCCGGTGCAGACCATCGAAGCGGCCCTGGCCGTGGCCCGTGAGGCCGGTGTCACCACCGTTCTCAACGCCGCCCCGGCCGACGCCCCGTCGAGCATCGGCCTGCTGAAGCTGGCCGATGTGATCACCCCGAACGAGACCGAGTTCGCCGCCCTGCTCGGCCGTCATGTCGGCGAGCGCGTGGATGCCAATGACGTCGCCGCGCTGGACGGTGCCAGCCTGCACGCGCTGTGCCGCAAGCTGGTCGGCAACGGCACGGTGGTGGTGACTCTGGGTTCGGTGGGCGTGTTCGTGTCGCATGCCGACGAGCACCTGCGTGGCGACACCCAGCCGTACTACCGCGTGGGTGCCGAACAGGTGCAGGCGATCGACACCACCGGTGCCGGCGATGCCTTCAACGGTGCGCTGGTGGCCTCGATGGCACAGGTGCCGGACGCTCCGTTCGCCCGCCACGTGCGCTTCGCCAACCAGTTCGCCGGTCGCTCGACCGAGAAGGAAGGCGCAGCGGCGGCGATGCCGCGCTTCACCCCGGCCGATGCCGAAGTGAAGTAACGCGACATCCCCGTGGGGATGATGATCGGGCCCGGGCATGCAGATGCCCGGGCCTTTTCACGTTCATGGGCAAGGCCCCATCCACGCATGGCGTGGATCTACCGGGCTGGGTGCGATGGCCCCATCCACGCATGGCGTGGATCTACTGGGTGCTGGGTGCGTGGATGCCCCTTGCCGGCCCGCCCAGCCGCCCACCATGACCGGCCCGTGGGGGCGACGGAAGCGACCATCAAGCATCTGCTGATGCCCGTCCGGCATGAGGTCGGTCAGGATCGGCCTGAACCGGCGAGCCGCAAACCCAGCCGGGGCGCCTGCCGCGCCCTACAATGGACGCATGCAGATCGGCCCGTACTCCATTGCCCCCAACGTCGTGCTGGCGCCCATGGCCGGCGTCACCGACAAACCCTTCCGCCTGCTGTGCAAACGGCTGGGCGCGGGCCTGGCCGCCTCGGAAATGACCATCAGCGACCCGCGCTTCTGGAACACGCGCAAGTCCATCCACCGCATGGACCATGCGGGTGAACCGGCGCCGATCAGCGTGCAGATCGCCGGCACCGAGCCGCAGCAGCTGGCCGAGGCCGCGCGTTACAACGTCGACCATGGCGCGCAGATCATCGACATCAACATGGGCTGCCCGGCCAAGAAGGTGTGCAACGCCTGGGCGGGGTCAGCGCTGATGCGCGACGAGCAGCTGGTCGCGCGCATCCTGGAAGCAGTGGTGAACGCGGTGGACGTGCCGGTGACGCTGAAGATCCGCACCGGCTGGGACTGCGACCATCGCAACGGCCCGCTCATCGCGCGTATCGCCGAAGACAGTGGCATCGCTGCGCTGGCGGTGCACGGCCGTACCCGCGACCAGCATTACACCGGCCAGGCCGAGTACGCCACGATCGGCGAGATCAAGGCCGCGCTGCGCATCCCGGTGATCGCCAACGGCGATATCGATTCGCCGCAGAAGGCCGCCTTCGTCCTGCAGCAGACCGGCGTGGATGCGGTGATGATCGGCCGCTCCGCACAGGGCCGGCCGTGGATCTTCCGCGAAGTGGCGCATTACCTGGCCACCGGCGAAGAACTGCCGCCGCCGTCGCTGGCCGAAGTGCGCGACATCCTGCTCGGCCACCTGCACGCGCTGCACGATTTCTACGGCGAACCGCAGGGCGTGCGCATCGCGCGCAAGCACCTGGGCTGGTACGCCAAGGATCGGCCGGAGAATGCCGCGTTCCGCGCGGTGGTCAACCGCGCCGAAGATCCGGCCAGCCAGATCGCGCTGACCACCGACTATTTCGACCGCCTGATCGCCGGGGAACCGGCGATGTCTTCCGCTGCCTGAGCCCGCCCCCATGACCCCGCCTATTTCTTCCCCGACCTACCTGCATGGGTTCTCCGGCACCGAGCAGCAACGGCTGATGACCCAGGCGCGCCTGCTGGAAACGAGCATCTTCGGCCAGATCGATTACAGCGGCGCAAAGCGCCTGCTGGAAGTCGGCAGTGGCGTGGGCGCGCAGACCGAGATCCTGCTGCGCCGCTTCCCCGAGCTGCACGTGACCGGCGTGGACCTGAGCGAGGCCCAGCTGGAAACCGCGCGCGAAAACCTGGCGCGCACGCCGTGGTGCAACGACCGTTGCACGCTGCAGCAGGCCGATGCCGGCGAACTGCCTTTCGAGGCGCGCAGCTTCGATGCGGCGTTCCTGTGCTGGGTGCTGGAACACGTGCCGTCGCCGGCGCGCGTGCTGAGTGAAGTACGCCGCGTGTTGGCCCCGGGCTCGCCGGTCTACATCACCGAGGTGATGAATGCTTCGTTCCTGCTTGATCCGTATTCGCCGCACATCTGGCGCTACTGGATGGCCTTCAACGATTTCCAGTACGACCACGGCGGTGATCCGTTCGTCGGCGCCAAGCTGGGCAACCTGCTGCTGGCCGGTGGCTTCCGCGATGTGCACACCGAGATCAAGACCATCCACCTGGACAACCGCGAACCGGCACGTCGCAAGACGATGATCGCTTTCTGGGAACAGCTGCTGTTGTCGGCGGCCGACCAGCTGCTGCAGGCCGGCACGGTGGACGAAGAGACGGTGGAGGGCATGCGCCGCGAGTTCCGGCTGGTGCAGAACGATCCGAACGCAGTGTTCTTCTATTCGTTCGTGCAGGGCCGCGCAACGGTGTATTGAGCGGCCGCGGTACACGTCATCCACGCATGGCGTGGATCTACGGGTGCCGATGCACTGCGCCATCCACGCATGGCGTGGATCTACTGGGCTGATGGGCCGTGGCGTGGATCTACGGGTGCGCGGCGGCGCCGTCCGCCGCCTCCGGTTCGTGCCAGATGCGCTGCCACATCGCCGACAACCGGCGGCCGGCATCGGCACGCGCGGCCGGGCTGCTGTAGTCCACCCGCAACTGCTCGGGCACGATCGCGCGCCACTGGCCATCAACCTGCTCGGCCACCGCGAAATTGAAGGTGTAGTCCGGCTCCAGCCCCATGCGCAGGTCGCTCAGCACCAGCCTGCCCTGCACCACCTGTGCGCGCATGAAGCCACGGTTGAACCACTGCAGGCGCCGTACTGCCGGAATTCCCGCCGCTTCGCGCAAGGCCTGCACGTTGGACGGATGCCCCTCGAAACGCATCGGCCCGTGGTCGGCCACCAGCGAGCGGTCAGCGACCACGTAGCCATTCGGGGTCATCGCCACGACCCGCCACAACAGGGTATTGAACGGCATCGGCACCGAGAACCGCGGCGCGTCGCCCAGGCCCATCGCGGCCAGGCTCTGCTGCGCGGCGCGGTCGACCTGTGCCTTGGCGATCAGTCCCCAGCCCAGGTACGCACTGCTGAGCAGCAACGCAACGCAGAGCACCTTGCCCACCCACGGTCGCACGCGGCCGAACCACGCCAGCACGCAGCCCAGCAGCAGCCACACCGTGTAGCCGGGATCGATGATGAAGACACTCGAGCCCATCGCGGGATGTGGCTGCAACGGCCACCACAGCTGCGTGCCGTAGACAGTGAACGCATCCAGCACCGGATGAGTGACCAGCGCCAGCTGGATCGCCCAGAACCAGCGCAGCGGTGATTGCGCCACCCGGCCGTTGCCGAAGCGCTTGAACAGCCACCAGATCAGCGCGGCCACCCACGGCAGCACCAGCAGCGAATGGCTGAAGCTGCGATGGTCGGTCATGTTCGCCACCGGGTCGGCGGCGGCAAAGCCCAGCCAGAGGGCATCCAGGTCCGGCAGGGTACCGAGCGCGGCACCGGCCAGCAGGGCGGCACGGCGGTGTCCAGGCGGGGCGATGGCGGCAGCGACGGCGCCGCCAAGAACGATCTGGGTCAATGAGTCCATCGGCCGATGCTAGCGGCTTGGCGATCTCCGTGCAGCGGCGGTTTCCTGCCCGGCTGCGCGTCAGTCAGCTGCCAGTGCGGCCGCAGCCGCGCGTGGGCCTGTCCCTGCAGCGGTGAATCACGCCGCCTGCGACAACCGTGCTCCCGGCAGCTCCACCAACGTCCGCCCGTTGTGGTCCAGCAGCCGCATGGCGCCGTCGTGGTCCTCGGCCAACGCGGTCAGGCTCTCCACCCAGTCGCCGTCATTGGCGTAGACCAGACCGTCGCGTTCGATCAGTGCGGCGCGGTGGATGTGCCCACAGATGATGCCGTCGAGGCCTCGCCGGCGAACATCGTCCAGGCCGGCCTGCACGAAGCGCTCGATGTAGCGTTCAGCGGCGCCACTCTGCCGTTTCAGGAATTCGGACAGCGACCAGTAGCGCATCCCGAGTCGGCGCCGCACCGCATTCAACAGATGGTTGCCGGTGAGGATGCGGTAGTACAGCCAGTCACCAAACCGCTCCTGCAGGCCACCGAAGTGGGTAACACCGTCATAGTCGTCGCCATGCGCCACCAGCAGCCGGCGGCCATCGGCGGTGGTGTGGATCGCACGGCGGCGCACCTGCATCGCCGGCAGCATCAGGCCGCACACCTGGCGCAGCGAGGCGTCGTGGTTGCCGGGGATGTAGATGATCTCGGTACCGGCGCGCCGCAGCGCGTGCAGGGCCAGGATGACCTCGCTGTGCGACTGCCGCCAGTTGGCGCGTCGGTGGGCCATCCACCACAAATCGATGATGTCGCCGACCAGATACAGTCGCTCGCAGCGCAGGGTGCCGAGGAAACGCGCCAGCTCGGTGGCGTGGCAATGCCGCGACCCGAGATGAACATCGGAGACGAACACGGCGCGACGATGCGGTGCCAGGTTCGCCAGCGTGCTCATGCCGGCATCCCCGCATCGCGCAGGTAGCGTTTGCGCTTGTGTGGCCGGATCGCGTGCAGGTCGACTTCGATCAGGCCGTCGATCGAGTCGCTGAAATCCGGATCGACGCCAAACGCCAGGAACCGTGCACCGCCGGGTTCGCACAGGTCTGTGTACTGCCGGTACAAGGTGGGCACACCGGTACCGAGCGCGGCGAGATTGGCTTTGAGCACGTCGAAGGCAGCCGCCGCATCCATCTCACCAAAGCAAGGTGGCGCGGCGAAGTACTGGAACGGCCGGTTCGACTGCACCCGGCCATCGGCTGCGCCGTAGTAACGCTGGTAATAGGCCACCAGTTGCTCGCGCGCATCGCGTGGCAGCGCGGCGCTGATGGACACCGCACCGAACAGGTAGCGGATGCCGGGCTGGCATTGCAGGTAAGCGCCGATGCCCTGCCACAGGTAATCCAGGCTGCGGCTGCCCCAGTAATCGGGCACCACGAAGCTGCGTCCCAATTCCAGGCCTTCGGCAATGCGGGGAATGGCGTCGTCGGAATAGCGGAACAGCGAAGCGCTGTAGAGCCCGGCCAGGCCCCGGCGCGCCAGCGCCTGCGCGCCCCGCATGATCCGGTAGGCCCCGGCGATGCGCTGGGCGGTGCCGTCCCAGATCACGATGTGCTGGTAGTGCAGGTCGAAGTCATCCAGGTCGCGACTGCGCCCAGTGCCCTCGCCCACCTGGCGGAAAGTCAGTTCGCGCAGCCGCCCCAGCTCGTGCAGCAGCGGCGAATCGGCCGTGCAGCTGGCCAGCAGGATCTGTTTGCCATCGGCGGTCTGCCCCAGCACGGTGGCGGCGGCAATCGCAGCGGCGACCTGTGCAGGCGGCACCGGCGCGGCAAGCGGCTCGGGCCCTGCCGGGCAGCCTTCGGCAATCGCTGTGCTGCGCCCCAGCGCATATACCGCGCGGCGCACCGCCAGCAGCTGCGCGCCGGGATCACCCTGCCCCAGCTGCATCGGTTCGCCGATGCGCAGCCGCAGCGGCCGGCCGCGGCGGGCGAACATCTCCCGTGCCAGCAGTGCCGTACCAGCCGGCTTGAACAGGGTCGAAGCGCCGTAGAACAGCGCCGAGTTGCGCGCTTCCACCCGTACCGGCAGTACCGGTGCGGCGGCGGCACGGGCAAAGCGGACAAACCCCCGCTGCCAGCGGCCATCGCGGATGCCGAGCAGCGACAACCGCGAGACCTCGCCGGCCGGGAACACGATCACGCACTGCTCGGCCGCCAGCGCCTGCTCCACCGCCTGCAGGCTGCTGCGCTGGACCTTGCCGCCGAGGATGCGTACCGGCAGCAGCAGGTCCTGCAGCGGCCCGATCGCGCCCAGCAGATCGTTGGCCACGATCCGCACGTCACGGCGGATACGGCCGACCGCATCCAGCAACGCCAGCGCATCCAGCGCGCCGGAAGGGTGGTTGGCCACGATCAGCAGGCGGCCGGTGGCCGGGATCCGCGCCAGCGCGGCGGGGTCCACGTGGTAGCGACCCTCGATGAACTCCAGCCCGGCGGCGACGAAGTCGAAACCGCGCACGTTGGCGTTGCGGCGCAGGAACGCCTCGATCCGGTCCAGCCGTGACCAGCGCCCGACGCTGCGCAGCAGGGGCCGGGCCAGTTGGCCGCGACGGCCATGGAACCAGTCGGGATAGCGTTGCTGCAGACGCTGTTCGAGTTCCTGCATGGCGTGTCCCCTCCTGCCCGGCGGCCGGGTTGGCCGAGAGCCTGCGCCCGGCAGGCGGCAGCCAGATGGCGGTTTGGCGGCAGAATGATGACGGCGAAGGCGCTGGCACATCCGGTCCCGGCGGGGGCGGCAATGGTCACGCCAGTGGAACACTGCCTGTGCACGATGCCCCCGCAATGCCCGCCAGGCCTTGCCCTGCCGGGCACAACACCTTAACCACCGGCAACCCATACGGGTTCACAATGCACAGGCGGCGCACCCCGTGTATCATTCGCGCCCATCTTTCCATCCGAATCAAAGGATATTAAGCCTGATGTCCAGCTACCTCTTCACCTCCGAGTCGGTCTCTGAAGGCCATCCGGACAAGGTTGCCGACCAGATCTCCGATGCGGTGCTGGACGCGATCCTGACCCAGGACCAGCGCGCCCGCGTGGCCTGCGAGACCATGGTCAAGACCGGCGTTGCCATCGTTGCCGGCGAAATCACCACCAGCGCCTGGATCGACCTGGAAGCGCTGACCCGCAAGGTCATCGTGGACATCGGCTATGACAGCTCCGACGTCGGCTTCGACGGCGCCACCTGCGGCGTGCTGAACCTGATCGGCAAGCAGTCCCCGCACATCGCCCAGGGCGTTGACCGCAAGAAGCCGGAAGAAATGGGCGCTGGCGACCAGGGCCTGATGTTCGGCTATGCCACCAACGAAACCGACAGCTACATGCCGGCGGCGATCCACCTGTCGCACCGCCTGGTCGAGCAGCAGGCCAAGATCCGCAAGAAGCGCAACTCGCCGCTGTCCTGGCTGCGTCCGGACGCCAAGAGCCAGGTCACCCTGCGCTATGAAAACGGCGTGGTTTCGGCCATCGACGCGGTGGTCCTGTCGACCCAGCACGCCCCGGGCATCAAGCAGAAGGACCTCATCGAGGCCGTCCGCGAAGAGATCATCAAGCCGGTGCTGCCGGCCAAGTGGCTGCACAAGGGCACCAAGTTCCACATCAACCCGACCGGCAAGTTCGAGATCGGCGGCCCGGTGGGCGACTGCGGCCTGACCGGCCGCAAGATCATCGTCGACACCTACGGCGGCTGGGCCCGTCACGGTGGTGGCGCGTTCTCCGGCAAGGACCCGTCCAAGGTCGATCGTTCGGCCGCCTACGCTGCCCGCTACGTCGCCAAGAACGTGGTTGCCGCCGGCTTGGCCGACCGTTGCGAAGTGCAGGTCTCCTACGCCATCGGCGTGGCTGAGCCGACCTCGATCTCGGTCACCACCTTCGGCACCGGCAAGATCAGCGACGACAAGATCGAGAAGCTGATCCGCAAGCACTTCGACCTGCGCCCGTACGGCATCATCAAGATGCTGGACCTGATCCACCCGATGTACCAGCAGACCGCGGCCTATGGCCACTTCGGCCGCAAGCCGAAGGAGTTCAGCTACATCAACGGCGAAGGCGAGACCGTCAACGCCACGGCCTTCTCCTGGGAGAAGACCGATCGCGCCGCCGCCCTGCGCGCCGATGCGAAGCTGAAGTAAGAAACACGAAGGGCCGCTGTAGAGCCGACTGTCAGTCGGCTGACCTTCAAGAAGGGCCGCGCAAGCGGCCCTTCTGCTTTCGGTAGTGCCGGCCGCTGGCCGACAGATGGTAGTGCCGGTGGTTGCCGATACAATCGCCCCATGTCGACCGAACTCAAATCCCACCAGCTGTCCATGACCGTGCTGATGTCGCCGGAAATGGCCAATTTCTCCGGCAAGGTCCACGGTGGCGCGATCCTGCGCCTGCTCGACCAGGTCGCCTATGCCTGCGCCAGCCGCTATGCCGGCCGCTACGTGGTCACCCTGTCGGTGGACCAGGTGGTGTTCCGCCAGCCGATCGCGGTGGGCGAACTGGTCACCTTCCTGGCCTCGGTGAACTACACCGGCACCTCGTCGATGGAAATCGGCGTCAAGGTGGTGGCCGAGGACATCCTCAAGCGCAGCGTGCGCCACGCCAACAGCTGCTTCTTCACCATGGTGGCGGTGGACGAGGACGGCCGGCCGACGCCGGTTCCATCGCTGCAGCCGGCCAGTTCGGATGAAAAGCGCCGGCAGGCCGCGGCGCTGATCCGCCGCCAGCTTCGGCAGGAAATGGAGCAGCGGCATCTGGAACTGCTGGCGTCCAATCCGCCGTCACCAGAAGAATGAAAGCGGGCCGACCGGGCTCGGCACCTGGCAAACCGGTAGTGCCGGCCGCTGGCCGGCAACTGCAGTAGCCTGCCTGCTGCGAGGTTGCCGGCCAGCGGCCGGCACTACCATTGCGAATTCGCCGGGCCATGCCCGGCGGATGCGGATCACCCCGTGTTCTGCACGCCCTGCGAGACACCATTCACGCAGGCCACCAGCGCACGCAGCAGGTCGTCGTCCTCGCGTCCGCTTTCGCGCCAGCGCTGCAGCAGGTCCACCTGCAGCACGCTGATCGGGTCCACATAGGGATTGCGCAGGCGGATCGACAGCGCCAGCCGCGCGTCGTGGTCCAGCAGGGTCTGCTGCTCCATCAGCGCCAGCAGCCAGTGCCGGGTCAGTTCAAGCTCGCGTTCGACCTGCGGGAAGAACGCGTCGTGCAGCTCACCCGACAAACGCGAGAACTGTTCGGCGATGGTGATATCCCCCTTGGACAGCACCATCGCGATGTCATCCAGGAACGTGCGGAAGAACGGCCAGTCCCGCGCCATTTCACGCAACGTGGCTTCATGGCCGGCGTCGGCGGCCGCCTGCAGGCCGCTGCCGACCCCATACCAGCCCGGAATCACCGCGCGCGCCTGGCTCCAGGCGAACACCCACGGAATCGCGCGCAGGTTGGTCAAGGCCGCATCCTGGCCGAGCCGGCGCGACGGCCGCGATCCCAGCGTCATCCGTTCAATCACATCGATCGGCGTGGCGGTACGGAAGTAGTCCATGAAACGCGTTTGGCCAACGAACGCCCGATAGACCTCGCTGCTGGAACCGGCGACCACGTCCATCACCGGCCGCCAATCATCCTCGCGCGGTTCGGCGGCACGCGGGCGCAGGCTGGCGCGCAGCACCGCACCGGTGGCCTGCTCCAGCGAACGCAGTGCCAGCGCGCGGATGCCGTACTTGCGGTGGATCACCTCGCCCTGCTCGGTCACCCGCAGGCGGCCATCGATGCTGCCGCGTGGCGAGGCATCGACCGCGTGCGTGGTCTTGCCACCACCGCGGCTGATCGAGCCACCGCGGCCATGGAAGAAGGTCAGGCGCAGGCCCGCTTCGGCGGCCACTTCCAGCAGCTCCACCTGTGCGCGCTGCAGGCCCCAGCGTGATGCGGCAATGCCACCATCCTTGCTGCTGTCCGAATAGCCGAGCATCACCATCTGCACGTCCTCGCGTGCACGCAGATGCGCGCGGTACACCGGATCGGCCAGCAGATCGCGCAGCGTCGCGGTGCCGCGCTTGAGGTCGTCCACGGTTTCGAACAGCGGCGCGATATCCAGCGGCACGTGGCCGGCGTCATCGACCAGGCCGCCACGCCGCGCCAGGGCCAGCACCGCCAGCACATCGCCACGGTCGTGCGCCATCGAGATGATGTAGCTGCCCAGCGCGTCGCCACCATGCCGCGCACGGGCATCGGCCAAGGCCGCGAACACTGCATCCAAGCGCTGGTTGCCCTCATCATCGCCAACAGGCAATGGTGTTTCACCACTGGCATGCGGTGCCAGCAGGCGTGCGCGACCCGCTGTATCCAATGCGTCCCATGCCGCATCGCCCCCCAGCACTGCGGCCAGCGCGCGCGCATGCACGCTCGATTCCTGGCGCACATCCAGCCGCGCCAGATGGAAACCGAAGGTCTTCACCCGCCACAACAGGCGCTGCACCGCGAAGCCGCCGGCATGCTCGCCCCGGTTCGCGCGCAGGCTGTCGAGGATCAGCTGCAGGTCGTCGATCAGCTCGTCCGGGCCGGCATAGGCGCCGTCGGCATCATCCAGCGTGGCCTGCAGGCGTGCACGCATGCGGTCGTTGAGCAACCGATACGGCATGTCGGCATGGCGTGGCCGCGACTGCACCTGCGGCAGCAACTGCTGGTAATGCGCGACGCGCGCCTGCAGTGCATCGCTTACCCCCACCCGCTCGGTGGATTGGCTGAGCAGGCTGGCCAGCTGCAGCAGTTCCTTCTGGTAACGGCCCAGCACGGCAACGCGCTGTGCATCCAGCGTATTGCGGATGGTGTGCGCATCCACATTGGGATTGCCGTCCATGTCGCCGCCCACCCACGTGCCGAAACGCAGCAGGCGCGGCAGCGGCAGTTCCGCGCCATAGGTATCGCGCAGTGCCTGTTGCAGCGATTCGTACAGCACCGGGATCACCCGGTACAGCACCTGCACCAGATAGAAGCCGACGTGCTCGCGTTCGTCGTCCACGGTCGGGCGCACCGGCGAGGAATCGGTGGTCTGCCACGAGGCGGTCAACGCCATGCGGAAGCGCGCGGCGTCTGCGGCCGCCTCACCCGGCGTGCGCTGGCCGTCGAGATTGTCGACCAGGCTGGCCACCATCAGCTGCTCTTTCTCCAGCAGCGCGCGGCGCACCGCTTCGGTCGGGTGTGCGGTGAACACCGGCTCGATATCGATGCGTGGCAGCCACTGCGCCAGTTCGTCCAGGCCAACGCCCTGCGCCTTCAGGTGCCGCAGGGCATCCTGCAGGCCATCGGGTTGCGGTGCGGCCGCAACGGCGCGCTGGTAGTCGCGGCGGCGGCGGATGCGATGCACGCGCTCGGCGATGTTGACCACCTGGAAGTAGGTGCTGAACGCGCGCACCATGGTCTCGGCCTGTTGCGGTTCACGCCCGGCCAGGCCGTCGGCCAGCTCGGAGAGCGGCGCCTGGTTCTCGCGGCGGGCAATGGCACGCGTGCGCACGTCCTCGACGTCATCGAGAAAGGCGGCCGACACCTGCTCGACCAGCAGGTCACCGACCAGTGCACCCAGACGGCGCACGTCGTCACGCAGGGGAAGATCAGGGGAAGCGAATTCGATACTGCTGCGGTACTCGTTCATCGGCGACGCACAGGCCTCGGTCAACGGATCCAGACCCCAAGCCTAAACCAGAACGCGTGCCGTGCTGCGATGCAGAAATGGTTTCATCTGCACGCATCCGCCGGGCATGGCCCGGCGCTACCGTGGGAAGCGGCCCTGTTGCGGGGGCCGCCATCGTGCGCGGATCAGCGCTGTTTCTTCGCCTTGCCCTGCTGCACCGGGCCGAGGTTCTGCTCCAGCCAGCGCTCGCTTTCGGCCAGCATCGTCATGATCGATTCGCGTGCGCGGTAGGCATGCGACTCGTTCGGCAGCATCACCAGGCGGGCGGTGCCGCCCAGCCCCTTCACTGCGGCAAACATGCGTTCGCTCTGCATCGGGAAGGTGCCCGAGTTGTTGTCGTCCACGCCGTGGATGAAGAGGATCGGATCCTTGATCCTGTCGGCGTAATTGAACGGCGCCATCTTCTGGTACACGTCCTGCGCCTGCCAGTAGTTGCGCTCTTCGGCCTGGAAACCAAACGGGGTAAGCGTGCGGTTATAGGCGCCGCTGCGCGCGATACCGGCCTTGAACAGGCGGGTGTGCGCGAGCAGGTTGGCGGTCATGAACGCACCGTAGGAGTGGCCACCGATGGCGATGTGCTCGCGGTCGGTCACACCACGCCGCACCACCTCGTCCACTGCGGCCTGCGCATTGGCCACCAGCTGTTCGATGTAGGTGTCGTTGGGTTCCTTGTCGCCTTCGCCGATGATCGGCATCGACGGGCTGGCCAGCACCACATAGCCCTTGGCCAGGAACGCCTGCGGGCCCCAGTAGCTGATGGCGTTGAAGCGGTACGGCGAATCGGTCACCTGGCTGGCGGCCGCCGCGCTCTTGAACTCACCCGGGTAGGCCCACATCAGCAGCGGCCGCGGACCATCGCGCTTGGGGTCGTAGCCCGGCGGCAGCAGCAGGGTCGCGGTCAGGTCCACGCCGTCCTTGCGCTTGTAGCGGATCTGCTCCTTCTGCACGCCCTTCAGCTGCGGCAGCGGATGGGCGAAATGAGTCAGCGCACGCGGTGCGGCGTTGGTGTCGGCCAGCGACTGCACGTAGAAGTTGGTCGGCTCGTCCGGGCTCTCGCGGCTGATCAGCAGCGAACTGGCCTGCGCATCCAGCAGCGTTACCGGCGCGGCGTAGGTCGGTGCCTGCGAATGGAACAGGCGGGTTGCCTTGCCGCTGGCCACGTCGAAGCGATCAACGAACGGACGGTCGCCTTCCGGCGATGCACCGGCACCGGCCAGGTACAGGCTGCCGCCATCAGCGGTGGTCTGCAGCAGCGAGCGGCCGCGGTCATCACTGGTCATCAGCGGGCGGCCCGGATCGGCGTAGCGGTCCTGCGCGTCGCGATCCCACAGCAGCCTGGCATCGGCGCTGGCGTTGTCCGGTGCGATCAGCCAGGTCTTGCTGCGGCGGGTCTTCCACCACGATTCGTTGAGCAGGGCCAGGTCGCCACGGCCCCAGCTGATGCCGGCATAGCGGCTGCCGAGCTGGGCCAGGGTCACCGGCGGCGTGTCGAACGGTGCGGCCTGCATGAACACCGCATCGCGCACCTTGGCTTCCCTGTTCGGGTCGCCACCATCCTGCGCTTCGGCCCAGACCAGGGTGGCATCGGCATCGCCGCGCCAGCTGATGTCACGCACGCCGGTCACTTCGGCATCGTTGCCGGTCGGCAGGCCTTCCACCAGCGGCCGTACGGCCACGGTATGCACCAGCTTGCCGGTGCTGCGGTCGAGCACTTCGATGCGGCGCGGGAAGCTGCTCAGCGGCACCACGTAGGAGTACGGACGCTGCACCGGCTGGCTGAGCACGAAACGGCCGTCGGGCGACACCGCAAAACCCATGAAGATGCCGGCCGCACCGATGGCACGGCTCTGCCCGTCCAGCCCCACTTCCATCGGTTGGGTGGTGGCGTAGTAATCGAACTGGCGCGCGTCGGCCTCGTTCTTCAGCAGGTCCTGGTAGGTGCGGATGGACACCACGCCACCGCCCTGGCTGGTCTGCTGCACGGCCGGGCCGGTCGGAATGCCATCAGCAGCCGGGGCGGCACCAAGGTTGCCCGGGCGGGTGAACACCACCAGGCCACGGCTGTCCGGCAACCACTGGTAGCCACTGCCCAGAACGGTGTTCAGGCCGGCGACCAGGCGACGGGCGCTGCCGCCAGTCACGTCCACCAGCCACAGCTCATTGGCCCCGGTAGCGGCATCGACCTGGTTGAAGGCCAGCCACTTCTGGTCCGGCGACCACGTCAGGCTGGCGATCGACAACGAGGCCGGCAACCCGCTGATCTGCCGTTCCTTGCCGTCAGCCACATTCATCAACCACAGCTTCTGGCCGAAGCTGAAGCGGCTGTCAGAGAAGGTTTTCGGATTGATGCGCAGGCCCGCGAGTTTCAGCTCCGGCTGCGCCACCACCTGGATCGACGGCAGCGACGGCATCTGCATCAGCGCGGCGACATCCCGGCGCGGCGACAGGAACAGCGACGGCGCCCGCGGCGCGTCGACCACGGCCTGCAGTGCGGCCGAGGGCAGCTCGTAACCGGCCACGCCCTGTGCCTGCGCCGCGGCCGCCTGCGGTGCCGCAGCCCAGGCCTGCGGGACCACCGCCAGCAGGGCCATCGACAGGACCAGGCCAGTCAAGCGCCGGTTGCGGCGTGCGTGCGTGCTCATCATTGTTCTACCTGTTCGCTGCATGAAGCCCTCGACCTTAACAGGCCATGCACCTGCGCCCATCTGCCGATGGTTGGGTCATCGCCGTGTCACAGCGGAGGCGCGATATAATGGGCATCCTCCCCTGCCGAGGGGCGCTGCGACCGGATCCCCTGAGACCGGCCAGGCTCGGCCAGGTGGCTTTGCAACAACGGCGCCCGGCCAGATGCGAGCATCCGCTCGCCCACAACCGGAGCTACTGCATGAATGCTGTTGCCAAGACCTTCTCCACCGAAGGCGACTACAAGATCCGCGACATCACCCTGGCCGACTGGGGCCGCAAGGAACTGGACATCGCCGAGCACGAAATGCCGGGCCTGATGTCCATCCGCCGCAAGTACCAGGCCGAGCTGCCGCTGAAGGGCGTGCGCGTGACCGGCTCGCTGCACATGACCATCCAGACCGCGGTGCTGATCGAGACCCTGAAGGACATCGGCGCCGACGTGCGCTGGGCTTCGTGCAACATCTTCTCGACCCAGGACCACGCCGCTGCGGCGATCGCCGCCACCGGCACCCCCGTGTTCGCCTGGAAGGGCGAGTCGCTGGAAGAGTACTGGGACTGCACCCTGGACGCGCTGACCTTCACCCTGCCCGACGGCACCCTGACCGGCCCGGAGCTGGTGGTCGACGACGGCGGTGACGTGACCCTGCTGATCCACAAGGGCTACGAGCTGGAAAACGGCAGCACCTGGGTCGACGAAAAGGCCGCTTCGCACGAAGAGCAGGTCATCAAGAACCTGCTCAAGCGCGTGGCCAAGGAGCGCCCGGGTTACTGGGGCCGCGTGGTCAAGGACTGGAAGGGCGTTTCGGAAGAAACCACCACCGGCGTGCACCGCCTGTACCAGCTGGCCCAGGCCGGCACCCTGCTGATCCCGGCGATCAACGTCAACGACTCGGTCACCAAGAGCAAGTTCGACAACCTGTACGGCTGCCGCGAGTCGCTGGCCGACGGCCTCAAGCGCGCGATGGACGTGATGCTGGCCGGCAAGGTCGCCGTGGTCTGCGGCTACGGTGACGTCGGCAAGGGCTGCGCCGCGTCGCTGCGTGCCTACGGCGCGCGCGTGGTGGTCACCGAGATCGATCCGATCTGCGCCCTGCAGGCGGCGATGGAAGGCTTCGAGGTCAACACCATCGAATCCACCCTGGGCCGTGCCGACCTGTACGTCACCACCACCGGCAACAAGGACATCATCCGCATCGAGCACCTGAGCGCGATGAAGGACCAGGCCATCGTCTGCAACATCGGCCACTTCGACAACGAGATCCAGGTCGATGCGCTGGTCGCCTTCCCGGGCGTGAAGCACGTCAACATCAAGCCGCAGGTGGACAAGTACATCTTCCCCAACGGCAATGCGATCTTCCTGCTGGCCGAAGGCCGCCTGGTCAACCTGGGCTGCGCCACCGGCCACCCGAGCTTCGTGATGTCCAACTCGTTCGCCAACCAGACCCTGGCCCAGATCGACCTGTGGGCCAACAAGGGCACCTACGAGAACAAGGTGTACCTGCTGCCGAAGAAGCTGGACGAAGAAGTGGCTCGCCTGCACCTGGAAAAGATCGGCGTGAAGCTGACCACCCTGAGCCAGGAACAGGCCGACTACATCGGCGTGCCGGTGGAAGGTCCGTTCAAGCCGGATCATTACCGCTACTGATGCCGTGCGCGGGGTCGGATCCCTTTCCGCAGGAAAGGGCTCTGACCCCAGCAACGGATGCACACGGACGGGCGCCTTCGGGCGCCCGTTCTGCATCCGGGCACCGGCCGCCGCGTTCCGCGCGCCCTGTCACAGAGCCCTAAGCAGTCGCTTGCTACGCTCTGTTCCCGCCAACGGCCCCGGCGCGGGATGTTGCAATGCCCAGCCCGCCGCGCGGCCGCCACGGCGCCCCCGTTCCATGGTTCGCCCCATGCCTGCCGCCCGCAGGCCATGCGCCAGGACGCAGACATCAAAGGATAGACATGCAGCGCAGCAGTGAACGTATGACCCGGACCATCAAGCCCCTCATGACCCTGTGCTGGGTGGCCCTGCTGGCCGCCTGCACCCCGCCCTCCGGTGAAGCCCAGGCCACGACGCCTGCAGCCGCCACCGAACAGGCCAGCACCGACGGCAAGGCGGCCAATGCCCCGGCAGCGGCCGCCGGCAGCACCGCCTGCGCCAATCCGGCATCGCCGGTGCAGACCCTGATCTGCAACGACCCCGCCCTGTTGAAGCAGGAAGGCGAGCTGGCCAAGGCCGAAGCCGCCGCAAGCCAAACCCTCGATGCCGCCGGCAAGGCCAAGCTGCAGGCCGAGCAGCAGCGCTGGATCCAGCACACGCGCGACCTGTGCAGCGACGCGCACTGCCTGCAACAGGTATCTGCCGACCGCCTCAAGGTACTGTCGGCCACGCGCGACGGTCTGGTCGACCAGGACGCCTGCGAAGTGCCCGACGGCCAGCAGCAGTGCGTGGACATGCTGGTGCTGCGCGACCCCAACAGCCAGCTGGCGACCTTCAACACGCTGCTGGGTGAAAACGGCCAGAAAGGCAGCCTGCTGGGCTGCACAGCGGCAACCAACATCGGCGCCGGCCACAACGCCCTGCTGGCGGCCAACTGCACCCTGGAAACAGCCACCGGCAAGCGCAACGTGCAACTGTGCAGCAACCAGATGGTCGGCCAGTTCGCCATCGAACCGGCACCGGCTGCCTACGGCACCGAGGCCACCCGCCAGCTGCTCGGCTTCACCCAGCAGCACTGCGCCGGCTGACATCAGCCGGGCGGGCACGGCTCCCTTTTCCTCATTGAAGAACGATGACCATGGCAACGGATTCCACTCTCACCCGCGAGCAGCTGTCCACGCTGTTCCTCAACACCGAACTGGGCGGCAACACCCGCCACCTGGACCATTTTTCATACGCCCAGGAGGGCACCAGCGCCTATTCGTTCGGCCTGGTGCAGTTCGACGTCGGCGGCAACCCCCAGGCCAGGCGCTTCCTGCGCGACAACGGTTTCACCAACGGTGACATCGAACTGCTGTCCCAGCACGGGGGGCTGAGCACACAGCAGCTGGCCGCGCTCGACGCCAAGCTGCAGGCCATTCCGCAGGCCAACATCGACCAGCTCACCAACGCCAAGCTGGACAGCGCCATCGAGCGCGTCGACGAGGCCATCGCCAAGGTGCGCGCGACCAACCCGGCCGCCGCCGATGCCATCGTGGCAAACCCGGAACTGCAGCTGGCCATGGCCGACTATGACAACCAGTTCGGCAGCATGGGCCCGCAGTTCATCAGCTATCTGGCCGGCAACGCGGAGAAGCTGCAGGGCGGTACCGTCCAGGCCGGCGATCCACCAAGCCGGGCCGACGTGCAGACCTTCGTCGATGCGACCAAATTCGGCATCCAGTCGCCTGCGGCCGTGACCAGCCGCGATCAACGCTTCGACACGGCCATGACCCAGCTGGGCATCACCCCAACCCATGCCCCCTCGCACGGCTCGCCCAGCACACCCGGTGCGTCGGCTGGCAGTGGCGTGCTGGTGAACGGCGCAAAGGGCGATGAGGTGCAGGCCATGCAGCAGAAGCTGGCCGACCTCGGCTACACGGGCAAGGACGGTGCACCGCTGGTGGCCGACGGTCACTTTGGCCCGGGCACCCTGCAGGCGGTCCAGCAGTTCCAGCGCGATCATCAGCTGACGGTGGACGGCAAAGCCGGCAGCGGCACCTTGGGTGCGCTGGAGGCGGCAAGCCAGCAGCATCAGCAGGCCGAATCTGCAGCACCGAGCATGGCCACGCCCGGGCACGCCGACAATCCGCGCTACCAGCAGGTCGTCGAAAAGCTGGAAACGTTGGAACAGCAGCGCAGCCAAGGTGGACTATCGCCGCTGTTCCATGACCGCGGCCAGCTGGAGAATGCCGCTGGACAGGTCGCCTACGAGTCCAAGCTTGTCGGCATGTCACAGGTGGACACCGTGGTGGCGCGCCCCGACGGCCATGGTATATTCGCGGTGCAGGGCCAGCTGGGCGATCCTGCAGCGCATCGCACCTACATCGACCTTGCGCAGGCGGTCAGCCAGGATCTGCAATCCAGCACTCGCCAGAGCGAAGCGTTGAACGCCGAACAGACACAACGACAGGCGCAGGAACAGGCTCAGGCACAGCAGCCGCTGTCGCGCTGATCTGCGATGGATCGGATCCACGCACAGCGTGGATCCTGTCGTCCGGTGCGGTATCCACGCGCGGCGTGGCTCTACTGCATGCGCTGGCGGTCGTCGCCGAGGGCGAGGCGGCACTGTTCGCGGAACGCAAGCTGCCAGGCGGGCAGATCAAAGCGCTCGCGCTCCTGGAATGACACCGTCTCGGCGGCCAGCACGTAACAGCGGTTGTGCGACAACCGTAGTGCCGCCTCCCTATCGCCGATCTGCCAACACCGATCGATGCAGGCCTGCATCAACGCGTAGTCCGGGTTGTTCCTGGCACCGCCAAAGGCGAAGCCCATCTGCTGCGCCATCGCCACCACCGGATCCGCACCAGCATGCGCCGATTTCAGGATGCGCAGCACACCTGCCTCGGGCACGCCAAAGGCCCAGTTGGCCAGCACGGCCGAGCGCGCCGCGCGCACCGCCAGCTCGGCATTGCGCAACCGCATGTGTTGGCCAGCGAGCATGGCCCAGCCCTTCTGCAGGTCTGGAAAAGCCGCGGTTGCGGCGTCGAGCAGTGGGATCGCAGCGGCGGGCTCGCCCGCTGCTACATGTCCCTGCGCCGACTCGACAAGCCGGAAAGGCGAGTCTGCGTCGTCCACATCATGCGCGCGCGGATCCCACTCGTCGTCATCCCACGCATCCTCGTCCAGCGCGCGATTGATGCCCAACCAGTGCACGAACACGTCCAGCGAAGAATGGCTGTAGACCATCCTGCCCTCGTCATGGAACATCTCGCAGACCAGCGGCAATGCGCCTTCGCGCCCCAATGGCCAGTACAGCCCGAAACAATCGCCGTTGCCCAACGCGCCTTCGGCGATCGGCAGAAAACCCTGCGGTGGATACGGGCCCGCTGCCACTTCGGTGTCAAAGGTCAGGTCGTGGAGGTGAGCGGGTGCGCGCATGCTGGAGCCTGGGAAAGCCGACGTGCAGTATCGCAGGGTGCGGCAATAGCCTCGGTCAAGGCAATGCCCGCGCGCGGCGCTACGATATGTCGATGACCCCGGCCATCAACCTGCTCAAGCGCGAGAAGATCGTCCATACCGTGCACAGCTACGTGCACGATGCCCATGCCGAATCCTACGGCGGCGAAGCCGTCGAAAAGCTGGGCCTGGACCCGGCACAGGTATTCAAGACCCTGCTGGCCAGCACCGAAACGCACGAACTGCTCGTTGCCATCGTGCCGGTGGCCGGCCAGCTTGATCTGAAAGCACTGGCCGAGGCGGCCGGCTGCAAAAAGTGCGAGATGGCCGCCGTCGATGCCGCGCAGCGCGCAACCGGCTATCTGGTCGGCGGCATCAGCCCGCTTGGGCAGAAGAAGCGCCTGCGCAGTTTTCTCGACGCCAGCGCGCAGGCACTGCCCACCCTGCACGTCAGCGCGGGACGGCGTGGCCTGGAAGTGGAACTGGCACCGGCCGACCTGCTGCACCTGACCGGCGGCCACTACGCCGCGATCGGCAGGCCACGTTGATGCGCTGGCCCTGGTCCACATCGCCGCCACCGCGGCTGGACGACCCACAGGCCGATGTACTGCTGCAGGACCTGCTGTCGCGCGATGCCAGTCGTATCCATGCCGCCAGCAGCAGCCTGGCGCGGTTGTTCAGCGCTACGACGCTGGATGCGCTGGCGCCGCAGACCGAGGAGATCGAGCAGGCCTGCCAGGGCGTGCAGCTTGGCGGTGCGCTGGTCAGCAACGATGTGCACCTGCAAGCCGCACTGCGCCGCCTGCGTTATTGGCGTGAGCGCAAAGGCTGCCTGTGCGCGCTGTATCCGGATTACCTGTTCTTCGACCCACGCCGGCTCATCGAGCAGGGGCATGTGCGGCTGCTGGAACAGGGCGTGGCCGAGGATGGCTGGGGCGACCGCCATCGGGTGGCCTGCACCTGCTGCGGCCAGCACTGGGATGCCACCGACCGCGAGTACCACTACCCGTGGTGGGAGTGGACCTTGCTCGCCCTTGATTGAAGCCACGCGTGGCGTGGCTCTACTGCGAAGGCGGATCCACGCCAAGCCTGGTTGTGCCGGCTCCCGCTACGAAAGCCAGGAGAGCACGTCCTTCATTCGTTGAGAGCAAAGGTCACCGGCACGTCCATCACACTCATGGCGGGCAACGCGGGCTGTTGCGCGTCGCGTTGCATGGCCCACGAGCGGAGCCCCTTGGCCGCTGCCGCGTCCAGCACCGCGTGACCACTGGACACGCGTACCACGGCCGCGACAATCCTGCCGTCCCCGTTCACCAGCGCCTTCAGCTGCACTTTGCCCTGCAATCCGTCACGTACAGCCGCAGAGGGGTACTCGGGGAATTCACGCCTCCAGTTGCCGCTGGCCGCAGGGAACAGTGTCGCCTTGGACGATAGCGGGCAGCGCGCAGGGAATCGCAGCACCAGTGACAGCGGCTGCGCGGACGGCTGAGGTTCCGCAGCGGCCTTGCATACCGCCATCGACACCGCTTCCAGCATGCGTTGCTGGCGCACCAGCGCTTCCGCATCCGCAGCCACGACGTGCAGCGTGCAGCGCCCTTGCTGGGCACGCGCCTCCATGCTGCTGACGCCCACATCCTGGATCGATGCCGCGTTGCTCAATCCACCGCATGCGGCGTTGGCATCGTAACGCTGGGCTGAACTCTCGGCTGAACCGAGCAAGGCGCCCAGCGCCACCGCCAACGGCATCCACGTTCTGATCGTCATCGTTGCTTCCTGCTGTGATGGAAACAGCATCGTATCCCGCGGTGGCCGCAGCGGATTTCACATCGCAGTGCGCTGACGCGCATCGCGATGCTGTGTTCTCACGGCCGCCAGTTGGCGTTGTTCTCCCAGAACGCCACCGCGCGCTGATAGGCTTCGCGGTCCAGCGGCACGCCCGAACCACCCTCCTCCACGCCCAGCGCATTGCGCATCATGGTGATCGGCGCCATCGGCACTTCTTCCGGCTCGGCGGTATAGATGCAGCCGACGATGCCCCAGTCCGCATCGATGGGTGAACCTTCCTTGGCCAACTGCTCGGCGCTGTACAGGATCACCACCAGGTAATTGGCCCGTGGCGATTCCACGCCCTCGAACCAGCGCACCAGCACCGGCAGTTCCTCACGGTTGCGCGCCTCGTAGCCGCTGCGCAGCAGGTGCCGGTTGGCATCGGTGACCGGCACGGTCAGGCAGCGCGTGCTGGTCCAGTTTTCATAGACGAACAGCTTGCAGAACGGTGCATAGCCATCGAGCACCTTCAGCGGCGGGTGCGCGTTGAGATGCGCCTGGAACTGCTCGGCGCTGCAGTCCTGGATGGTGTTGCCGCGCGGTACGCGCGGGAACAGGCGGGGGCGGGCGAAATCGGTGAGGACGATGGACATGGCGCGGTGTGATCGAAGAATCCGCTGCACAGGGTAACCGCAGTCGTTGCCTACAGCGCCATCCGCTCGCGCAGCTCCCGTGCCTGCCGCCGCGATACCTCCACTTCACTGCCATCATCCAGTGCCAGATCGTAGCCATCGCCAATGCTCGGCGTGACCGCACGGATGCGCCGCAGGTTGACCAGCGTGTTGCGGTTGGCACGAAAGAAAAGGTCCGATGGCAAGCGTGCTTCCAACGCGCTCAGGCTGCGGGCCAGCAATGCGTTCTGGTCGCGGAACCACAACCGCGTGTAGTTGCCGTCCACCACCAGCCGACGGATCTCGGCAATGGACACGAACCAGCAGCGCTCGCCTTCGCGCACGAACACCTGGTCCTGCGCACCCAGCGTGCCGTGCACTGTGGGAGGTTCGGTATCCAACGCCGCATGATGACGCGCACGCTCCAGCGCTTCCAGCAGTCGCGGCGCTTCCACCGGCTTCACCAGGTAATCCAGTGCATTGGCCCGGAACGCGCGTACTGCGTAGGTGTCGTAGGCAGTGACGAACACCACCGAGGGCACCCTTTCCAACCCGTCCAGTACATCGAAGCCGGTACCGGAGGGCATCTGCACATCCAGCAGCACCAGGTCCGGCGCCAGCGCGGCGATCGCCTCGCGCGCAGCAGGCACATCGTCGGCCTCGCCCACGCACTGCACCCACGGCAGCGCCGACAGCAGCGTCCGCAGCTCCTGTCGCGCCAGCCGTGCATCATCGACAATCAGCACACGCAGCACGGCCGTCATTGCGGAATCTCCAGCAGCGCCTGCATGCGGTCGCCGACCGGCTGCAGGGTGAAACGGCCGCGCGTGCCAAGCTGCGCACGCAGGTAGGCCAGTCCCACACCATGCCCGTGCGCGGGTTCGCTGCCAGTGCAAAGGGGGTTGTCCACCTGGAGGCGCAGCAGGTCATCTTCCAGCGACGCGCGGATATGTACCTCGCCGCCGCCCGCGCGGCTGGCAATGCCATGCTTTATCGCGTTCTCCACCAACAGCTGCAGTGCCATCGCAGGCAGCTGTGCCTGCACAGCCTCTGCGGCGATCTCCCGCCGCACCTGCAGACGCTGTTCGAAGTGGATCGCCTCGATGGCCAGATAGTCGTCGACCACTTCCAGTTCCTCGGCCAGGGTCACCTGCTCACTGCGATTGTGGGCCAACGCGTGGCGCAGCGTGCGCGACAGGCGGGTGACCATGTCGCGGGCACGCTCGGGCTCTTCCAGAATCAGCGCTCGCAGGTTGTTCAATGCGTTGAACATGAAATGCGGATTCAGCCGCGCACGCAACGCATCGCGCTCCAGGGCGCTGCGCTCCGCCTCCACGCGCAATCGCGCCAGCTCGCTGTGGCGCGCGCGGCGCAAGCCATGCAGGCCCGCCCACAGTCCCGTCCACATCAAAAGGAACAGGGCGGTGTTCATCCAGTACAGCACGACCGACGACAGCTGGTAGTCGGCACGCCCACCGGGCAACTGCACCCAGCCCATGGCCAGCGCCGGCAACAACAACGCCGCCGTCAGCGCCTGTGCAATGCTGGCACCGACCACCACGCCAGTTGCCAGTTTCAACACCAGGCTGCCCAGACTGCCATCCCACCAGCGCTGCCGCAGTGCGACCGAACGCAGCGCGCCGCTGCACAACCACAGGGAAACGGCAATGCTGAGGGAGATCAACACCACGCCGCTGAACAGCGTACCGCCGCCGATACGCACCCCCAGCCACAGGCTGTACGTCGCATAGCCTGCCCACGCCAGCGCGTTGAGGATCCAGAAGCGGCGGGAAGGCGTGGTAGCGTCCATGAGCAGCCTTGGCGGTGGCGGAAAGGGCATACGGCGGTCAGGGATGTGCGGCGAGGAAGCGGCGCACCTGCGCCTGCAGCCAACGCGGATCATCCCACATCAGGAAGTGGTAACCCTGTGCGCTCATCTCGATCTGCACATCCGGCAGCTTCGCGTACTGCGCCTGGAACTGCGCACGGGTACTGGCTTCCGTACCCCCCATCGACTGATAAGCGGCCCAGCTGCCCAGCACCAGGACCGGCGTGTGGATGCCGTCGATGTCATCACGCAGATCGCGCACCAGCATGGAGTACATCGCATCGGCCATGCTCGTGCGATCACTGTCGCGCCCCCAACGCTGCAGCTCCGGCAGATGCTGGGTGCTGCGGGTCAGGGCTTTGGCGGTCGCATCGTTGCGTGCATTGAAGCTGGCCTCATCGGCCGCCAGCAAACCTTCACGCAGCTGCCCGGCCATCATCCCTACGTTCTGCGCGGTGGCCTGCGGGTTCATCACCGCCGCATAGAACGGCAGCGAATCAACGATCACCAGCGGACCGATGCTATCGGGCGCCTTCAATGCCAGTTGCATCGCCAGCACACCCCCCAGGCTGTGACCGATCACGGCAACCTTCGACAGGTGCCGCGCCTGCAGATAGCCCAGTAGTTCGTCGCGCATCGCCGGCAGGAAATCGGCCGGGCGCGGATCGACAGGCGCCGCACCGGCAAACCCCGGCAGTTGCACCAGATGGCACTGCACGTCCTTCAGGGCCAGGCAGGTCTCACGCCAGACCTCCGCACTGCTGTTAAGCCCGGGAATCATCAGCAAGGGACGGCCCTTGCCGAGCACCTCGACCTGCACTGCGCCTGCAACGGCGGCTTTATCGACGGCTGTGGCATGGGCCGGGCCTGAGCCAAGCACGGCCATCGCCATGCCGATCATCGCCAGCCTGGCCAAGGCCTTCATCGCGTACCAGAGTGCCTGGAAGATCTTCATCGTCTGCTCCTTCATCGCGTGGGTGGTGCCGGGATTGGGACCAGCGTGGCTTCGCTCCCGTTGCCCCGGTTGTGATTACGGAGCAACGGCCCGTCAGCGGGGCGAACGGTCGCCCGCACGGGACGACGTGACCCGACACATCCATCGCACATCCATCTCGATGGAGAGATATACTGCTTCACACCCGATGCCGCCGCCCGTGCCATGACCGCCATCAGCTTCGAGTTCTATCCGCCCAAGACCGACGAACAGCGCACCCAGCTGGACCGTGCCGCGGCCAGGCTGAAGACGTATGCCCCCGAGTACGTGTCCTGTACCTTCGGCGCCGGTGGCTCGACCCTCAGCTACACCTCCGAGACCGTGCGCCATCTCAACCAGCACCACGGCTTCGACGCGGCACCGCACCTGTCCTGCGTCGGCGGTACCCGCCAGGAAATCCGCGAACTGCTCAAGCTCTACCGCGCCATCGGCTGCCGGCGCCTGGTGGCACTACGCGGCGACCTGCCCTCGGGCATGGGCTTTCCTGGCGACATGCGCTATGCCTCCGAACTGATCGCCTTCATCCGTGCCGAACATGGTGATGCCTTCCGCATCGAAGTGGGCGCGTATCCGGAAACGCATCCGCAAGCGCAGGACGCCCTGCTCGACCTGAAGCACTTCAAGGCCAAGATCGACGCCGGTGCCGATGCCGCCATCACCCAGTACTTCTTCAACCCGGATGCCTACTTCCACTTCGTCGACGAAGTGCAGCGGCTCGGCGTGCAGGTGCCGATCACCCCGGGCATCATGCCGATCTCCAACTTCAGCCAGCTGCGCCGTTTCTCCGAACAGTGCGGTGCGGAAATCCCGCGTTGGATCAGCCGCAAGATGCAGGCCTACGGTGACGACGCCGAATCGGTGCGCGCCTTCGGCGCCGAAGTGGTGGCCAAGCTGTGCCAGCGCCTGGTCGAAGGTGGCGCACCGGGCCTGCACTTCTACACCTTGAACCTGGCCAAGCCGACGGTCTCGGTACTGAAGCTGCTGCAAGGCTGAAAAGTACGCTGCGTTATCGCAATCGGCGCTACGCTGCGTCGATGAAGCTCGTCCTGTCCCTGTTGCTGGTCCTGCTGCTGCCCGGTGTCTGCGCCGGTGTGCAGGCGCAGACCACGCGCTTGAACCGCTGCACCGATCCGCAGGGGCAAAGTGTCTATACCGACCGCCCCTGCGACAGCCTGGGCGCGCAGTCCCGGCGGCCACCGCCGGCGCCTTCCGGCAATACCCTGCAACGCGACAGCCTCGGCAGCAGCTGCCCGCGCCGGCTGAGCGAACTGGTGCAGGCTTTGCACACGGCGGTCAGCATCGGTGATGTGAACCGGCTTTCTTCGCTGTACCTGTGGGGCGCGGTGTCCGATGCCGGCGCACAGCGGATTCTTGGCCAGCTGGAATCGGTGGTGCGGCGGCCGCTGGTGGACGTGGTGCCGGTGTATCCGCGGCAGGATCTGGATGAGGGCCAGGGCATCGCCTCACAGGATCCGGAAACGGTGCCGATGCCGACTGCACGGCGACATCCGATCGGGTTGCGGTTGGAGCAGACCCTGCCGGGCAGCGCCACGCGTGCGGCGACCGTGCTTGGGCTGCGGCGGCAGTATGGGTGTTTCTGGATTACGTTGTGAGCGGGTGCTGCTGATGCTGAACCGCCATCCACGCATGGCGTGGATCTACTGGTCGCTGCGTGGCGTGGGTCCGCTCATCCACGCATGGCGTGGATCTACTGGTCGCTGCGTGACGCGGGTCTGCTCATCCACGCATGGCGTGGATCTACTTGCTTGCGACCCTGTGTATCGCGCTACACAGGCCACAGGCCGCGGATGGCGGCGATACCCTGCCCGCCATGCCGGCGTGCCTCGGCCACATGCTGCGGTGTCATGCCGCCGAGCGCATAGATCGGCAGCGAGACCTGGGCGCGCAGCGCGGCGAAGGCCTCCCACCCCAACGGCATTGCATCGGGATGGCTCGCAGTGGCCTGCACCGGCCCCAGCACGGCGAAGTCGCAGCCCAGCCGCTGTGCGGCCAGCAGCTGCTCAAGCCCGTGGCAGGAGGCGGCCACCAGCTGCCCGGACGGCAGCGGCCGTTCCTGCAGCGACTGCAGCTGCTCGCTGCCCAGGTGCACGCCAACGCCGAGGGTGCGCGCCAGTTCAATATCGCGGTTGAGCAGCCACTGCACACCGCGCCGATGCGTGCGCACGGCCTGCTCGATCACGCCCTGACGCTGCGGATGCTCGGCGGGCAGGCGCAGCTGGATGCGTTGCTGCCCCGAAGCCACCGCCTGCTGCAGCTGGCCGTGCCAACGCTGCAGGCCGCCCTCATCGATGTCCGGCGCAGGGGTGATCAGGTAGCAGTCCGGCTGGCGCAGTGCGGCCACCACCGGCAGGTCAGCCGGCGGCATTGAATAACGGGCCAGCTTGTCCGGCGTCACCCAGGTGATGGCCTGGCCCTCGCGTCCACGCGGGGCGCCCTTCCAGCTGCGCACGTGGCGCACTTCCAGGGTCAGGTCCTTGTCCGGGTAGCGCTGCGGCACGTCCATGATCCACTCGCCCACCTCGGCCTCGATGCCCAGCTCCTCGTGCAGCTCGCGCACCAGCGCCTGTTCGGAGGTCTCACCGGGCTCGCGCTTGCCGCCCGGGAATTCCCAGAGGCCGGCCATGTCGCGGCTTTCGGTACGGCGGTTGAGCAGGATGCGGCCGCGGGCGTCGGTGATGACGGCGGCTACGACGTGGATCGATCGTTTCGGGGAAGGCATGGCCGAAGCATGCCGAAAAGCGGGGCACCGGCGCAATCGCCGGGCGCTTCAAGGCCCAGAACAGGAAAGCCCCGCTTTCGCGGGGCTCTCCGGGGTCAGCTCAGCTGGCCGTGGCAGTGCTTGTACTTCTTGCCGCTGCCGCACGGGCACGGATCGTTGCGACCGATCTTGGGCTCGTCACGCTGCAGCTGCGCCACGCCCTGCTGGGCGGCCTCCACCTGCGCCGCCTCTTCGTCGGCGCCGTAGCCGCCAGCGTCCTGGTGCTGGAACTGCGACTGGCTCAGGCGGGCTTCCACCTGCTGGCGCTCGGCCGCTTCCAGTGCCTGCACTTCCTCGTCGCTGCGGATGCGCACGCGGGCCAGCAGGGTCACCACTTCGCGCTTGACGTTCTCCAGCATGTCCGAGAACAGCTCGAAGGCTTCCTTCTTGTATTCCTGCTTCGGCTGCTTCTGCGCATAACCGCGCAGGTAGATGCCCTGGCGCAGGTAATCCATGCGCGCCAGGTGCTCCTTCCAGCTCTGGTCGAGCACGGTCAGCATCACGTGCTTCTCCAGCGCGCGCATGGTCTCTTCGCCCACGCCCGCTTCCTTCTCGGCGAAGTGCTGGTTGATGCGCTCCTGCACCTTGGCGGTGATGCCTTCGGCGTCCAGCTCCTCGTGCGACTTGACCAGATCGGTCAGCGACATGTCCACACCGAAGTCCGACTGCAGGGTGGCTTCCAGGCCACGCAGGTCCCACTGCTCGTCCACCGAGTTCGGCGGCACGAAGCGGGCAACGATGTCGAAGATCACGTCGTCGCGGATGCCATCGACGTTGTCCTTCACCGACTCGGCGTCCAGCAGTTCGTCGCGCTGGGCGTAGATCACCTTGCGCTGGTCGTTGTTGACGTCGTCAAAATCCAGCAGGTTCTTGCGGATGTCGAAGTTGTGGGCCTCGACCTTGCGCTGTGCCTTTTCAATCTGGCGGCTGACCAGGCGGTCTTCGATGACGTCGTCTTCCTTCATGCCCATCATGCGCATGGCCTTCTGCACCCAGTCGGAGGCGAAGATGCGCATCAGGTTGTCTTCCAGCGACAGGTAGAAACGGGACGAGCCCGGGTCACCCTGGCGGCCCGAACGGCCACGCAGCTGGTTGTCGATACGACGCGATTCGTGGCGTTCGGTGCCGACGATGTGCAGGCCGCCGGCCGCCTTGACCACGTCATGGCGCTTCTGCCACTCGGCCTTGATCGCGGCCTTCTGCTCGTCGGTCGCGCCTTCGCCCAGCTCGTGGATTTCCGCTTCCAGCGAGCCACCCAGCACGATGTCGGTACCACGACCGGCCATGTTGGTGGCGATGGTCACGGCGGCCGGACGACCGGCGTTGGCAACGATGGTCGCTTCGCGGTCGTGCTGCTTGGCGTTGAGCACTTCGTGCTTCACACCCGCCTTGCGCAGGTGCTCGGACAGCATTTCCGAGGTTTCGATCGAGGTGGTACCCACCAGCACCGGCTGGCCGCGCTTGGCGCACTCTTCGATGTCGGCCAGCACCGCATTGAACTTGCCCTTGCGGTTGAGGAACACCTGGTCCGGGCTGTCCTTGCGGATGGTCGGGCGGTTGGTCGGGATCACCACCACTTCCAGGCCATAGATGCTCTGGAATTCGAACGCTTCGGTATCGGCCGTACCGGTCATGCCGGACAGCTTCTTGTACATGCGGAACAGGTTCTGGAAGGTGATGCTGGCCAGCGTCTGGTTCTCGCGCTGGACCGGCACGCCTTCCTTCGCTTCCACCGCCTGGTGCAGGCCATCGGACCAGCGGCGGCCGGCCAGGGTACGGCCGGTGAATTCGTCGACGATGACCACTTCGCCATCGCGCACGATGTAGTCCACATCGCGCTGGTAGATGGCGTGCGCGCGCAGGGCGGCGTTGAGGTGGTGGACCACGGTCAGGTTCTGCGCCGCGTACAGGCCTTCGGTCTCGGCATCGAGGATGCCCGCTTCCACCAGCAGCTGTTCGGCGTGCTCCATGCCCGCTTCGGACAGGTGCACCTGCTTGCCCTTCTCATCGACCCAGAAGTCGCCTTCGCCGTCTTCCGCTTCCTGCTTGACCAGGTTCGGCACGATGCGGTTGACGCGGATGTACAGCTCCGGGGAATCGTCGGCCGGGCCGGAGATGATCAGCGGGGTACGCGCTTCGTCGATCAGGATGGAGTCGACTTCGTCGACGATGGCGTAGTGCAGGCCGCGCTGGTAGCGGTCAGCCTTGGACAGCGCCATGTTGTCGCGCAGGTAGTCGAAACCGAATTCGTTGTTGGTGCCGTAGGTGATGTCCGAACCATAGGCTTCGCGCTTGTCGCTGTGCGGCATGCCCGGGTAGACCACGCCCACGCTCAGGCCCAGCCAGTTGTACAGCTTGCCCATCTGCGCGGCATCGCGGCGGGCCAGGTAGTCGTTCACGGTGACCACGTGCACGCCCTTGCCTTCCAGCGCGTTGAGGTACACCGGCAGGGTCGCCACCAGGGTCTTGCCTTCACCGGTGCGCATTTCTGCGATCTTGCCCAGGTGAAGCACCATGCCGCCGATCAGCTGCACGTCGTAGTGGCGCATGCCCAGCACGCGGCGACCGGCCTCGCGGCAGACCGCGAACGCTTCGGGCAACACCTTGTCCAGGGCTTCACCACCGGCGATGCGCTGCTTGAATTCCGGCGTCTTGGCCTGCAGCTGCTCGTCGGAAAGCTTCTCGATCTCCGGCTCCAGCGCATTGATCTTGGCGACGATGCGGTTGAGCTGGCGCAGCTGTCGTTCATTACGACTGCCAAATACGCGGGTAAGCAGGCTGTTGATCATTGAGGGAACCGGGTTGGATGGAAATGCCGCACGGCTCCGGGAAGGATCCGTCCGCCGCAAACGAATCAGGGCGCCTGGCGCCCTGTCGATGGCAACACCCATTGTAGCTTGGGATGGGCCGCTGGGGTTTCAACCCTGTGGCGGCATTGGCATCCGAACATTCCGGTAGTGCCGGCCGCTGGCCGGCAATCCGCGATGTTGCCGAAGATCATGAGGTTGCCGGCCAGCGGCCGGCACTACCGCCCCCGGAGTACGGGGGCCCGATTCAACCGCGGGTGATGCGCCCGACCGGGGTATTGCCGCCATCGCCGAGGAACTTGCGCGGGTTGACCACGTTGCCGTTCTCCCACACCTCGAAGTGCACGTGGGCGCCGGTCGAACGACCGGTGGAACCGGCCTTGGCCACTTCCTGGCCGGCACGGACGAGGTCGCCGACCTTCACCACCAGGCGCGAATTGTGCGCGTAGCGGGTGACGTAGCCATTGCCGTGGTCCACATCGACCACGTTGCCGTAGCCGCCCTTGACCCCGGAGAAGCTGACCACGCCGTCGGCCACCGACATCACCGGGTCACCGACGCGGGCGTGGAAGTCCATGCCCTTGTGGGTGGCGGCACCGCGACCGAACGGGTCGGCACGGGTACCGAAGCCGGAGGTGACGTAGCTGTTGCGGATCGGCATGCGCGAGGGCACGGCGTTCTGCTGCAGCTGGTGGTCGAACATCAGCGATTCCATCACCGACAACTGGCGGCCTGAAGCAGCGAAGCGCTGCTCCAGCACCTGTAAGTCGGCGTTGACGTCCTTCACCGGGATGTCGGCGGTCGGGCCGCCGGCATCGCCGTCACCGAGGCCGGGGGTCTCGTTGAAGTCGAATTCGCCGTCTTCCAGCTTGCCCATCTGGGTCAGTCGCTCGCCCAGGGCGTTCAGGCGGGTGGCCTGCGCCTGCAGCTCGCCGAGGCGGGCAGCCAGCGCGTTGACCTGGGTCTGCGCATCACGCTGGACCTTGGCCAGTTCGGCCTCCTGGCGGTCGACCTTGGCCTGCAGGCGCGAGTCATTGAGCGCGCTGACGCCAATTCCACCGGCAAGGCCGATAATGCAACCTGCGCCGAGCACGCTGCCCAGCAGGGCTCGGGGGCGGTCCTCGAAGTAGAACCGCAAACGCGTGAGCGCCGATTTGGCCTGTCCTTCACGCGTTTTGATTACGATCTTTTTGAATGCCATCAGTGAGTTTTCATGTCTGAGCCGAAATCCAGCGTTCGTCCCGCATCCCGACCGAAACCGGCCTTGGATGCAGTGATGGCGGACAAAAGCGGGAACCCGCTGCGGCGTGCCCTATGGCTCGACGCGCTGGACCGTCAGTTGCGCCCCCAGTTGCCGCCACCTCTGCGCAGCCGTTGCCGGCTGGCCAATGTGGACGGGGAACACCTCGTTTTTCTCGTCGAGTCCCCGGTCTGGCATGCCAAGTTGCGGCTTGCCGAAGCCCAGTTGCTCGACGCGGCCCGGTCCATCGGGCTGAAGGCCACCAAGGTGACCGTCAAGACTGCGTCTCCCACTCCCACGCGCTCCCCAGCGCTCGACAACCGGAATGGACCCCACGCAGTTTCAGCCGCCACGCACAAAGGGCTACGCGACGCCTTGGCAGCTCTGCAGGACCTTCCTTCGAAACCGAAGCGGGAAACCTGAAAGCAGCGGAGCGTCCTGCTCCACTCCCCGTCGCGCGTGTCACCGCAGCGTGAAACATTTCGGGGGCCGGGTCGCATCCTAGCTGGCCCCGGTGGGCCAGTCGTTAGATTGTTGTTAAAACAACGTTAAATTCAGGCTTCGGATCCAACAGGTTCACAAAACCGTGACCTCGGCCCGGCCGTCGCGTCACCAACTGCGCCAGTGCTTCAAACAACGCCGGAAACGCAGACGCCGCCCTGGAAGGCGGCGTTTTTTCATTCAAATTCAACAACTTGTGAAATCAGGCATAGGCCGGTGTGGCGTACACCACCGGGTCCGGCACGGCCGGCGAGTCGTAAGTGACCCATTCCCAGGCGGTGGCATCGGCCATCAGCGCCCGCACCAGCTTGTTGTTGAGCGCGTGGCCGGACTTGAAGCCCTCGTAGGCACCCAGCACCTGGCCGCCGGCCAGATAGAGGTCGCCGATCGCGTCAAGAATCTTGTGGCGCACGAATTCGTCGGCGTAGCGCAGGCCGTCTTCGTTGAGCACGCGGAACTCGTCGAGCACGATGGCGTTGTCCATCGAACCACCGAGGCCGAGATTGCGCTCGCGCATGTATTCCAGATCGCGCATGAAGCCGAAGGTGCGCGCGCGGGAGATTTCCTTGGTGTAGGCCATCGTCGAGAACTCGATTTCCTGGCGCGACTGCTTGGCCGGGATCATCGGGTGGTCGAACTGGATGGTGAAGCCCAGCTTGTACCCCTCATACGGGGTAAAGCGGGCCATCTTGTCGCCCTCGGTCACTTCCACGGTCTTCAGCACGCGGATGAAGCGCTTGGGCGCATCCTGTTCGACGATGCCTGCCGACTGCAGCAGGAACACGAACGGGCCGGACGAACCGTCCATGATCGGCAGCTCGGCCGAGGACAGTTCGACGATGATGTTGTCCACACCCAGGCCGGCCAGGGCCGACATCAGGTGCTCGACGGTCTGGATCTTGGCGTCGTTGCAGGTCAGGCCGGTGCACAGGGTCACTTCGGTGACCAGTTCGGCCTTCGCAGGCACTTCCACGACCGGGTCCAGGTCCACGCGCCGGAACACGATGCCATGGTTGACCGGCGCCGGGCGCAGGGTCATGTAGACCTTGTCGCCGCTGTGCAGGCCTACACCGGTGGCGCGGATCGTGTTCTTGAGGGTGCGTTGCTGGATCATGGGGGACGACCGGAAGTGACACAGTAGATTAACACGCAGGGTCCCCTACCCCGGCTGAAACGCCGGTGGGACGCGCGTGAAGCAGGGCGGCCGGGCCCATCCTGGCCCGGCGCCCGCGTTTTCAGGACATGGTGGCGCAACCCGGGGGGGACAAGCCCCGGGCAGCGTCGATCAGTCCGCCTGGCGGCGCAGGAACGCCGGGATGTCCAGGTAATCGTTCGGCAGTTCCGCCGCGGCCGGGGCCGAAGAGGCCGGAGCCGACGGGGTGGAAGCTGCCACGCTGTCGCTGCTGGCACGACGCAGGCCCAGGCCCATGCCGCCGACGGCCTTGGACACCGCATCGCCGCCGTTGTCGAACTCGCCGAACTCCGGCTGGCCGGTGGTGGCGTTGCGGACCAGCTTGATCGGTGCACGCTCACCCGGACGCTGGGTCTTGCTGGCCGAGACGCGGTTCAGGCCCGTGGCGACCACGGTCACGCGCACTTCGTCCTGCATGTCCGGATCGAGCACGGTACCCACCACCACGGTCGCGTCTTCCGAAGCGAAGCCGTCGATGGTGCGGCCGATCTCGTCGAACTCGGCCATGGTGAAGTCGGCACCGGCGGTGATGTTGACCAGGATGCCGTTGGCGCCAGCCAGGTTCACATCGTCCAGCAGCGGGTTCTGGATGGCCGACTCGGCCGCGGCCTGCGCGCGGTCATCGCCGCGGGCGGTACCGGTACCCATCATCGCCAGGCCCATTTCGGACATGACGGTGCGCACGTCGGCGAAGTCGACGTTGATCAGGCCCGGACGCACGATCAGGTCGGCGATGCCCTGCACGGCACCCTGCAGCACGTCGTTGGCGGCACGGAAGGCCTGGATCATGGTCGCGTTGCGACCCAGCACGGTGATCAGCTTCTCGTTGGGGATGGTGATCAGCGAGTCGCAGTGCTGGCTCAGCTCTTCGATGCCCTTCAGCGCGACCTGCATGCGGCGGCGGCCTTCGAACGGGAACGGCTTGGTGACCACGGCCACGGTCAGGATGCCCATTTCCTTGGCCAGCTGTGCCACCACCGGCGCAGCGCCGGTACCGGTGCCACCGCCCATGCCAGCGGTGATGAACACCATGTCCGCGCCCTGCAGCGCGTCCATGATGCGCTCACGGTCTTCCAGCGCAGCCTGGCGGCCGACTTCCGGATTCGCGCCTGCGCCCAGGCCCTTGGTGACATTGGTACCCAGCTGCAGCTGCAGCTTGGCACCACAATTCTTGATGGCCTGCGAGTCGGTGTTGGCGGTGATGAATTCCACGCCATCCACTGCCGAGTTGACCATGTGCGCCACGGCATTGCCGCCGCCGCCGCCCACGCCAACCACCTTGATCACCGCATTGGGTGCCATCTTTTCGATCAGTTCAAAATGCGCCATGTCCGTGTCCTCGTTGTATCCGCTTTCGATTGCATGGGCGTTCGGGCGTCCTGCCTTCGTGCTGCATGCCGTCGTTGCGGCTGTGTGGGTTATGTGTGTTGCCGGTGTAGCGTCGTGTTGCCGGTGTTGCGGCCGGGCAGCGCCCGGGTGGTACAGGTGCCGCGTCAGAATTCGCCGCGGAACCAGGTCTTGAGTTTCTTGAACATGCTTCCAGCGCGGCCGGTCGGCAGCGACGGCCGGCGCGGATGCTCGATCTGGCTGCCCATCAGCAGCAGGCCCACGCCGGTGGCATGCACCGGGTTGCCCACCACTTCGCCCAGGCCGGTAACGTGCTGCGGGATGCCCACGCGTACCGGCATCTGCAGCATTTCCTCGGCCAGTTCGACCACGCCTTCCATCTTCGAGGCACCACCGGTCAGCACCATGCCGGCGCGCACCAGTTCCTCGAACCCGGAGCGGCGCAGTTCGGCCTGCACCATTTCGAAGATCTCTTCGTAGCGGCCCTGCACTGCCTGCGCCAGCGCGTGGCGCGGCATGCGGCGCGGCGGACGATCACCGACCGACGGCACCTGGATGCTTTCCTCGGCGGTGGCCAGCTGGGCCAGGGCGCATGCATAGCGCACCTTGATCTGCTCGGCTTCCGGGGTCGGCGTGCGCAGCATGTGCGCGATGTCGTTGGTCACATGGTCGCCGGCGATCGGCAGCGAGGCGGTGTGGCAGATCGCGCCCTGCACGAACACTGCGATGTCGGTGGTGCCGGCGCCCATGTCGACCAGCACCACGCCCAGCTCGCGCTCGTCGGCGGTCAGCACCGCCACGCTGGACGCCAGCGAGGACAGCACCAGGTCGTCCACCTGCAGGCCGCAGCGCTGCACGCACTTGCTGATGTTGGCCGCAGCCGACTGCGCGCACACCACCAGGTGCGCATGCACCTCCAGGCGCACGCCGGTCATGCCGACGGGGTTGCGGATGCCTTCCTGCGAATCGTCCAGCACGTACTCGCGCGGGATCGCATGCAGGATCTTCTGGTCGGCCGGAATCGCCACTGCCTTGGCCGCATCGAGCACGCGATCCAGGTCGCCCCAGGTCACTTCGCCGTCGCGGATCGGCACGATGCCGGGCGAGTTCTTGCACTGCACGTGGTTGCCGGAAATGGAGGCATACACCGAGCGGATCTCGCAGCCGGCCATCAGCTCGGCTTCTTCGACCGCACGCTGGATCGACTGCACGGTCGATTCGATATCCACCACCACGCCGCGCTTGAGGCCGCGCGACTCATGGGAGCCGATGCCGATCACTTCGATCGGGTTGCCCGGCGAATACTCGCCCACCAGCGCCACCACCTTGGAGGTGCCGATATCCAGGCCGACGATCAGCGATTTGTCACCCTTGCGATTCATGTTCTTTCCTGCGTCCTTCTTGCCGGGGTGCCCGGTGCATTGGCCGGGGCGGCCGGAGTGCCCCAGCTCAGCGTGAAACCATTGGTATATCGGAGGTCGGCGCGCTCGATCGGCGCGGCCTGGTTGGCCAGCTGCGGCAGCACGCGCACGAAGCGCTGCAGGCGCGAGCGGGCATCGTCGCGGCCGACCACCACTTCAGTGCCGTTGCTCAGCAGCAGCGACCAGCTGCCGCGCGCGTCCATCGTCAGCCGGCGCACGTCGACGCCTGCCGGCGCGAACAGCGCGCGCGAATCGTTGTACAGCTTGACCACTTCCTCGGTCTGGCTGTCCGGGCCATCCAGCTCGGGCAGCTGCAGGTCGGCCAGCTTCTTCGGCGTGGGGAACAGCTTGCCCTGCTCGGACAGCAGGCGATCTTCGCCCCAGCGCGCGAACGGCTTGTGCTCGACCAGCGTCACTTCCAGCACGTCCGGCCACTGCTTGCGCACCTGCGCGCTTTCCACCCACGGCAGCTTTTCCAGTGCGTCCTGCGCGTCCTGCAGCTTGACCGCGAAGAAGCCGGCATGCGCATACGGCAGCAGCACCTGCTGCAGCTGTTCCGGCGGCACCCGCTTGAACTCACCGTGCACGCGCAGCTTCGCCAGCGGCCAGCGCTCAGCGCCGACCCAGCCATTGACCACGGCCACCACCGGCAGTGCAACCACCGACAGTGCCAACAGCCAGACGAAGATGCGCAGCACCGCGTTCATGCGTGCGATGCCTCCAGGGTCTGTTCCAGCACGCGCCACACCAGCTCTTCGAAGCTGATGCCGGCCTGCCCGGCCGCCTTGGGCACCAGCGAGTGGCTGGTCATGCCCGGCGCGGTGTTCACTTCCAGCAGGAAGAAGCGGCCGCTGCTGCGGTCACGCATCACGTCGACGCGACCCCAGCCGCGGCAACCGGCCGCGCGGAAGGCAGCCAGCGCGATGCGGCGGATCTCGTCTTCGTCATCACCGTCCAGGCCCGGGCACAGGTACTGGGTGTCTTCGGCGATGTACTTGGCGTTGTAGTCGTACCACTGGCCCTTGGGCACGATGCGGATCGACGGCAGCGCGACATCGCCGAGGATGGCCACGGTCAGTTCGTCGCCCACCACCATCTGTTCCATCAGCAGCTGGCCGTCGTAACGCGCGGCCAGGGCCACGGCTTCGTCCAGGCCGGCGTCGTCGGTGACCCGGCTGATGCCCACGCTGGAACCTTCGTTGGCCGGCTTGACCACCACCGGCAGGCCGAGCTCGGCCGCCAGCGCGTGGACATTCTTTTCGGCCGCTCCCGGCATCCTGCCTCCCGCGGCACTCGTACCTCCGTGTACTTCGCGGTACTGCGGGGTCGGCAGCCCCAGTGACAGCCACACCTGCTTGGTGCGGATCTTGTCCATGCTCAACGCCGAGCCCAGCACGTTGGAGCCGGTGTACGGCACGCCGAAGGCCTCCATCAGGCCCTGCACGATGCCGTCCTCACCGCCACCGTTGTGGCCGTGCAGGATGTTGAACACGCGATCGATGCCGCCGGCCGCCAGCGCCTTGGCCAGCGCCGGAATGCCGTCGATGGCGATGGCATCGACGCCGCGCGACTGCAGGGCTTCGAGCACGTTGCGGCCCGAATCCAGCGACACTTCGCGTTCGCTGGAGCTGCCACCGAGCAGCACGGCGACGCGGCCGAACGCGGCCGGGTCGGTGCTGCGCAGCGGCGGGAAGGTCAGCGTACTCACGCCTCGCCCTCCGCCTTGAAGCCTTCCACGGCAATGTGGCTGGCGACGGCGCCGATGTCGCCGGCACCCATCATCAGCAGCAGATCGCCGTCCTGCAGCACGTCCGGCAGCACGGTAGCCAGCTCGGATGCCTTGCCAACCACCACCGGCTCGCTGCGGCCGCGCGCGCGGATGGCGCGGGCCAGCGCATGCGAATCGGCGCCAGCGATCGGCTCTTCACCGGCCGGGTAGACCTCGCTCAGCACCAGTGCATCGACACTGGACAGCACTGCGGCGAACTTGTCGAACTGATCGCGGGTACGGCTGTAGCGGTGCGGCTGGAAGGCGACCACCAGGCGCTTGTCGGCCCAGCCGCCACGCGCGGCGGCGAACACCGCTTCCAGCTCGCTCGGATGGTGGCCGTAGTCGTCGATGATGCGGACCTTGGCACCGCTGGCGGTGGTCACTTCGCCCAGGTCATTGAAGCGGCGACCGACGCCAGCGAAGCTGGCCAGCGCACGCGCGATCGTGTCCGGGGCCACGCCCAGCTGCCAGCCCACCGCCGCAGCGGCCAGCGCGTTGAGCACGTTGTGCTTGCCCGGCAGCGCCAGTACCACTTCCTGGCTGGTGCCCTGCGGCAGGCGCAGGGTGAAGCGCATGCGCGAACCTTCCTGCACCACGTTCTCGGCGCGCACGTCGGCCTGCGGGCTCATGCCGTAGCTCATCACGTGGCGCGGGGTCTTGGCGGCCAGTGCGGCCACTTCCGGATCGTCGATGCACAGCACTGCCAGGCCGTAGAACGGCAGGCGCTGCAGGAACTCGGCGAACGCCGCCTGCACGCGGGCGAAATCGTTGCCGTAGTTCTCCAGATGATCGGAATCGATGTTGGTGATGATCGACATCAACGGATTCAGGCGCAGGAAGCTGCCGTCGCTCTCGTCGGCCTCGGCCACCAGCCACTGGCCACCACCGAGCTTGGCGTTGGCACCGGCCGCCAGCAGCTGGCCACCGATCACGAAGGTCGGGTCCAGCCCGCCCTCGCTCAGCACCGCAGCGGTCAGGCTGGTGGTGGTGGTCTTGCCGTGGGTGCCGGCCACGGCGATGCCGCGGCGGAAGCGCATCAGTTCGGCCAGCATCGCCGCGCGCGGCATGATCGGAATGCGCTGGCTGCGCGCTTCCATCAGCTCCGGGTTGTCTTCGCGGATCGCGCTGGAGACCACCACGCAGTCGGTGCCCAGCACGTTGGCGGCCGAGTGGCCGCGCATGATGCGCGCGCCCAGGCCGGCCAAGCGGCGGGTCGCGACGTTGTCGGCGTTGTCCGAACCGGACACTTCGTAGCCCAGCGTCAGCATCACCTCGGCGATGCCGCTCATGCCGGTGCCGCCGATGCCGACGAAATGCACGCGCGGGAACGCGCGCACCAGATCGTTGGTGTCATGCAGGCGGCGGATCATGCGCGGCCTCGCGCAGGGCAGGCGCTGGAGCGTGCCTTCTTCATACAGCTTCCTCGAGAATGATATCGGCGATGCGCTCGGCGGCATCGACCTTGGCCAGGGCACGCGCGGCTTGCGCCATCTGCATGCGGCGGGCGGGATTTTCGGACAGATCACGCAGTAGCGCGGCAATGCCGTCTGCCAGCGTTTCGTCCTGCTTCAGCAATACGGCTGCATCGCGCTCGACCAGGTACTCCGCATTGCGGGTCTGGTGATCGTCGACAGCAGCGGGGAATGGCACCAGCACGCTGCCGATGCCGACCGCGCAGAGTTCGGCCAGCGTGGACGCGCCGGAACGGCACACCACCAGGTCGGCCCAGGCGAAGGCTTCGGCCATGTCGGCGATGAACGGTGTGACCTCGCCCTGCACGCCGGCCTTGGCATAGGCCTCGACCGCTTCGGCATGCAGCTTCTCGCCGCTCTGGTGACGCACCACCACCGGCACCTGCGCACCCAGGCTGGCCAGTGCCTGCGGCACGCCACTGTTGAGCGCGCGGGCACCCTGGCTGCCGCCCAGCACCAGCAGGCGCAGCGGACCGCTGCGATCGGCCAGCCGCTGCTGCGGCGGCGCGACGGCGGCGATTTCGGCGCGCACCGGATTGCCCACGAACTCTTCGCGTGCAGCGAAGGTGCCCGGGAAACCGGTCAGCAGGCGGCGCGCGTAGCGCGACAGGATGCGGTTGGTCAGGCCCGGCGCGCGGTTCTGTTCGTGCACGATCAGCGGCAGGCCGTGCAGGCGCGCGGCCATGCCACCGGGGCCGGAAGCGAAGCCACCGAAGGCGACCACCGCACGCGGCTGGCGATCACGGATGATCAGGCCGGCCGCACGCAGCGCGCGCATCAGGCGCCACGGCGCGGCCAGCAGCGCCAGCTTGCCCTTGCCACGCAGACCGGTGATGGCCAGCGTATCGATGGCGATGTCGTGCTGCGGCACCAGGCGGGTTTCCATGGCGCCATCGGCACCCATCCAGGTGACCGGCACGCCACGCGCGCGCAGCACGCGGGCCACGGCCAGGCCCGGGAAGATGTGCCCGCCGGTACCACCGGCCAGGATCATCACCGGCCGGTTGTTGTTCTGGGCCGCGCTCATCCGAGCCTCCCGAAGGTGGGTTCGACGCGCGACTGCAGGCGGCTGGTGCCACGCACGGCGGCCGGCTCGGCCGCAGCGGGCGCGGCAGCCATCGGCACGTTCTTCGCCACCGGTGCAGCAGAAGGCTCGGCGGCGGCAGGGCCGGCAACATCGTCGGCAGCGCCCATGCGCACGGCCTGGCGGCGCTCGGCGCGCTTCAGTTCATAGGACACGCGCAGCAGCAGGCCCATCGCCACGCAGGTCATCAGCACCGACGAACCACCCGACGAAATCAGCGGCAGGGTCAGGCCCTTGGTCGGCAGGATGCCCAGGTTCACGCCGATCGAAACGAAGGTCTGCATGCTGATCCACAGGCCGATGCCGAAGGCGATGTAACCGGAGAAGTGGCGCTTCATTTCCACGCAGCGCATGCCCAGCCAGAAGGTGCGGCCGACCAGCAGCGCATACAGGGCCACGATCACGCAGGTGCCCAGGAAACCGAATTCCTCGGCGGTGACCGAGAAGATGAAGTCGGTGTGCGCCTCGGGCAGGTAGTACAGCTTCTGCACCGAATTGCCCAGGCCAACGCCGGTCCACTCGCCGCGGCCCACCGCCATCAGCGCGTTGGACAGCTGGTAGCCGTCGCCCTGCTGGTCGGCCCACGGGTCGAGGAAGGAGGTGATGCGGCGCATGCGGTACGGCTCGATGATCGCCAGCGCGCTCATGCCGACCAGGCCGATCACCACCGGCATCGACATGCGCGGCATGTTCACCCCGCCCAGCACCAGCATGCCGGCGGTGATCGCCAGCAGCAGGGTGGACGAGCCGAAGTCGGGCTGCAGCAGCAGCAGCACCACCAGCGCACCGGCCACGCCCAGCGGCTTGAGCATCGCCGGCCAGGTCGCGTTGACCTCGTCGCGGAAGCGCACCAGGTAGCTGGACAGCCAGACGATGTAGAGCACCTTCACCGCTTCGACCGTCTGGAACTTGGAGATGCCCAGGTTGATCCAGCGGCGGGCACCGTTGACGCTGCTGCCCAGGCCGGGCACGAACACCACCACCAGCAGCGCGAAGCAGCCCAGCAGCAGCATCTGGTTGTACTGCTCGATGGTCTTCAGTTCGGTACGCGCGGCGAAGATGGCCAGCACGATGCCGACCGCCAGGAAGATCAGGTGGCGGTTGAGGTAGTAGAACGGGCTGCTCATCAACGCGATCGAGCTGGACGCCACCATCACCACGCCCAGCCCGGTGAGCGCGATCATCGCGCCGAGCAGCCACTTGTCGTAGCTGCCACCGATGGCCTCAAGGCGTGTTGCCTGGTGCGACAGGTCATTCATCAGCGTACCTTCAACGTGGCCAGGCCGATCAGCACCAGCACGACGGAGATGATCCAGAAGCGCACGATCACGCGCGGCTCCGGCCAGCCCTTCAGTTCGAAGTGGTGGTGGATCGGCGCCATGCGGAACACGCGCTTGCCGGTCAGCTTGAACGAGGCGACCTGGATCATCACCGACAGCGTTTCGATGACGAACACGCCGCCCATGATCACCAGCACCAGTTCCTGGCGGGTGATCACCGCGATGGTGCCCAGCACCGCGCCCAGCGACAGCGCGCCGATATCGCCCATGAACACCATGGCCGGATAGGTGTTGAACCACAGGAAGCCCAGCCCCGCGCCAGCGATCGCCGCACAGATGATGACCAGCTCACCGGCGCCCGGAATCTGCGGGATCTGCAGGTAGTTGGCGAACACCGCGTTGCCCGAGGCATAGGCGAACACGCCCAGCGCGCAGGCCACCAGCACCGTCGGCATGATCGCCAGCCCGTCCAGGCCGTCGGTCAGGTTGACCGCGTTGGAGAAGCCGACGATCCAGAAATAGGCGATGGCCACGAAGCCGATGCCGGCCAGCGGCAGCGCCACCGACTTGAACATCGGGATGTAGAAGGTCAGCGCCGCCGGTACGTCGGCGGTCTGGAACAGGAAGATGCCCGCAGCCAGGCCGAAGATCGACTGCAGCAGGTACTTCCAGCGCGACTTCAGGCCGTTCGGGTCGCGACGGACGATCTTGATCCAGTCGTCGTACCAGCCGATGGCGCCGAAGCACAGCATCACCGCCAGCACCAGCCACACGTAGCGGTTGCGCAGGTCGGCCCACATCAGCACCGACAGGGTGACGGTGAGCAGGATCAGCGAACCACCCATGGTCGGCGTGCCGGCCTTGGAGAAATGGGTCTGCGGACCATCGGTCCGGATCGGCTGGCCGCCCTTGAACTGGGCAAGCTTGCGGATCATCGCCGGGCCGAGCCACAGCGACAGGAACAGCGCCGTCAACGCGGCAAGGATGGCGCGGAACGTCTGGTAGTTGAACAGCCCGAACAGGCTCTCCAACTGCTGCAACCATCGAGCCAGTTCATACAACATGCGGGGATTCCTCTCCTTGCGCCAGCAGCGCTTTGACAATCGTGTCCATGGCGCTGCCACGGGAACCCTTGACCAGGCAGCGCACGCCGGCGTGCAGCGCTTCCTTCAGCGCCTGCGACAGCGCGTCATGGGTGGTGAAATGTTGTCCGCCCTCGCCAAACGCAGCGGCGGCAGCGGCGCTGAGCGGGCCCAGCGCATACAGGCGCTTGAGGCCGGCGGCACGCGCGCGGATGCCCGCCTGTGCATGCAGCGCCTCGGCGTCGGCGCCCAGCTCGCGCATGTCACCCAGCACCAGCCAGCCCTCTTCCGGGGCGGCGGCCAGTGCGTCGATGGCGGCGGCCAGCGAACCAGGGTTGGCGTTGTAGCTGTCGTCCACCAGCACCGCGCCGTTGTGCAGCTGATGGGCGATCTGGCGGCCCGGCACCGGCTGCGCTTCCGCCAGGCCGGTGGCCACCAGTGACAGCTCGATGCCGGCGGCAAGCGCCAGGCTGGCGGCGGCCAGCGCATTGCTGATGTTGTGGCGGCCCGGCAGGCCCAGCACCACGCCCGTCTCGCCCATCGGCGTGACCAGGGTGAAGCGGCTGCCCTGCGCACCGGCGCGGATGTCGCGCGCGGTGACGTCGGCGCTGTGTTCCAGGCCATAGCGCAGCACCCGGCAACGTGCCGGGGTACCGATGAAATGCTGTTCGAACCAGCGCCCGTAGGCATCGTCGGCGTTGATCACGGCCACGCCATCGGCCGGTAGTGCGGCGTAGATCGCGCCCTTGGTCACCGCCACGCCGAGCAGGCTGCCCATCCGCTCCAGGTGGGCCGGGGCGATGTTGTTGACCAGGGCATAGCGCGGGCGCGCGATGTCGGTCAGGTAGGCGATGTCGCCCGGCTTGCCGGCGCCCATCTCGTAGACGGCGTAGTCGGCATCTTCCGGTGCGTCGATCACCGCCAGCGGCAGGCCGATCTCGTTGTTGCGGTTGCCCGGGTTGGCGTAGACCACCTTGTGCGCGTGCTGGGCCACCTGCTGCAGGATCGCCAGCAGCAGGCTCTTGACGCTGGTCTTGCCGTTGCTGCCGGTGATGGCGAACAGTTCGGTCGCGCGGTCACGCTGCATGCCGGCGGCGATCTTCGCCAGCGCGCGCTCGCTGTCGGCCACCAGCACCTGCGGCAGGTCCAGCGGCAGCAGGCGCTCGACCAGCAACGCGCTGGCGCCACGTGCCTGTGCGTCGGCAGCAAAATCGTGGCCGTCGAAGCGTTCGCCACGCAGCGCCACGTACAGGCTGCCCGGGCCAAGGCTGCGGGTATCGTTGCTGACCGCGTCGATGGCCACGTCGTCGCCGTGGATCTCGCCACCGGCCCAGTGCGCGATCAGCGAAAGCAGGGTGCGCTTCATGCGGCGCCCTCCCCTGCCTGAGCGGCCAACACACCGGCCTTCGCAGCCAGCGCGGCGGCCGACACTTCGGTGTCGTCGAAGTCATGGCGCACGCCATTCACTTCCTGGTAGGGCTCGTGGCCCTTGCCGGCGATCAGGATGATGTCGCCGGCACCGGCGCGCTTCACCGCCAGGCCGATCGCACGCGCGCGGTTGCGCTGCACGGTCACGGCCGAGGCATCGGTAAAGCCAGCCAGGATGTCGGCCACGATCACGTCGCCGTCTTCGCCACGCGGGTTGTCGTCGGTGACGATGACCTGGTTGGCCAGGCGCTCGGCAATGGCAGCCATCTGCGGGCGCTTGCCGGTATCGCGCTCGCCACCGCAGCCGAACACGCAGAACAGCGTGCCCTGCAGGTGGCTGTGCAGGCTGTCCAGCGCCTGTTCCAGCGCGTCGGGGGTGTGTGCGTAATCAACCACCACGGTCGGCAGGCCATCTTCGCCGCCCAGGCGGTTCATGCGGCCACGGATCGGCTGCAGTGCCGACAGCACCTCGGCGATGCGCGGCAGCGGATGCCCCAGCGCATGCAGGCTGCCGGCCACGGCCAACAGGTTGTCCACGTTGAAGCGGCCCAGCAGCGGCGACTGCACTGCAGCGCGCTGGCCGTCGATGACCAGTTCGAAACCGATGCCGCGGCCGTCCAGCTGCAGTGCTTCAGCGCGCACGCTGGCACCGTCGGCACCACGCGAGCTCAGGCCGATGGCCTGCACGCCCGCCGGCAGGCCGGCGAACAGCTGGCGACCGAACGCATCGTCAAGATTGATGACCGCCGCCTTCAGGCCCGGGCGATGGAACAGCCGCGCCTTGGCCGCGCCGTAGCTGGCCATGTCACCGTGGTAGTCAAGGTGATCGCGGGTGAGATTGGTGAACACCGCCACGTCGTAGTGCACCGCATCCACGCGGCCCTGGTCCAGCGCATGCGAGCTGACTTCCATCGCCACCGCGCGCGCGCCATCGTCGCGCAGCTGCGCCAGCAGTGCATGCATCTGCAGCACCAGCGGGGTGGTGAAACCGGTCGGCTCGACCGCACCATAAAGTCCGGCGCCCAACGTGCCGATACTGCCACTGGGCGTACCGAGCAGGTGCCAGGCCTGGGCCAGCAGCTGCACGGTGGAGGTCTTGCCGTTGGTGCCGGTCACGCCAACCATGGTCATCGCCCGCGAAGGCGCGCCATGGAACTGGTCGGCCATTGCCCCCAGACGCGCGCGCAGGTCCGGCACGGCGATGGCATCGGCCGGTGCAGGCAGCTCGGCAGGCGCGGGCGCTTCGAACAGGATCGCGCCGGCACCGGCAGCACGCGCCTGCTCGACAAATCCCAGGCCATGCGCGCCGAAGCCGGCAATGGCAACGAAGGCATTGCCGGGGCGCACGGCACGGCTGTCCAGCACCAGGCCGGTCAGAACGGGATCATGGCCCGCCAGGGCCACGTCCGGAAGCAACTGCGAAAGCAACATCGAAGGACTCATTGCGTGCCTCCCGTGGCGGGCGGCACATGGGGGTGCGCGCTGGGCAGCGCGGCATCGAATTCAGCGGCGGCATCCACCGGCAGTGCGGCTTCGGCCGGCGGCACCGGCAGCACCGAGGCCGAATGCCCGATCTTTCCGGACTGCTGGGCAGCCAGCCACGACTGCAGGTCATCCAGCGGCACATCCATCAGGCGCAGGGTGCCTTCCATCACGTTGTGATAGACCGGCGCCGACACCAGGCCGCCGTAGAACTTGCCGCCCTGCGGATCGTTGATGACGATGACGGTGGCAAAACGCGGATTGGTGGCCGGCACCACGCCGGCGAACAGCGCGTTGTAGTGGCCGCGCTCGTAGCCACCGGGGCCGGTCTTGCGCGCGGTACCGGTCTTGCCGGCCACGCGGTAGCCCAGCACCGCCGCCTGCTTGGCACCGCCCTGGGTGACCACCGTTTCCATCATCGCCACCACCTGCTTGGCGACGTTCTCGTCGATGATCTGCTGGCCTTCGTTGCGCTGGCCCTTGACGAAGGTCGGCGCGATCAGCTTGCCGCCGTTGGCCAGCGCCGAGTACGCGGTGGCGATCTGCAGCGGCGTGACATTCAGGCCATAGCCGTAGGACATGGTCGTCTTGGTCGCGCCGTCCCAGTTGGCGGGGCGCCGCACGACACCGCCGGACTCGCCGGGGAAGCCACTGTGCGGCACCGAGCCGTAGCCGAAACGGCGCACGCCGTCGTAGAACACCTGGTCGGGCATCTTCGCGGCGATCTTGGCCGCGCCGATGTTGGAGCTGCGGGTGATCACACCGGTGACGTTCAGCACGCCGTTGTTGCGCGGCACATCGCGGATGGTGAAACGGGCAACCTGCATGTAGCCCGGGTTGGTATCGATGATGGTGTCCTTGGTCACCACCCCGGACTGCAGCGCGGTGGCGATGGTCAGCGGCTTCATCGTCGAACCCGGCTCGACCAGGTCGGTCACCGCGCGATTGCGGCGCGTGTCCGGCACCGCGCCGTTGAGCGAGTTCGGGTTGTAGGTCGGCAGGTTGACCATGGCCAGGATCTCGCCGGTGGTCACGTCCATGATCACCATCGAACCGCCGGCCGCCTTGTTGGCCACCAGCGCGTTGCGCAGTTCTTTGAAGGCCAGGTACTGGATGCGGCGGTCGATGCTGAGGGTCAGGTCCTTGCCCGGCTCGGCCGCACGCAGCAGATCGCTTTCGACCGTCTCGCCCTTGCGGTTGCGGATCACCCGCTTGCCGCCGGGCTTGCCACGCAGCCATTCGTCGAAGGCCAGCTCCAGGCCTTCCTGGCCGCGGTCGTCGATGTTGGTGAAGCCCAGCACGTGTGCCATCGCTTCACCCTGCGGGTAGAAGCGACGGAACTCGCGCTGCGCGGCCACGCCCGGAATCTTCAGCGCGACCACGCGCTCTGCCTCGTCCGGATTGATCCGGCGACGCAGGTACATGAATTCCTTGTCCGACTTCTGCGACAGGCGGCTGCTCAGCTCGTCCACCGACATGCCCACCGCCTGTGCCAGCTCGGGGATGCGCTCGGGCGAACGCAGCAGGTCCTGCGGGTTCACCCAGATCGAGGCGACCGGGGTGGACACCGCCAACGGCTCGCCGTTGCGGTCGGTGATCATGCCGCGCGAAGTCTTGATCGGCAGTTCGCGCAGGTAACGCGCTTCGCCCTGGCGCTGGTAGAAGTCGCTGTTGATGATCTGCACGTAAGCGGCACGACCCACCAGCGATACCGAGCACAGGCCGAGCGCCAGGGCCACCCAGCGCAGGCGCTGGCGCAGGTTGAAGGCGTTGCGGGGACGGTTGCGGCCGGTCTTGCTCATGGGCGCACCACCACCACGTCGGCGGCTTCGGGGAACTTCATGCCGAGCTTTTCGCGGGCGATGCTGTCCACGCGGTTGGCTTCGGCCAGGGTCGCCTGCTCCAGCTGCAGGCGGCCGAATTCGATGTTCAGGTCATCGCGTGCACGCTCGGCGCGCGACAGCTCGATGAACGTCTGCCGGTGACGGTGACGCACGAACACGACGCCGATCGCCGAGGCCACGGTGCAGGCCAACAGGATGATCAGCAGCAGCCGGCTCATGCATCGGCCTCCCGCTTCTGGGCTACACGCAGCACGGCGCTGCGGGCGCGCGGGTTCATCGCCAGCTCTTCGTCGGTGGCCTTGATGGCGCCGCCGATCAGGTCCAGGGTCGGCACGAAGGCCTGCGCCTCGGGCAGCCGGCGGTTGGCCGGCGGTGCCTTGGCCAGGCGGTTCATGTACTGCTTGACGATGCGGTCTTCCAGCGAGTGGAAGCTGATCACCGCCAGCCGGCCACCGGGCTTCAGGCGCTCCACCGCCGCGTCCAGGCCGGCTTCGAGGTCGGCCAGTTCACGGTTGATGTGGATGCGGATGGCCTGGAAGCTGCGCGTGGCCGGATGGATCTTGTCCTTGCCGCGCGGCATCACCGAGGCGATCAGTTCGGCCAGCTCGGCGGTACGGGTGAACGGCTGCTTTTCGCGGCGGGCCACGATGGCGCGGGCGATGCGCCGGCTCTGCCGCTCTTCGCCGTAGGTCCACAGCACGTCGGCGATCTCGCGATCTTCAACGCGGTTTATCCACTGCGCAGCGCTTTCGCCACTGTCCGGGTCCATGCGCATGTCCAGCGGGCCGTCCTTGCCGAAGCTGAAGCCACGCTCGGCCACATCCAGCTGCGGCGAGGACACACCAAGGTCGAACAGCACGCCATCCAGGCCTTCGGCGGTCTCGTTCCACTGCAGCAGCTGGGCGAAGCTGCCACGGAAGATCGACACGCGCGGGTCCGGCGCGAAATCGCGCTCGGCAACGGCAATGGCTTCCGGATCCTTGTCCATGACCAGCAGGCGTCCCTCGGGACCGAGCTGGGTGAGCACGCCACGTGCATGACCGCCACGACCGAACGTGCCATCCAGATAACGTCCGTTTTCGATCACCCTCAGGCCTTCCAGGACCTGGGTGTACAGGACCGGCAGATGCACCGCCGGCGACTGCGACACCGGAAGGTGACCGGTCTGCGCTTCTGGGCGCATCCGGGCACCCCGGCTCACAACTTCAGGTCGAGCAACCCATCACCCAGATCCTCATCAGACAACGTCTGCTGGATCAGGGCCCGATGCGCCTGCTCGCTCCACAATTCGAATTTGTCGCCCATACCGAGCAATACCGCCTTCTTCTCAATGCCCACCGCACCGCGGTGGCTGGCGGGAATGCTGATGCGACCGTTGCCGTCCAGCTCCAGGTGGGCGGCTGAACCGACCAGCTTCTGCTGCAGCAGACGTACGACGCGCTGTGTGTTGGGTTTGGACATGACGTCGTCGCGTACCCGCTCCCATTCCGACTCGGCGTACAGCCACAGGCAGCCGGATTCGAAGGGGTTGTAGGTCAACACGAGACGGTTGTTGCTGACGCGCGCAACCAGGTCGCGGTGAGCGGTGGGAACCGCCATGCGTCCTTTGTCGTCAACTGTGATGGCCGTCTCGCCCTGGAACACGACGCCTGCACCTTATCCTTCGCCCGGTGAAACATTGAACCACGAAAATCCACAAAACACCCGGATTTCCCTCTGATGCCCACCTTAGCAGCGGCCCAAGGGTTGTCAACAACTTTTCAGCAGGGAAATCGCCAGCCGCATCAATGGTTTGCGCCGATGTTTAGAGAGTTGTTCAAGGTTTATCCACAAGTTGCTGATCCGTCTCAATTTTTGAGATTGAACGGAAGTTCAGGGGTGTGGAGGGCGCGTGAAACATGGGCTGCGCATTCATCCGGAACGGGCCGAAAGCGACGTCGGACTGCGCAAACCGGGCACAATGGCGCCATGTGCCTGCTTGCTATTGGCTGGCTGCACCACCCGCGCTGGCGGCTGGTGATGGCCGGCAATCGTGATGAGTTCCACGCCCGCCCGACCGCGGCCCTGGCCCCCTGGCAGGATGAGACGTCGGTCATCGGCGGACGCGACCTGCGCTCGGGCGGCGGCTGGGCCGGGGTGGGTGCCGGCGGCCGGATGGCGGTGGTGACCAACGTCCGCGATCCGCAGGCTTCCCAGACCGGGCCATCGCGTGGCGCCCTGGTGGCCGACTACCTGCGTGGCCGCGATCCGGCGGCCATACATATAGAACGTCTGGCCGGGATCTCCACTGCCTATGCCCCGTTCAACCTGCTGCTGGCCGATGGCCACAGCCTGGAGTATCTGGGCAACCACCCGGCCGAACGGCAGACGCTTGGCCCGGGCGTGCACGGCATGTCCAACGGCGCGCTTGATGCGCCCTGGCCGAAGACCCGGCGGCTGATGGATGCGCTGTCGGCGTGGCTGGAACAAGACGGGGTCAGATCCCTTTCCCAACGGGAAAGGGATCTGACCCCGGACCTGACCCCGCTGTGGGATGCCCTGGCCGATGAACATCGCCCGGTCGACAGCGACCTGCCCGATACCGGCATCGGCCTGGAACGCGAACGCTGGCTCAGCCCCGCCTTCATCCGTGGTGACGATTACGGCACCCGCGCCAGCACCGTGCTGCTGATTGATGGCAACGGCCACGGCGAAATCCATGAGCGCCGCTTTGGTCCGCAGGGCGTACCCAGCGGACAGGGTCACGTCATTTTCTGACTGGAACGGTAGTGCCGGCCGCTGGCCCGCACTCTGGCGCCCGGCGTGTCGTGTTTTCCATCAAATGGGCCGTCGACGGGACAGGTCAAATGCGTCATTCAGCTTCCGGGCGCGACCAATACCCGCTTCTGCCACAAGGGCTTCAGCGTCACAGGCACTCCGCTGTGCCCTTTTCGCCTTCGGCACTGTGTCTATAAATGTCGCCCTCAGCCTCCCAAGGTAGCCCTGCCCGGCGCCATGCCGCGCGATCCACACCCATAAGGAGGCCCCATGCGCCGCATCCTCATCCTGCTCGCCACCCACCTGCTCACCCTCGGCCTTGGCTTCGGCCTGGGCGTGTATTTGCTGCCCATCCTGATCGCTCCCGATGATCCGCCGGTCGCGCAGGTGCAGGCGGCGATGGCCGACGCCACTTACCACACCACCTTCCGTCGCGACCTCAAAGGCAGTGACACGGTGCATTGGGCCGAAGGCAAGGTCAGCGTCAGCGCGCGCCAGGTCGCCTTCAACGGCAAGATGGGCCCGGGTCCTGACTACAAGGTCTACCTGGTCCAGGACTTCGTCGACAACAAAGCGGACTTTCTGAAGATCAAGGACAAGGCCCAGCGGGTCGGTGAGGTCAAGACCTTCAACCGCTTCCTGGTGGACGTGCCGGCCAATGTGGACGTGGACCAGTTCACCACCGTGGTGGTGTGGTGCGAGCGCTTCTCGCAGTTCATTTCCGCCGGGCAGTACCGCACGCCGGGTTGAGCCCGGTCTTCGTCCCGGTAGTGGCGGGGGGGGGGGGGGGCCCCCGGGGGGGGGGGGGCGCGGGGCCCGCGGGGGCGCCCCCCCCCCCCCCCCCCCACCC
>NZ_JARXWD010000020.1:0-80148 GCF_029892765.1 Stenotrophomonas sp. 1278
GTATGGGGCTGCAGGACCGTTGGCGCCATGGATGGCGCCATCGAGCCCCCATGGATGGGTTTACGGCGTGTCCTGCAGCCCCATACCGCCCCGCCCAACCCGCAGAAAACCCAGAGCCGGCTGTTGCCGTTGCTCCGGCAGTTGCTCCGGCCGTTGCTCTGGCTTGAAGCAGGTGCAGGGTGCAACCCTGCCGCCCCCTCCTGCGCTAGGGTGAGGCGATGCCGCGCTGCAGCTTGGCTACGCTGCATATTTGATTACACTTGAAACTTGTTTGCCCACGACTCCGGACACCCACCATGAAGCTTGGTTCCTTGAAGGAAGGCGGCCGCGACGGCACCCTGATCGTCGTCTCGCGTGACCTGCGCCACGGCGTGCGCGCCACCGGCATCGCCGCCACCCTGCAGTTGGCTCTGGAGGACTGGAGCCATCTGGCCCCGCGTCTGAATGCGCTGTATGAGTCGCTCAATGCCGGTGACGCCGATGGCGTGTTCGACCTGGACCCGCAGGCCCTGGCCGCGCCGATGCCGCGCGCCTATGAATTCGTTGATGGCAGCGCCTACCTGCCGCACGTCGAGCGCGTACGTCGCGCCCGCGGCGCCGAGGTGCCGGAGAGCTTCTACAGTGATCCGCTGATGTACCAGGCCACCAGCGCCGGTTTCCATGGCCCGCGCGATGCGGTCAAGGTGGTCAGCGAGGACTACGGCATCGACCTGGAAGCCGAGATCGTGGTGATCACCGACGACGTGCCGATGGCGGCCACGCCCGAACAGGCGGCCGGCCACATCCAGCTGATCGGCCTGGTCAACGACGTCTCGCTGCGCAACCTGATCCCGGGCGAACTGGCCAAGGGCTTCGGCTTCCTGCAGTCCAAGCCGCGCTCGGCGTTGTCGCCGGTGTTCGTCACTCCCGACGAACTGGGCGCTGCCTGGCAGGACAGCAAGGTGCACCTGCCGCTGCTGACCCACATCAACGGGACGTGGTTCGGTGCGCCGGAAGCGGGTGTCGACATGCAGTTCAACTTCGCCCAGCTGGTCGCGCACGCGGCGAAGACGCGGCCGCTCAGTGCCGGCACCATCGTCGGCTCGGGCACCATCGCCAACGAAGACACCAGCAAGGGAGCTTCGTGCTTCGCCGAACAGCGCGTGGTGGAAACCCTGCGCGACGGCAAGCCGAGCACGCCGTTCATGTCCTTCGGCGACGTGGTGCGCATCGAGATGCTCGATGCCGCCGGCAACAGCATCTTCGGTGCGATCGAGCAGCGCATCGAACAGGCGGCCAAGCCCTGAGCATGGAGGCGGCGATGGAGATTCCGGTCGACGACGGCATCGTGCTGTACACCTACTGGCGATCCAGCGCCGCCTACCGCGTGCGCATCGGCCTGGCCTTGAAAGGCCTGGCTTTCGAAGCACGACCGGTGCATCTGGTGCGCGAGGGCGGCGAGCAGCACCATGACGCCTATCGCGGGCTCAACCCGCAGCAGCTGGTGCCCACGCTGCTGCATGACGGCCACGTGCTGACCCAGTCGCTGGCGATCCTGGAGTATCTGGAAGATCGGTTCCCGCAGGTGCCGCTGCTGCCGGCCGACGCCGCTGGCCGCGCACGGGTGCGGGCGCTGGCGCAGCTGGTGGCCTGCGACATCCACCCGATCAACAACCTGCGGGTGATGCAGTACCTCGAGCGCGATCTGCAGTTGCCGGCCGATGCACGCACGCGGTGGACCCTGCACTGGATGGCCGAGGGCTTTGCCGCAATGGAAACGATGCTGGCCAACAGCGCTGACACCGGTACGTTCTGCCACGGTGACCGCCCGGGCCTGGCCGACATCTGCCTGTTGCCGCAGCTGTACAACGCCCATCGCTTCGGCCTGGACCTGGCGGAATACCCCACACTGCGCCGCATTGAAGCGGCCTGCCAGCAGCTGGATGCCTTCATCGCTGCACGCCCCGAAAACCAGATCGACGCCGCCTGACGTCCCGCTGTGCTCGCCGGGCATGGCCTGGCGCTACCGGTCTCCGGCGCGCGGTAGCGCCGGGCCATGCCCGGTGGGCGCGGAATCGGTCGCCAGCAGTTGCCGCAGGTCATCGCGGAACAACCGGTAGGCGTCCTCGCGCCGCGTATCATCCTTCTGCCGCAGTACCCAGGCAGGATGCACGGTGGCGTATCCCCGGGTGCCATCCTCGAGCGTGAGCCAGCGGCCACGGTCGCGCGTCAGGTTGAAATCGCGACCGAATACGGACGAGGCCGCCGTGGCGCCGAGACAGACGATCACCTGCGGCTTCACCCGTGCGATCTCGCCCTGCAGCCACGGCCGGCAGGCATGCACATGGCGGCTCTCAGGGCGCTTATGCAGGCGCACCTTGCCTCGCCGCTCGTGGTGGAAGTGCTTCACCGCGTTGGTCAGGTACAGGGCGCTGCGTTCGATGCCCAGTTCCTGCAGCGCACGGTCCAGCAGCTTGCCCGCCGGCCCGGCGAAGGGGCGACCACTCAGGTCCTCGACATCACCGGGCTGTTCGCCCACCAGCATGATGCGTGCATCGGCACGACCTTCACCGAACACGGTCTGGGTCGACGCTTCCCACAGCGGGCACTGCCGACAGACGGCAGCCTGCTGGCGCAACGCCTGCAGGCTGCCATTGTCCGCACCGGCACCGGTTGCATCGTTCGGCCGTGCGGGAATACGTCGCTGCGGTGCCTGTGCCGGTCGATCATGCATCTCCTGCACGCGGCCGGCTGCGTCGCGCACAAGACCCGGCAACAGGTGCGCTTCGGGAAGATGCTTCCAGTAACGGGCGGGCATTTCCTGCTGCATCATCCGCGTGTTGAGCCGGGCCGGATTGAAGATGCTGGCGTAATAGGTCTGCCACAGCGTCTCCCGGGCGTCTTCGGCGGGTGCATCGCGACGGCTGCCGCCATCACCGAACGAGAGCGCGCTGCCATCCCAGCGGACACTGCGCGCGGGTGTCAGGATCGCCCAGCGCATGCCGGCAAAACGGCGGGCGAAAAACGGCGCGACCCGGTCGACGATGTTGTGATCGGGCTCGAACCAGGCGATGAACGCGTCGGTCTCGCCGGGCACCTCCCGGAAGCGTACGAAGGCCTTCATCTTGTGCGTGTCGCGGCGCACCGCCTGCGCCAGCGCCATCAACCGCAGCACATCGGCGTCGGCCGGATTGGACAGCACCGTGCGTTCGCCATGCGCGATGCGCCACAGCAGGCGGTACAGCAGCGGCAGGCGCTGCGGATCGCGATGGCACAGGCAGGTAGCGGCCAGTTCGACGAAGTCGCGCGGCACGTTCGGGACGGTGGCGCCGTCGGGCGGTGGCGCCTGCTGCACCGCCGGCGCGTCCAGCAGCGACGCTTCGGTACCTGTGATCCAGTCCAGCTGTTCCGGCAGCACGCCGCGCAGCAAGGCCTCACGCGCCGCACCGCGCCAGGCATCCAGCGACCACGGCGGGTCTACGCGCAGCGACCAGCGCTGCAGCTCAGGCAGCGGGCGCGGCATCGAACAGCGAGCCCTGGCGGGGTGGTGGCGCCAGCTTCGCGCGCAGCGCCGCCGGATCATCCAGCGCACTGCGCGGATGGTGGTCGGCCAGCTGCACGAACGGCAGCAGTTTGCTCATCGGCGCCTTCAGTCGTGCAACGTCGGCCACCCGCAGGCGGCCGTGGCGGCGTGCCATCAATACGCGCTTGACGTTGCGCACTCCCAGGCCTGGCACCCGCAGCAGCAGCTCCTTCGGCGCAAGATTCAGGTCCACCGGGAAGCGTTCGGGATGGCGGATCGCCCAGGCCATCTTCGGATCGATGTCCAGATCCAGCATGCCGCCCTGGGTGGTGTCGGTGATCTCCTCCACGCCGTAGCCGTAGAAGCGCAGCAGCCAGTCGGCCTGGTACAGCCGGTGCTCGCGCTGCAGCGGAGGTGGCTGCAGCGGCAGCTGGCGGCTCGCATCGGGAATCGGGCTGAAGGCGGAGTAGTACACCCGGCGCATGCGGTAGTTGCCGTAGAGGCTGTCGGCACTGGTCAGGATCTGCTGGTCGCTGGCACCGTCGGCGCCGACGATCATCTGCGTGCTCTGCCCGGCGGGTGCAAAGCGGGGAGGGCGAGGGCGCGTGCTGCGGCTGGAAACCGGTGCGATCACTGCCGGCGCCTTGCGGGCCTCCTTGGCTTCTTCGATGCGCCAGCGCAGTTCACCCATCGCGCCGCGGATCGATGTGCTGGTCTTTTCCGGGGCGAGGGTGGCCAGGCCTGCCTCGGTGGGCAGTTCGACATTGATCGACAGGCGATCGGCGTAACGACCCGCAGCGGCCAGAAGTTCTGGCGATGCCTCGGGGATCGTTTTCAGGTGGATGTAGCCGGCGTATCGGTGCTCCTCGCGCAGCCGACGAGCCACCTCCACCATGCGCTCCATCGTGTAGTCCGCGTTGCGGATGATGCCGCTGGAAAGAAACAGCCCTTCGATGTAATTGCGCTTGTAGAAGTCCAGGGTGAGCGTGACCACCTCGTCCACGCTGAAACGCGCGCGCGGCACGTTGCTGGACACCCGGTTCACGCAATAGGCGCAGTCGTACACGCAGAAGTTGGTCAGCAGGATCTTCAGCAGCGACACGCAGCGGCCATCGGGCGTGTAGCTGTGGCAGATGCCCATGCCCTCGGTACTGCCGATGCCGCCGGAGGCGCGCGAATCGCGCTTGCCCGCACCGCTGGAGGCGCAGGAGGCATCGTATTTTGCGGCATCTGCAAGGATGGCCAGCTTGCGTATGGTTTCCATTGAAGAAACCTACGCACGAGGGGTCTCATTGGATGAGACCGCCCCTTAACCCTTCAGGATTCCACCGGGCATGGACCGGCGCTGCCACCACGCGTCCGGTAGCGCCGGGCCATGCCCGCCGGGCGCGCCGTCAGAACCCGTGGGTAATGCTCGGCGCGCCGGCCGAGAAGTCCGCATACGGATCGTGCTCGCCGCTGCCGCCTTCTGACAGGCGGAACTTCAGCGCCAGGCCATCGCGCGAGTCGGCCGCGCGCAGGGCTTCTTCCTGATCGATGGTGCCGTTCTTGGCCAACCGGAACAGGCACTGGTCGAAGCTCTCCATGCCTTCTTCCAGCGAAGCCTCCATCGCCGCCTTGATCTCGTGTACCTGGCCGCGACGCAGCAGGTCGCGGATCATCGGCGTGTTGATCAGTACTTCGGTGGCCGGCAGGCGGCGCCCCTCCTTGTTCTTCACCAGACGCTGGCTGATCACCGCACGCAGGTTCAGCGCCAGGTTCATCAGCACGTTCTTGTGCGCGCTTTCCGGGAAGAAGTTGAGGATGCGCTCGATGGTCTGGTCGGCGTTGTTGGAGTGCAGGGTGGCCAGGCACAGGTGCCCGGTTTCGGCGAAGGCGATCGCCGCCTCCATCGTTTCGGCATCCAGGATCTCGCCGATCAGGATCACGTCCGGCGCTTCGCGCATCGCGTTCTTCAGCGCATTGTGGAAGGCATGGGTATCGAGCCCGACCTCGCGCTGGTTGACGATGGACATCTTGTGCTTGTGCAGGTACTCGATCGGGTCCTCGATGGTGAGGATGTGACCGGTGGTGGTGCTGTTGCGATGGTCGATCATCGACGCCAGCGAGGTGGACTTGCCCGAGCCGGTGGACCCCACCACCAGCACCAGCCCACGCGGGGTCATGATGACGTCCTTCAGCACCTGCGGCAGGTTGAGCTCTTCGATGCTCGGAATCCGGCTGCGGATGGCGCGGATGACCATGCCCACTTCACCGCGCTGCTTGAACACGTTGACGCGGAAACGCCCGGCATCGGCCAGGGCGATGGCCATGTTGAGTTCCAGCTCGCGCTCGAACTGCGGCACCTGGCCCTCGTCCATCAGCGAGTAGGCGATCTTCTTCACCATTCCCGGCGGCAGGCCGGTATTGCCGAGCGGATACAGCTTGCCCTCGATCTTGATGTACACCGGCGCGCCGGTGGTCAAGAACATGTCCGAAGCGTTCTTTTCGGTCATCAGCTTCAGGAAGTAGCCGATATCCATTGCGAATTTTCCCCAACGAAACTGCCGGTGCCCGTTGCAAGCACGGTACCGGCTTGACGACAATGGCCGCGAACCGACAACCGGTACGGCCTCCCCAATGAAACGACTTAGCTTCGCACGAATGCGCCACAGCCTGTATGTGATGGCGTTTGCATTCGCACTCTCTGCTCCCGCCTGGGCGCAGGATGGCGCGTTGGAACTGGCCCAGGCCCGGCAGGCGGTGGACAAGGCCACCCAGGCCGACGCCGACCAGTACGCCCCGGACCTGATCGGGTTGGCCCGCCAGGGGCTGGAGCAGGCCCAGCGTGCCGCTGGCGACCGCCGCGAGCGCAAGAACGCACCGGCCCTGGCCCTGCGTGCCACCGTTGACGCCGATCTGGCCCGTGCCCGCAGCGAGGAAGCCACGGCGACCGCACAGCTGCAGCTGCGCCGCAACGAGGTCAACCAGCTGCAGCGCCAGTTGTCGACCGGGGAGGACCGCCGATGAAGACGATTTCCGCGCTGACCCTGGCTACGCTGCTGGCCCTGCCGACGCTGGCATTGGCCGCTGACAACCCGATGGTGGGCCAGCTGAGCCAGCGCCTGATGGCGATCCAGGCCAATCCGGACACCGCCGAACTGGGCGCCTTCGAGCGCATGCAGGCGCAGCAGGCCATTGCCACCCTGGAAAAGGCCAAGCGCCGTGACCAGGAGCTGGCCACCTACCTGGCCGAGCGCCGGGTCGAGATCGCCGAGACCGCCGTGCGGGCTGCGCTGGCCGCGCGCGAGGTCGACCGCCTGGAGCGCACCCGCGGCGACCTGCTGATCGAGGCCAGCCGCCGCGATGCCGCCCGCGCCCGCCAGGAGGCCGAACAGCTGCGCATGCAGGCGCAGATGCAGGCAGAAGAGGCCGAACGCCTGCGCCAGGCGGCCGAGGCCGAGACCCTGGCCCGCCAGGATGCCGAGAACGCCCTGACCAGCGTGGCCGGCAAGCAGCAGCAGCGCCTCAGCTCGGCCCAGCAGAACGCGGCCAAGCTGGCCCGTGAGGAAGCCGAGCTGGTGTCCGGGCAGAAACTGCCGGGCTCGAAGTTCGATGGCCGCGGCGAGGTCTTCACCTTTGCCGGTGAAGCGTTTGCGGCCGGGGCCTCGAGCCTGTCCGGTGGCGCCCGCAACCAGGCCAAGGCCCTGGCCGAGTACGTGAACATCGGCAAGAAGGGCAGGATCCGCATCGAAGCCTATGACAGCGCCAATGGCGTCGGCCAGAAGCGCGCCGAGGCACTGCGCGACGCGCTGGTGTCGGCCGGTGTCGCCAGCAGCCGGATCCAGGTTGCTGGGAAGAAGGCCGCCTCCACCCGGGCCCGCTCGGCCGAGGTCGTCATCGCGCCGTAATTGATTGATATTGTTTGTTTTTCGTTGTGTTGAGTATTCAGCCTGAACCCCGCCTCGGCGGGGTTCGGTCTTTTTGCCGCAGGGGCTTGAACCCCGTCCAGAGCAAGCGTAGGGTCAATTGTCCGGGACGCAATAACGCGGACCGGACGATGGGAGGGCCGGGCCGATGCAAGCAGGGCGCGAACCGCAGCAGATCGAAGTGCGCAGGCCAGTGCCGCACGTCGTTGTGGGCACCCATGTGGGCATCGACCGGCACTCCTCCATGAACAACGCCCCGTGCCTTGCGGCCGGGGCGTTCGTGTATCTGTCGAAGGAGGTCCATCATGTTTGAAGATCAGCCCCAGAGCGAGATCGACGCCCGTCGCGCGCGCGATCCGGAGTTCCGGGCACTCCATGACCAGCACCGCAAGTTGAACAAGAAGTGCATGGATGCGGAGTTGGGTGTACTCCCGATCGATGATGTCACCCTGGGTCGAATGAAGCGCGAGAAGCTGCTGGCCAAGCAACGCCTTCTGCGAATGTACGAAACACCGCTCGCAACCTCGTCCCCCACGCATTGACGCACCCCTGTCGTGCCCGGAATGGCATGACCCGGCCATCGATGGCCCTGCCAGGCTCTCCTGACCTGGCAACGCGGCGCCGCTGAACGCAGGCGTCGCGCCAAGGCACCACACGCGGTGGTGCCTTGGCCCCGCAGGTACGTCCCCCGATGCGGGCGGTACCGGTCTCCTCGTCGATCCGGGGCCGTCCGCATCCCCTTGGGCCGCCAGCCGAGCTGGTGGGTGCCGACCGTGGGTCAGCACGCCTCCCGCCGGGCATGGCCCGGCGCTACAGAAACGGCTCCTGACTTTCGTCGCCATCCATCGGATAATCACCGGTCCGGCCCTGTGTGGCGCGAACCGAAGTCCCCCGAATGCCCATCCATTCTTCCGTCCTCGAACTCATCGGCCAGACCCCTATCGTCAAGGCCCAGCGCCTGGATGCTGGCGTCTGCGAGCTCTACCTGAAGCTCGAAAGCGCCAATCCGGGCGGATCGATCAAGGATCGCATCGGCCTGTCGATGATCGAAGCGGCAGAGAAGCGCGGCGACCTCAAGCCCGGCGCCACCCTGGTGGAAGGCACCGCCGGCAATACCGGCCTGGGCCTGGCGCTGGTGGCCCAGCAGAAGGGCTACAAGCTGATCCTGGTGGTCCCGGACAAGATGAGCCGGGAAAAGATCTTCAACCTGAAGGCGATGGGTGCCGAAGTGCGCCTGACCCGCTCGGACGTGGCCAAGGGCCACCCGGAGTACTACCAGGACCTGGCCAAGACCATCGCCGAGCAGACCCCGGGCGCCTACTTCGTCAACCAGTTCGGCAACCCGGACAACCCGGCCGCGCATGAATTCGGCACCGGCCCGGAGATCCTCGAGCAGATGGATGGCGATCTGGATGCCATCGTGTTCGGCTGCGGCAGCTCCGGCACCATGACCGGCCTCTCGCGCGCCTTCGCCACGCTGTCGCCGAAGACCGAGCTGGTGCTGGCCGACCCGGTCGGCTCCATCCTGGCCGAGTACATCAACGACGGTGTGCTCAACGACAAGTCGGGCAGCTGGCTGGTGGAAGGCATCGGCGAGGATTTCCTGCCCTCGATCTCCGATTTCAGCCGTGTGAAGAAGGCCTACGCCATCACCGATGCGGAGAGCTTCCATACCGCGCGTGAGCTGCTGGGCAAGGAGGGCATCCTCGGTGGCTCCTCGACCGGCACCCTGCTGGCGGCGGCGCTGAAGTACTGCAAGGAGCAGACCACGCCGAAGAAGGTGCTGGTGCTGGTCTGCGACACCGGCAACAAGTACCTGTCGAAGATGTACAACGACTACTGGATGCTGGACAACGGCTTCCTTGAGCGCCCGCAGCACGGTGACCTGCGCGACCTGATCCTGCGCCCGTACGGCCAGCGCGACACCGTCGTGATCGGCCCGAACGACCTGCTGACCACCGCCTATCAGCGCATGAAGCTGTATGACGTGTCGCAGCTGCCGGTGCTGGACGGTGACCAGCTGGTCGGCATCGTCGACGAAAGCGACGTGCTGCTGCACGTCTACGGCGACGAAGCACGCTTCCGTGACCCGGTGGCCACCGCGATGGTCAGCAAGCTGGACCGGCTGGATGTGAAATCGCCGATCGAGGCGCTGCTGCCGGTGTTCGACCGCGGCCAGGTGGCGATCGTGATGGATGGTGACACCTTCCTCGGCCTGATCACCCGCATCGACCTGCTGAATTACCTGCGTCGGCGCGTTCAGTAAGGCGTTTATCGCCGCAGATCGCTGCTGAACCCCGGTTTATCCGCGTCAAAGCTCGTTAAGGCCGCGCTGATAGACTCCCGCTCCTTCGACGGCGCCGGTCATCGGCGCCAATCAGGAAACGACATGTCCAACGCTTCTTCCCCGGACCGCGCGCTGGCGCTGGCCACCCTGGCCATCCATGGCGGCCAGTCGCCCGACCCGAGCACCGGCGCGGTGATGCCGCCGATCTACGCCACCTCGACCTACGCGCAGTCCAGCCCGGGCGAGCACCAGGGCTTCGAGTATTCGCGTACCCACAACCCGACCCGCTTCGCCTACGAGCGTTGCGTGGCCTCGCTGGAAGGCGGCACCCGCGGCTTCGCCTTCGCCTCGGGCATGGCTGCCAGCTCCACCGTGATCGAGCTGCTGGATGCCGGCAGCCACGTGGTGGCGATGGACGACATCTATGGCGGCAGCTTCCGGCTGTTCGAGCGCGTGCGTCGCCGCACCGCCGCGCTGGACTTCAGCTTCGTCGACCTGACCGATCTGGCCGCCTTCGAAGCGGCGATCACGCCGAAGACCAAGATGGTGTGGATTGAAACCCCGACCAATCCGATGCTGAAGATCGTGGACATCGCCGCGGTCGCCGCCATCGCCAAGCGCCATGGCCTGATCGTAGTGGTCGACAACACCTTCGCCTCGCCGATGCTGCAGCGTCCGCTGGAGCTGGGCGCGGACCTGGTGCTGCATTCGGCCACCAAGTACCTCAACGGCCATTCGGACATGGTCGGTGGCATGGTCGTGGTCGGCGACAACGCCGAACTGGCCGAGCAGATGGCCTTCCTGCAGAACTCCATCGGTGGCGTGCAGGGCCCGTTCGACAGCTTCCTCGCATTGCGTGGCCTGAAGACCCTGCCGCTGCGCATGAAGGCGCACTGCGCCAACGCGATGGCGCTTGCACAGTGGCTGGAAAAGCACCCGGCGGTGGAGAAGGTGATCTACCCGGGCCTGGCCTCGCACCCGCAGCATGAGCTGGCGGGCAAGCAGATGGCCGGCTACGGCGGCATCGTCTCGATCGTGCTGAAGGGTGGTTTCGACGCGGCCAAGCGCTTCTGCGAGAAGACCGAACTGTTCACCCTGGCCGAGTCGCTGGGCGGGGTGGAAAGCCTGGTGAACCACCCGGCGGTGATGACCCATGCGTCGATCCCGGTGGCACGCCGCGAGCAGCTGGGCATCAGTGATGCACTGGTAAGGCTGAGCGTGGGTGTTGAGGACCTGGGGGATCTGCAGGTGGATCTGGAGCGGGCGCTGGCGAGTACTGCTGCGTGAATCCGATAACCGTGTCGTCCGCCAAGACCTCGGTTTCGCCGCTGGCGATGGTGCGCAGTTTTCTCGGCAACCGCGTCTTGATCTACCAGCTGGCCAAGCGCGAGGTCATCAGCCGCTACCGTGGCTCGTTGATGGGCTTGGCGTGGTCGTTCTTCAACCCGTTGCTGATGCTCGCCGTGTACACCTTCGTGTTCTCGGTGGTCTTCAATGCCCGATGGGGTGGCGATGTGGCACACAAGGGTGATTTCGCGATCATCCTGTTCGTCGGCATCCTCGTGCACGGCATCTTTGCCGAGTGCGTCAACCGCGCCCCCAGCCTGATTGTGGGCAATGCCAGCTACGTCAAACGCGTGGTGTTCCCCCTCGATACGCTGCCCTGGGTGGCGATGGGGGCGGCGTTGTTCCATGCGCTTGTGACCCTGGTGGTGCTGCTGCTTGCGCAGTTGCTGATCCGTGGCGTCCTGCCCTTGACCGCACTGTATTTCCCGTTGGTGGTGTTTCCGCTGGTGCTGTTTACGATGGGCCTGGCCTGGCTGTTGTCGGCGCTGGGCGTGTTCGTGCGCGACATCGGCCAGATGACCGGCATCTTCACCACTGTGCTGCTGTTCCTGGCGCCGGTGTTCTATCCGGTGAACGCACTGCCGGAAAACATGCGCAAGTGGATCTACTTGAATCCGCTGACGTTCATCATCGAACAGTCGCGGGAAGTGCTGATCTGGGGCAAGGCGCCCGATTTCATCGGCTTGGGCAAGTACGCCGTCTTCGCTGCTGTCGTCGCATGGCTTGGCTATGTCTGCTTCCACAAAATGCGCCGGGGGTTCGCCGATGTCATCTAATGGATCCACGCACGAACCGGACGATCTTGCGATCCGGGTGTCCGGTGTCACCAAGTGCTTCCAGGTGTACGCGCAGCCGCAGGACCGCCTCAAGCAGGCTGTCCTGCCGCGGCTGTCGCGGCTGCTGGGACGCCCCGGCGGCATGTACTACCGCGAATTCTGGGCATTGAAGGGCGTCGATTTCGAGGTGCGCCGTGGTGACACGGTGGGTATCGTCGGCCGCAACGGCTCGGGCAAGTCGACGCTGCTGCAGATCATCTGCGGCACCCTGCAGCCAACCCACGGTGAAGTGACCGTGCGGGGCCGGGTGGCCGCGCTGCTGGAGCTCGGTGCCGGCTTCAATCCGGAATTCACCGGGCGCGAGAATGTCTACATGAGCGCCTCGATCCTCGGCCTTTCGCGCGAGGAGATCGATCGCAAGTATGACGATATCGTGGCATTTGCCGATATCGGTGACTTCCTCGAACAGCCGGTCAAGACCTATTCCAGCGGCATGTACGTGCGCCTTGCATTCGCGGTGATCGCTCACGTCGATGCCGATATCCTGGTGATCGATGAGGCGCTGGCGGTCGGTGACGCGATCTTCGTGCAGAAATGCATGCGCTACCTGCGCAAGTTCCGCGAAAACGGCACGCTGCTGTTCGTCAGCCACGACACCTCTTCGGTGCTGAACTTCTGCCAGAGTGCCGTCTGGCTGGATCGCGGTGACATGCGCATGCATGGCACCGCGCAGGACACCTGCAACGCCTACATCGAATACTGCTCACAGGAAGTGTATGGCGACACCGTCAAGCTGCAGTCGCGCCAGGCCGCTGCCCGAGCCGCGGATGCACCTCCCGGCACGCCGGCGCCCGCACGCATCGAGAAGGACCTGAAGGTCGAGTTGTTCGACAACGTCGCCAATTCGGCCGGCTGGCAGTCCGGCGTGGCGAGCATCGATTCGGTCACCCTGTGCAACGAAGACGGTGAACCTTTCACTACCTTCGTCGGTGGCGAGCATGTGGTGCTGAAGATCCGCGCGACCGCACACGACCCGCTGACCAGCCCGCTGATCGGGTTCTTCGTCAAGGATCGCCTGGGGCAATCGCTGTTCGGCGAACATACCTACACCTACATCCAACCGCCGATGGAAGTGGAGGGGGGGGCCGGGTTGGAGGCGTCGTTCCGGTTCACCCTGCCACTGCTGCCCAACGGCGAGTACTCGATGACTGTCTCGATCGCCGAAGGCGACCCGTACACCAACACGCAGCATGCCTGGCTGCACGATGCTGTGTTGATCCGGGTGGCGTCGCCCACGCTCCGCTATGGTCTGGTCGGTATCCCGTTCGAGGAAGTGACCATGGTCCGTACCGGGGAGCCGCAGCGGATGGGAGAAGAGCCGTGACCGCCCCGCACACGCCGACAGTAACCGAGGCCCATGGTTTCATCCCCCCATTGACCAGTGATGACCCTCGAATCAGCGTCGGTCGATACACCTACGGTTCTCCGCAGCTGAAGGTGTGGTCGGAAGGTGAGCGCATCGAGATCGGTGCGTTCTGTTCGATCGCTGATGATGTAGTGATCTTTGGCGGGGGCGAGCACCGCCTGGATTGGGTGACCACCTATCCGTTGCGCATCGCGTTGAATTCCCCTGGCGCGGGCCACGACGGCCACCCGCATACCAAGGGCCCGACCCGCATCGGCAACGATGTCTGGATCGGGCATGGCGCGATGATCGTTTCCGGCGTCACCGTGGGCGATGGTGCATGCATTGGCGCAGGCGCCGTGGTTTCGCGTGATGTGCCTGCGTACGCGGTTGTCGCTGGCAATCCGGCGATGGTGGTGCGCAAGCGTCATGACGAGAAGACGATCGCCCGTTTGCAGGCGCTTGCCTGGTGGAACTGGCCGATCGACCGTATACGGTCCTTCGAGTCACTGCTCTGCAGTAGTGATGTTGAAGCGTTCATTGCCGCCGCCAGTGCATCCTGATTCCTTCAACCATTTCAAAGAACCCGGCTGTCCCATGAATGATTTTCCGCTGTCGAACAGCATGCTGATCTCCCCACGCGAGCTTTCGCTGAGCGCGTGGCTGGGTCACATTCCCTTTGCCTCATGGCTGGTCGAGCAGCTGCAGCCACAGTCGATCGTCGAACTTGGCACTCATCGTGGCTCCTCGTTCCTCGCGCTCTGCCAGGCGGTGCAGGAGCAGGGGCTGACCTCGCGGGTGTTTGCTGTCGATACCTGGGAGGGCGATGAGCACGCTGGCTACTATGGCGACGAGATCTACAACGAACTGCGCGAGTACCAGCAGCGCAACTATGCCGGCATTTCGGAAATGCTGCGGATGCGGTTCAACGAAGCCCTTCCTTACTTCGCAGAGGGCTCGATCGATCTGCTGCATATCGATGGCCTGCACACCTACGATGCAGTTCGTGAGGACTTTGAAACCTGGTTGCCCAAGCTCTCCGACCGGGCGGTGGTGATCTTCCACGACACCTGTGTCCGCGAGCGCGGTTTCGGTGTCTGGCAGTACTGGAGCGAGATCCGCCAGCAGTACCCGGCGTTCGAGTTCACCCATACCCATGGCCTGGGTGTGCTGCTGGTCGGCAAGCAGCGTGTTCCTGCGTTAGCCGACCTGGCGGCCCGCGCCGCCACGGGCGCGTTTTCTCCCATCAATCGCCTTTTCGATACGCTGGGCAGCAATATCAAGCGCGCCGAAGAAGTGGAGCGGGTCAATGCCGGCCTGGTGGATGCACGCAACGAGGTCAATCGCCTCGGAACGCTGGGGCACGAGTTGCAGCAGCGTTGCCTGCAGCTGGAACAGGAAGTGCGCGACGGCCGGGAGCAGGTGCGACAGGCTGAGCAGCAGCTACAGCAGGTGCGGGAGCGGGCCGAGCAGAGTGCGGTGACGGCAGAGGACCTGAGCCGGATCGTTGCCGAGGAGCGTGCCAGGACGGTTGAGGACGTGCAGGCTGCACTGGGCCCACGACTGGATTCGCAGGCACGGTCGTTGGACAGGCTGCTGCAACCGTGGTGGCGCCGCTGATCGACATCCTGCCAACGGCCAGGATGTTACGTTGCAAATGCAGGGTGCTTGGGCTGTCAGGGGAAGTAGAGGGCAAGCGCTCCGGCAATGAATTTTTTCCAGACCCATCAGCAGATTGGGTTGAACCGTTTTCTAGGGATGAACATGTCTACCGTCAAGCCGATCTGCTTCTATCTGCCGCAATACCATCCCGTCGCGGAAAACTCGGAGTGGTGGGGACCTGGCTTCACCGAGTGGACCAATGTTGCCAAGGGAAAGCCGAACTTCGTCGGCCACTACCAGCCCCATATCCCGCGCGAGCTGGGCTTCTATGACCTGCGGCTGATCGACAACATGCGGGCGCAGGCTGAGCTGGCCTCGCTGTATGGGATCCATGGGTTCTGCTTCTACTACTACTGGTTCGATGGTCGGCGCATCCTCGAGCTGCCGCTGGACAACTATCTCAAGAGTGACATCGAGTTCCCGTTCTGCGTGTGCTGGGCCAATGAGAACTGGACCCGCACCTGGGATGGCCTCGAGAAGGACGTACTGCTCGAGCAGAAGCATGGCGCCGATGAGGATCGGCGGTTCATGGAGGATATCCTGCCGCTGCTGAAGGATCGCCGCGCGATCAAGGTGGATGGCAAGCCCATGCTGCTGGTCTACCGCGCTGACCTGTTCCCGGATGCGAAGGAAACGGTCGCGCGCTGGCGCGAGGTGGCCCGCGAAAACGGCGTGGGCGAGATCCATCTGGTGGCAGTGCAGTTCTATGGCATCGTCGATCCGCGGGATTGGGGCTATGACGCAGCGGCCGAGTTCCCGCCGCATACGTTCATCGGTGCAGAGAACCGGCTGACGCGGCCGATCGACATCACCAACCCGGAGTTCCGTGGTGGTCTTGTTGACTACCGCAAGGTGGTCGCCCAGTCGATCAGCCGGCCCAAGCCCGACTTCCGCTGGTATCGAGGCATCGTGCCGGCTTGGGACAATACGGCGCGGCGCCAGCACACCTCGCACACGCTGGTTGACGCCTCTCCGTCGATCTATCAGTACTGGCTGCATCGTCTGGTCGAGTACACCCGCGTCAACAACGCGCCGGAAGACCAGATCCTGTTCATCAATGCCTGGAACGAATGGGGCGAGGGCTGCCACCTGGAGCCGGACCTCAAGCACGGGCTGGCCTACCTGGAAGCGACCCATGCGGCGCTGAACGGCGTGGGCAGTGACGAGGCACTGATGAAGGACGAGGCGCTGCTGCGCGCACTCGGTGGCGAGCGCATGAAGGCGCTCCTGGACGATCGCGAACGCCTGGTCAACGATGTGGTTCTGCTCTCTGCCGAGGTGCGCCGTACCAATCCACAGGGAATTTCCTCGGTTCCGAAGCCGGGCCTGCGGGCCTTCATCGGCCGGTGCCTGCGGCCTTTCCCCCGCCTGCGTTCCTTCGCGGTGCGCGCCTATCACGCGTGGCACGCATGAGTTCCATCCGTCGCGTTGCAGTTGTTGCCCACTTCGACGCCGAAGGCCGGTTGACTGACTTCACGCGCCGGTTGCTCGAAAACCTGCTGCGGCACGCAGAGCGTGTAGTGCTGGTGTCGACACGTCTCGACGCAGACCAGGCCGTGGGCCTGGACGAGCGCATCACGGTCATCGTCCGCGAGAACGTTGGATACGATTTCTACTCGTTCCGGACCGGTGTGCTGGCGGTAGAGGCATTGTATGCCTACGACGAGTTGATCATCGCAAATGACAGTGTGCTGATGATCGATCCCGAGGGCATGGATCGTGCCTTCGCGAAGATGCAGGGCGTGGAATGCGGTGCGTGGTCCATGACCGAGTCGCAGCAGGTCAGCCGACACCTGCAATCGTATTTCATGGTATTCCGCAAGGACGTTTTCTTCAGCCAGTACTTTCATCAGTTCTGGAGCGATGTGCGCGTGCTCGATGACAAGTGGGAGATCATTCTTTCCTATGAGATCGGGCTGACACAGTGGCTGCTGCATCATGGGGTGCGAATTGCCTCGGCATTCGAACCCGATGCTGCCGGTCTACGCAAACTGGCCGAGCGCGTGAAGCGCAAGCGGGAGCGCGATGGCCTGGCCGCCGCTCCCGGCAAGTTTGAACTACAGCAGGCCAACCCCGTTCACTACCTGTGGGACGACCTGTACCGGCAGTTCGGCGTTATCAAGACCGAAGTGCTTCGCGATGATCCCAATGGCGTGAACGACGTCGGCCTGTCCAACCTGATCGCCGATCCAACGATGCTGGCAAAGGTCGAAAAAGAAGTGTCGCGAATGCGCCAGACGCGCAGCAATGTGATGCCTTTGATTGCGACCCAGTCAACTGGGCCGACGCAGGAAGAGCTGCAGCGCTACGGTGTGGGGGCCATCCCCGCCGACAAGTTGAAAGCGCGATTCGCCATCGTGCTGCACCTTTACCATATGGATCTGATCGAATCGATCCACGGCTACATGCGCAATCTGATTGCCGACCACGACGTGTTCGTGTCAGTGAAATCACTTGCCGATCGTCGGCTGGCGGTGCGCTTCTTTGAAGAGCGCCATGTGCGCGCATTCGTCTTCGTTCATCCCAACATCGGCCGCGACGTGGGGCCGTTCGTCAGCCTGCTCAACACCGGGCTGCTGGAGCGGTACGACGCGGTATGCAAAATCCACTCCAAGAAGAGTGTCTATCATGGCGCTGGTGGTCAATGGCGCGATGAACTGATGAAGTCATTGCTGGGATCCTCCCATACCGTGCTGAAGATCCTGCAGGCGTTCAAGCAGGAGCCGGGATGCGGCATCGTCGGACCCGAGCATGCCTACGTCTGCAATGCTCGCTTCTGGGGCGGCAACGAAGAGCGCCTGCGTCGCCTTGCTGCCGAGACGGGAGTCGAGGACGCACGCATCCGACTCGGCTTCTTTGCCGGTACCATGTTCTGGGTCCGACCGGCTGCATTGCAGGCGTTGCGTGACCGCAGCATCGGGTTGAGCGAGTTCGATCCGGAGGCGGGGCAGTTCGATGCCACGCTTGCCCATGTGATCGAGCGGCTCTTCGTGCTGTGGATCGAGCAGGCGGGATATTTTGCTGCCACGACCCGGTTGCCCGGCACGCCGCTTTGCCACGAAGACTACGCGACTCAAGGAATTTCAGTTCTACCTTCATGACTTTCAAACTATGGGATTGCAGGATGGATGATCAATCGTGGTATGAACGAATTGTCGGTTCCATCAGCGATCCCTCGCTGGGGCTGCCTGGGTTTCCAACGGCATACCAGCAGGAAGTCTTTGTTGGAAAGTCCAATGAGGCGGCGCTTGCGGAGGCGTTCCATTTTTACCGGCAGGTGAAAGCGGGGAGCTATGCTCTCCGTCGCGATTCTACGGTTCTGGACTTCGGCGTAGGCTGGGGGCGCATCATTCGCTTCTTCCTCAACGATGTCGATGCAGGCAACCTGCACGGCGTCGATGTGGACAAGGACATTCTGGACGTGGCGAGGTCCACCGGTGTTCCGGGCAATCTGAGCGTCATCCAGCCCAATGCCAAGCTCGAGTACGACGACGGCTACTTCGACGTCATCTATGCGTTTTCGGTCTTCTCGCACCTTTCCGAGCCTTCGGCGAAGTTCTGGCTGGCAGAGCTAATGCGTGTCCTGAAACCTGGTGGCACGCTGGTCATGACCACTACGACAGACAGTTTTCTGGAACTTTGCGAGGCTTGCTCGTACAAGCTCAATGATCGCAACCAGTACGAAGAGGACTATGCCCGCATGTTCGCGGACCCGGCGGAAGCACGTCGCCGATATGCCGCAGGCGAGCACGTCTACGCCGCTGTGGCGGGTAATGCTGAAGTGCTGGAAGCCTCCAATTATGGCTGGGCTGCCATGCCGCCGGCCTTCGTCGAACGTGAGATAGGGCGCCTTGCACAGTCCATCGCATTCGTCGAAGCCACCCTGGAGCTTCCGCAGGGCGTGTTCACTGTGCGCAAATCGGCCACGTTCGCCCACCGCGTGGCACGCAGGCTAAGGACGATGGTTGGAAGCTGAGGCCTTGAGCATCGGCCTGTTACGGCGTGAGCTCTTTTCAGGCGCGCCTATGGGGGCGTCGGCGCGCTGACGTTGACCGTGATGCTCCAGCCCGGGTTGACCGGAATCGTATGCGTACCGGGCTGGTCAAGTACTGAGGAATGACCCCGCCAATTGAGATCGACGAGCGATGGGCGTCGCAGGTACTGGGTGTTGGTGACGGCCACAAGCATGATGAGTGCCGTGGTTGTCAGCGTGGCATCGAGGCGGCTGCGCTTGGTGCCGTTGTTCAGGGCCAGCCACAACGCCCACCAGGCGACTACCTTCATCAGGTAGAAATAGCGGTCAGCTGCGCCCAGGGAGTACATGGGCGTGAGGTCGGCTATCCGCAGCATGGGTGCAAAGCACTCGACGGCGGCCAAGGCAAGAAAGCCCAGCACCACCAAGCGCGCGTGTCCGTCGACCTTGCGTGACCACAGCAAGGCGGCAAGGACCCCGGCATAAAGCAACAGCCAGGTCGTCCCGGTCAGGAAGTCGCTGCCGAATGTGTGGATGGGAACGATTTGGGTGAAGGTGGACTTGAACGCTGGCAGCAGTGGTTGCACCACCTCGTGCTCGCCCGGTGGATGGGTCACCAGCACGCAGACTTGAACCAGAGCGCCGACCACGAGGGGCCCCACGGCATATGCATCGCGGCTGGCAATGAAGCGGGACAAAGTCCCGCCGAAAGGGGCCATGGACAGGCGTTTGGCCAGCCAGCCGGCTGCTGCGATCCCGGCGACGACGATCAGCAGCAGGGTAGAGAACACGCCAGTCAGCGAGATCAGCAGAATGCCCACTGCGCGCAGCCACGAGGCGCGTGTCGATGACTTCTCCTGCGCGGGCGCAAGGCAGTAAGCCGCCATGGTGAACTGCAGGAACCATTGCGCATTTGTGATGGTGCCGAAGATTTCGCCGCTGGTCGGGACGGCCAGGAACGACAGGGCGACGATCCATGGAGGCAGATAGTTGCGCAATCTACGGCAGGTAAGGGCGATGGCAAGGGCGCAAAGGACGATGGCGGCTGCGTTGTAGATCAGCGGCGCCTTGCCGGGGCTCAGCCAGGAGGCGGCCCAGGCGACCAACCGCGGCAGGGTATGCAGGTAGCCCGCATAAGGCGAGAACAGCTGAGGCCACGCATGGCCGAACTGATCGCTGAAGAACACCGTGGCGTCTTCGGCCCAGAACTGGGGGGTGCTGAGCGCATCGTTGCACTTGTACGCAAGGGCGAACAGGATCACCAGGAAGAAGGAAATCTGCTCTCGGAGCGAGCGCGACGACCGCTCCAGTGACAGGCTTGTCGGTAGGGGCATCAGGCGGACACGCGAGGGCTTTGAGGAGATTCTAGCAATGGGCGATTATAGCCAGCACGCGTCGTAAACGGTCGTTTACAATGAATCAAGCGGCATAGGGGGCAATCCGGTGTATCCCCGGTCGACGAGAGGCAGCGTTTCGGCACATAGGGGTCGCACCCGGTCACGAAAACGCTGATTGCCTACGGTGGGTCGATTGTGTCAATGGTTGGCGCATAGCGCGATTTTTGGCCTGTTCGTCGTGCCTGGGATCCAAGCGCAACCTGGCAGGAAGACCATGCAGCAAAGCAGAAAAGCGCGGTACAGCGGAGAGACAACGGCAGTCTGGCAGCACCTTGCGTCGGCGGCCGCGTGCCTTCTCACGCTTCTGATGCTCACCCCGTTCGCACCGTACATGCCGTTCCCAGGCTTGGATGGCTCCTGGAACGAGGCGATGAATATCGCCACGGCTGAGCATCTCCGATTCGGAAAGGACATAGTCTTCACCTTTGGGCCGCTGGCATCGATCTATACCCGGGTCTACCACCCGGCGACGGATTGGATGATGTTGGCCGGCTCGCTGTTGATCGCGGCGGCATTGTTCGCCGGACTCTATGCTGCCGCGGCTCCGCGCAGGCGTGCCCTGCTGCTTGTTCTGCCCATCGTGATCAGTCTGGCCTGGGGGCGCGATGCGGTGTACCTGTTCGTTCCGGTCCTGCTGCCATTCGTTGTCCAGCGAGGCCTGGAGCGTGGCAGGCCCTTCACGCTGGCCCTGTGTCTGTTGGCGGCCGCTGCCGCGATTCTGCCTCTGGTAAAAGGCAATTTTGGGCTGCTGTTGGCCATGGCGACGATCGTCAGTGTGCTGCTTTGCTGGCGCAGTTGCCGGCGTACGGCCGTCATGGTCGTGGTGGTTGAGCTGGTTGCGATCATCGGCGTCTGGGCACTCACGGGGCAACGGCTGCTCGATCTGCCGGGCTATTTCCTTGCGCAGGCGCCCATCGTCTCGGGCTACACGGATGCCATGTCGGTTGTCGGCAATCTACGCGACATCTTCGTATTCGCGGCCGTTGCTCTGGTGCTGCTGTGCATTTCGCTGCGCACATCCCTGCGTCGCTATTGGTACATGCCCCTGATGCTGGCTGCGTACCTGTTTGTGTCCTTCAAATCCGGTTTCGTCCGCCACGACGAGCATGCGTTCGTGGCGGCCGTCGCACTGGCCTACGTGGGGCTGCTGCTCTGCCTCACGCTGGATGTGCGCTGGGGCGTCGGGGCGTTGCTTATTGCCTTGATCGGTTGGGGCGGGGTTACCCGGACCTATACGCCGGTGACATGGGCTGGCTCAACGGCGCGATTCGCCGAAATGGTGCGCATGCCGGTTCACGGTATCTCGCAGCGGCTGATGGCCCCCGATGTGTTGCCGGAACGCTATGCGGGCATTACCGCTGCGATTGGCAAGCGCCCCCCCTTTGCCGGTTACACCGGTGATGCTGACGTCTATCCGGTGGATCTGGGGGCGCTGCTTGGCGCGGGTGCGCAATGGAAGCCGCGTCCCATCCTGCAGAGCTACTCGGCCTACACCCCCGGGCTGATCCAGGCCAATGCGCAGCATCTGGCCACGCGTCCGCCACATCGCGTGTACTTCACGGTCGATCCGATTGATCACCGATACCCGGCACTCGATGATGGCGCCAGCTGGCTTTCCTTGCTTGGCAGCTTCAATCCCACGGCTTTGGACGCTGGTTATGCGGTACTTGAACGTCCTGAGCGCCCCACGCCGACGCTGAGGCCTGCCCGTCCAATTGAGCGGCAGGCCACCCTTGGTCAGGATATCGAGGTCCCCGGTTGGGAGAAGCCGGTGTGGGTCACGATGGATATTCGTCCCACTCTGGTGGGGAGACTGGTCTCCACGCTCTTCAAGGCGCCCAAGCTGTCACTGCGGGTAACGTTTGAGAACGGTGATACGGCGGACTATCGGCTGGTCTCCGGCATGACCCAGTCCGGCTTCTTGCTTTCACCGACGGTTGGAAGCGCGAAGGATTTCATTGCACTGCGGTCAAGCAATTGGCAGGCGTTGCTGAAGGGGCGACGAGTGAAGTCGTTGAAGGTCAGTGGTGATCGAGGTACCAGCATGTTGTGGCGCGCCGGTTATCGCGTGGGCTTTTCCCAGCTGGACATTCCAGCCGCACCCGAGGCGGATTCATTGCTGACGCCGGCATGGCAGGTCGCCCAGCAGCCTTCTTCCTACGAGCAGGGAGGGGAATGCAATATCGACGAGGTGAATCGCCGGCAGGTGAGCGCTTCCAGTGTGGCGCTTCCAGCAGGGATGGCCACGATCACCGGATGGGCAGCCATCGATACGGCCACGGGTGTGGCGAATGATACGGCCGCGTTGCTGTTGACCGGTGCTGACCAGACGTCCTACCGGATCGAGGCCATTCGCGTGCCGCGAACCGATGTTGCCGCTGGTTTCAGTCAGGCAGGGCTCGGATTTGCTGGCTATGAGGCGATCATCGATACAAGCAGGATGCCGAACGAAGCGCAGATACACGTGATCCAGGACAAGGACGGCAGGACACTGCTCTGCACGACGAAGGTACTCAGCGTGCACCGCCGCGATCAGGGGTGATCGCAGCGGTACCGAGACTCGTTTCCTTGCTCCTGGGCTGACGGCGGCAACGGTGGCCGCCGTCAATCGAGGATGCTATCGGAAGTAGAGGGCCGCTCTCACGTGCGGAAGGAAAAGCGTTTGTGTCCGATATAACTGGTAATCACGGGCACTGCGACGCCAACGGCGTGGGCGATGGTTTCGTTGTGAAAATCGATGCCCAGTGCAGGTAGCAGCCAGCGGGCCAGCAGCAGGCTGATCACCACCGTCTGCGCTACCGCCGCCAGGTTGATCACGATGAACCACAGTACCTGGTGGTGCAGGCGGTTGCTGGCCTCATTGAAGACGAACAGTTTGTTCAGCGTAAACGCGGTAATCATTCCCAAGCAATACGCGATCACGATGGCGGGCACATAGTGCAGCCAGTGGCTGAACGCAATGCGCGAGCAGAAGTTGACCGCGGCGGCCAGTCCGCCTGCTACCAGGAACAAGACGAACTGGCGTGACAGGACCGGGGCCTTCACCGGGTAGCGGCTCCCTGGGCGGCAACCTTGGCCAACGTTTGACCGACGGCGATGCTCTCGTTGATCGAGCGGTCCTCCGGGTAATAGTAGGCGGTGTCTGCCATGAAGAAGCCCTGCAGCGGCGTCTTCATCGCCGGCAGCATGTCCTGGAACCCGGGCGGGCAGATGGTCTGCGCGAACTCATAGCGATGGCAATGGGTTGCGCGTATCCACTCCGGCTTGAATGCCGGGTTGATCATCGGCAGGTAGCTGATCACTTCGTCGATCAGCTGCTGGTTGCTCCACTGCCATTTCGGGTGGGTCTTGGGCATATAGTACGGCGCGTACACGATGTGCTCGCCCGGTCCCTTGCCCGGATTGAGATTGCTGTACTCGATCAGGCCCGGGATGGTGATGCGGTCATCACTGATATTCATCCAGAAGTTTTCGCTGACCGGCTGCGACAGCTTCAGGATCACGCAGGCCACTGGGATGTTCTCGATGGCAGCGACCTGTTCGGCGAAAGCCTTGGGCAGACCCGGTACCATCTTCGGCACGTACTGGATGGGTGCGGTGGAGACCACCGCATCATAGGCGTGGTGGCCATCCGGCGTGCGGATGCCGGTGACCTTGCCTTCCACCGACGTCACTTCCTCGATCGGTTTCGACACCAGTATGCGGCCGCCCCGACGCTTCACGTCGGCAGCCATTTTTTCCAGCAGCACAGCCGAGCCGCCTTCCAGGTAGCCCATGCTTTCGTTGAACAGGTTGCGCCGCGACAGCGCTACGCGCTTGATACGGGTGCCGATCCACGATGCCGACAGCTTGTTCTGGTACTCGAAGAATTTCAGCGCGAACGCCTTTTCCCACATCACCTTGTAGGCCTTGCGCCCGATCCAGCGGGTGATCCAGTCGCGCGCGTTCTCCTTGTCCAGTGCTGTCCAGTCCTGAATGCCCTTGGTGTGCATGACGTGCAGGGCATAGCGGACCTTGTCGATCAGGCCCAGATGTGGGAAGCCCAGCAGCGCGAAGGGCGTTCCCCACTTGTGCAGCTTGCCTTCGTAGTAGTAACCCATCTTGGTATCCGTCCAGTGCAGGCGATCGGACAGTTGCATCTCATCGAGCAGCTTGAACAGCGGGTAGTCGGTCTTGCAGATGAAGTGGTAGTAGCGCTCGATGCGCAGGCCATCGAAATCGAAGTCCGCCGACATGCCGCCGATACGATCGTCACGTTCGTAGACGTCGACCTGGTGACCCTGCTTCAGCAGCTCCATGGCTGCCATGAGGCCCATGGGGCCACTGCCGATGATGGCGAAATTGCTCATTCGAATGATCTTCCGTCTGTTCTGTTGGGTCAGCGCTGCAGCACGATATGGCTGTAGCGCGGGTCGGTGTAGCTTTCGCGGATGGCGTCTTCGAACGGCGTCTGCCGAACCCCGAACACAACCTGGGTATCGATGCCCTTGAAATCATCGCCGGCACTGAGTGCCTTGAGCTGGTCGGCGGTAAAGGGCGGCTTGTTGCTGAAGATCGAATAGGTCTTCAGCAGGAAGGCGAAAAAGCCAATTGGAATGTGCACGATCAACGTCCGCAGCTTCTTGACGCGCTTGATGGTGCGGATGATGTCGACGTAGTCCACGCGGGTATCGCCCACGATATCGAATACCTGGCCGTCCGGCTCGGTTTCGATGCATTTGGCGATGCAGCGGCAGAAATCGCGTTCGTACAGCGGCTGGCGCATGAATCTGCCATCGCCCGGAATCGGGAACACCGGCGTGCGCGCCATGAAGCGCGACAGCCAGCCCAAGTGTTTGGGATCAAACCAGCCGAACATCAGCGTCGGACGCAGCACGCAATGGCGCTGGCCGCTGGCGACCACCATTTCTTCCTGCTCGCGCTTGGTGTTGGTGTAATCGTCCTTTGCAACCGAGTTCACCACCGACGAGCTGATGTGCACCATGTAGGGCACGGCGGCGTCCTGGGTGGCCTTCAGCACGTGGCTGGTGGCAGTGATGTTGTTGCGCACGAACAGGTCGGTGGTCTTGCCGGTGATCTGCGCATGCAACTGCACCACGCAGGCGGCGCCGTTGAACTCGGCCGCCCAAGTGCCCTGCTCGGCCAGGTCAGCGTGCAGTATGCGCACGTCCGGATGCAGGTCCTGCAGGATGTGCAGGTTGTGTGCGTGCTTGTCGATGGCCACCAGCTGGGTGTAGCCCTGCTGCTTCAGCTCGACGATCAGATTCTGGCCGACCAGGCCGGCGGCACCGGTGATGACAATCTTGGCGTGCTTGTCGGTCATGTCAGAGCTTGATCCTGCGGAAGACGAATTCGGGAATGTTCTTGATGATCATCATGATTGCCCACCAGAAACCGGGCAGGTAGGCCACCGCCTTGCGCTTGCCGATGGCCCTGAGGATGCCGGCGGCGACCTTGTCTGGGGTGGCCCACAGGGCGCCTTTCTTGAACGCGGCGGTCATGGGCGTATCGACAAAGCCGGGCTTGATATTCAGCACATTGATGCCGGCCGGGCGCAGGCGCTGGCCGAGGCCGCTCAGGTAGGCGGTGACGGCCGCCTTGGCACTCCCGTACAGATAGTTGCTGGCGCGGCCGCGGTCGCCTGCAACTGAGGAGATGACCGCCAGGGTGGCGCCAGGCTGCAGGCGCTGCGCAAGCGCCGCTGACAGTGCGATGGTGGACGTGCCGTTGGTGGCGAACTCGCGCAGCGACAGCTCGACCGAGGCGTCACAGGCGGCCTGGTCGGGCAGGGTGCCGTGCGCGATGAGCACGGTGTCGATACCGCCCAGCGTGTTCCAGGCCGCATCGAGCAGCGTGCCGTGGGCGGTCACATCGTTGACGTCGAGCACGCCATACTCGGCGCGCTGCGCACCGCGCACCCGCAGATCGGCGGCGATGGTGTCCAATCGGCCGGCATTGCGACCGACCAGATAGATTGCAGCCGCGCGGGCGGCATACAGGCGGGCGACGGCCTCGGCGATGGCCGAGGTGGCACCGATGATCAGGATCTTCTGCATGCTTACTCCATCACCCGGCGCCAGAAGCCGGATGAGAATCGGGGGTCGATGTAGCGGGAGAAGGCTTCCCAGGCCGGGAAGGCCTGGCGGAACAGGGCGCCGGACATGCGCGCATCCTTGGCTGGATAAACCGCGCCACCCGCCTCACTGACGATGCGGTCCAGGCGGTCGAGCATCTTCAACAGCTCTGGGCCGTCGTTGGGGAAATCCAACGCCAGGGTGGTGCCCGGTCGTGGGAATGACAGCAGGCCCGGGGAGGGCCGGTCGCCGAACTCCTTCAGTACCGCCAGGAACGAGCCACGCCCGCCGCGAGCGATTTCGCCCAGCAGTGCAGCGGTGGCGTCGCGCGCGGTGGCGGGCGGCAGCACGCACTGGTGCTGCAGGAAGCCGCGTGGGCCATACATGCGGTTCCAGTGGTTGATGCCGTCCAGCGGGTAGAAATAGCTCTGGTAGTGCGAGACCGCGCGCGCGCGACGTGCTGGCTGCCGCCAGTAATACAGCGTATTGAACGGACGCAGCGTCAGTCGGTTGACCAGCGACACCGGCGGTACCACCGGCATGCTGCGGCGCGGGGCCGAGCTGGGTGTAGCGGCCTGTGCATTGCCCGGTGCATGGTCCCCGCGCAGGAAATGCCCGCGGCCCAGGTGCTTGCCACGGGCCAGGCAGTCGATCCAGGCCACGGTGTACTCGAAGCCCTCAGCGGATTCCCGCGACAGGCTGAAGAATTCATCGAGGTTGTCGAAGCGGATCGATTCGGTCTCGATCCAGGGGCCGGGGACGCGCCGCAGCTGCAGCTCGGCCCAAGTGATGAAGCCTGTCAGGCCGAGGCCGCCCACGGTCGCTTCAAACAGTCCGCTGGAGTCGCCAGGTGCCAGCTCAAGTCGCGTGCCGTCACTGCGCAGCAGCTGCAGCCGGCGGACATGATGGCCGAACGTGCCAGCACGATGATGGTTCTTGCCATGCACATCGTTGCCAATCGCTCCGCCTACAGTGGCATAGCGCGTGCCGGGCGTGACCGGCAGGAACCAGCCGTTGGGCAGGGCGATGTCGATGACGTCGGCCAAGGTTACCCCGGCTTCGCAGCGGACGATGCCGGTTGCCGGGTCGAACGTCATGAAGCGATCCAGCGCCCGGCTGGCCAGCAGGGTCCCATCCGGATTCAGGCAGCTGTCGCCGTAACTGCGGCCATTGCCGTGCGGTAGCACGCTGCCGTCGTCAGGCAGCGGCAGGCCATCCTGGCGATCGAGCACGGGGACCACGCGCTGCTGTACGCGCGGGTAACGCCCCCAGGATGCGCCGCTGACCAGGGTCATATCGCGATCAGGACGATCAGCACGCACAGCGCGATGACGATCTGGCTACCACGATCCATCGCCGCGAACACGATCGGGTCGTCATGCATGTCACCACGATGGGAAACGATCCACATGCGGCTGATCCAGTACAGCAGGATCGGGCACAGCAGCCACAGCAGTTTGGGATTGGTATACAGCTCCAAGCTCTCGGGGCTGTTGATGTACAGCGCGAACACCAGGACGCCGATGTAGCCGGCGGCCGCGCCCAGCGACTGCACCAGTGGCAGATCGGCCACCGAGTAGCCGCGGCCGATGGCCATTTCCTTGCCATTGGCCAGCGCCGATGCCAGTTCGGTATAGCGCTTGAGCATGGCGAGGCTGAGGAACACGAACATGGAGAATGCCAGCAGCCAGAACGAGAGCTCCGAGCCGATAGCCACCGCGCCGCCGATGATGCGCACGGTGTACAGCGCGGCCAGCATCACCACGTCGATCATCACGATGCGCTTGAGCTTCAGGGAATAACTCAAGGTCATCACGTAGTAGCACAGCAACACGCCGGCGAAGGCCGGGCTGCAGACCAGTGCCAGCGCGAAACCGGCCAAGGTGATCAGCGGCGCCGCCAGCAGGCCATGCAGCAGCGGCAGCTTGCCAGCCGCAAACGGACGCTTGCGCTTGCGCGGGTGCATCCGGTCCGGCGTCAGGTCCAGCAGGTCATTGAGCAGGTAGACGCCCGATGCGCATAGCCCGAAGGCCAGGAAGGCGACGCCGGCATCGATGACCGAGGTTAGATCGAAGAAGCGGTGGGCAGTCAGCAGCGGTACCAGCACCAGCAGGTTCTTCAGCCACTGATAGACGCGCAGCGCCTTGACCCAGGTGAGCAGGCCGCCGTTCTGCGAGGGCAGGTGGGCCAGTACCTCGGTCTGTCCGGCTGCCGCGCGGGCCAAGCCGACACCATTGTTGACGACCAACGCACCACCGGCATGGGCCCAGACCTTCAGGTCGACACTGCCGTTGCCCATGTAGTCGAAGCCGCGTTCCCCGAAGCGCGCCGCCAGTGCCTGGCCCTTGTTGCTGCCAGACAGGTTGATCTGGCCATCACTGGCCATCACTTCCTCGAACAACCCAAGATGGTCGGCGATGGGCTGTACCAGCAGTCGGTCCGAGGCCGTGCACAGCACGCGCGGGCGCTGCGTGGTGGTGCGCAGGATCTCCAGCACGCGCTCGTCATAGGGCAGCGTTTCGGCCGGCAACTGCACCCGCGACGCCAACTGGCGCTTCACGTAGGCCTTGCCGCGCATGAGCCAGAAGGGAACCAGGAACAGGTAAAGGGGGTTGTGGGCGAGCAGCGCCAACAACGATTCGTACAGGATGTCCGAGCGGAGCAGGGTGCCGTCGAGGTCGACGCAGAGGGCGCGTGGAGTGGACTTCACTTGCTGGAGGCTCCGGCTGGAAAGGGGCGGGGCGCGTTCATGGGGCAGTCCCATCCCGTGTGGGCGAAATCGTAAGTATAACGGGCGTTTGCGACGCACTATGCCGAAAACGCCATTTGGGCCGCCTGCAGAGGGACTGCGTGCCTCCTACGACGGGCACGCCTGCTGGCTTGTCACGGCTTGACCAAGCCGATGGCTGGGGTGGCGGCACCTTGGCGCGGGTCGGCGAGTCCCAGGGGCCACGGCTCCCTGGACGAACCCGCCGATGGGCCGCTCCGGTGCCGGCCAGGGCTCCGTGGACTCGCTTGCCAGGCGCCTCATCGTGGCGAAGGCAGTGCAGTCCCCACGCGGCTGAAGTCGACGGGGCAGCCCGGAACCCGGTATGTGGGGCCGGTGGAATACTCCACCACGACGCAGGCGCGCTTGGCGTCGCCGGCTTCTCCGGCCTCCCAGAAGCTCACACCACCGCCCTCCACGAACTGGATGGAGAGCTTGTCGTGGGTACCCGCGGGCACATCGAAATACGCGTAGGCATTGTCCTGCATGTCTGCCAAGGGCATTCTGGAGAGCACCTTCGTGCTTCCGTCCGGGAGCGTGGCCACGAGCGCTGCGATGCCCTCATTGCGACGTCCGTAGGTTCCCATCAGGGCGCCGACCGAACGAACCGTTCGATCGTTGGCAGCTACCTCGTCCCGAACCTTGATCTGGTCACCCTTAACGACCTGCGCACTCGCACCAAAGGTGTCGGCCGATCCGCCCACCAGGCCCTCCGCAGCCGCGATGTCGCTGCGGACGTAGTAGATGGTGTGGGGCAGTCGAACATAGTCGCGGGCCAGCGCGCTGGAGATGCAGCCGCCATAGCTGGACCATTCGAATCGGTCCCATACCTTCCACTCATGCAGCATCACGACCTTGGGCTTGACCGTATTGATGTCTTCACAAGGGTCGATGCGAATTCCCAGCACCGGATGCTCCAGATACTTCTGTTGCCAGGGGAAGTAGAAGTAATAGCCCGACGCCGGCAGTCGATCCGAAGCGATGTACTCGTAGTTCTGGAACGAGTATGCAAGGACCCTGTCACCGGGCTGGGTCAGGGCTTTGGCCAGTCGCGAGAACTCGGTGGTCTCTGGGATCCGATACTTCGCGATATGCGCGCGCTCGTCTTGTCCGCCAGTCACCAGCCGGGCCAGAAGAACGGTACTCAGTATCAGCAGCATCCCGCGCATTGCCACGCTGCGGTCATCCAGTCGGGCCACCAGAAGCAGGGGCAAGGCAAGTGCTGCGTATTGATAGCTCAGCCCGTGGAACGCCAGCCCTCGCAGAAGGAGGGAGCCGATGGCCAGGCCCACCAGTACATGGCGCCAGGGAAAACCCTTCTTGAGTCCGGCGGCAAATGCCAGCGAACCGACCACCAGCACAAGTTGAAGGAGACTGCCCAGGTCGGATGTGGCTGCGAAAAAGGCATTCTGGAGGAGCGGCGCAGCCTGGCCTTCGTTAAAGAGCGGCAGGACGGTAGCGTTGAGATATATGTGGAAGGCCAGGTAACCGCGCAGCGATCCGGTCGAGGCAAGGAAGATCAGATTCAGGACCACAGCGGCTGAAGCACCGAACACCACTCTGCGCCAGTTGTCGCGGTGCAGCGATGCAATCAGGAGCGCTGCGGAAGTAGGAACATAGGTGATCGCCAGAAAAGGTAGACACGCAATCAGCGCGCTGCCGATGATCGTTCTCGTGCTTCCTTGCGCCCCAACATCGTCCAGAAGCGGAAGCAACCAGCCCGAAAGGGCGATGGTAAGCATCAGCCCGGACATCACCTGGTAGATATAGGTATGACCGAAGCCGGCGGGAAGCACTGCGACGTAGATGGTCGCGACCACAAGCACATAAGTGACACGGACTACCACGTGTCTGCCAGTGATCAATGGCGAGAAGAACAGGCTCGCCAGAGCGATCAACTGCAGGAAGTCAATGAAAATGCGATGTGCCGCTACTGTGTGGCCGCCAAGCAGCTCCACAAGCATGCCGGGAAGGAATGTCAGCGGGCCATGGTGATTGAAGAAATCCCGATACAGGTTGCTACCGGCGACCATCATCTTTGCCGCGACAATGGTCTCGGATTCGTCGCCGTACTGCATGAAATTCAGCAGGCGGTACTGGTATGCAATCAACGCAAGGAGCGAGGCTGCACCCAGTCCCCAGGCGACCCATGCGGTCCAGTCCAGGCGTCGCGTGCCGTTCGGGTTGAGGCTCATGAGCGCGGCGCCTTGGTGGGGTTGTAGCAGCCGGAAATCGTCGCAAACAACACGCGAAGAACCTGGAGGTTGCCACGGAAGCTGCTGATCTTGGTAGGAACTTCGCCCTTTGGATAGCTTCGTGTGGTTGGCAGCTCCTTGCAGCGAAAGCCCAGGCGAGGTGCGCGATATGAGAGATAGGCCAGCAGTTCGTATCCGTTGAATACATCGCGGAAGGCGCCCACGCTTGGATCCTCCAGCAGCGCGCGGCTGTAGGCGCGGAAGCCTTGGGTGGTATCGGTCCAGCGGAAACCAGAAAACAGGCTCAGTAGCGGTGCGTGGATGAGTCGGATCGCGGCATAGCGCGACAAGGGGGTGTTCTCGGCCATGCCGCCCGATATGAAGCGGGAAGCCTGCACGAAGTCCGTGCCCTCTTCGAGTGCTTCGATGAACCTGTGGATGGGGGAGGGCTCGTCCTTGTTGTTGCCATCAATGGTAACGATGCCTTGGTAATCGGCGCTGAGGCAGAACGCATAGGCGCAGCGCAACTGTGCGCTGAGCCGGCCGGGACCGGTCTTGATGAGCAGTCCAGTCACATCGCAGCTCTTGAGAAAGGTCTCATCCAACGAGCCGTCACTGCTGCCACCGTCAACGATGAAGATGTCGGCGATGGAGGAAATACCGATCTCGTGCATCCGGGACAGCAGTGCGCGGATGCGCTCTCCTTCGTTGATCACGGGAATGACAACGGCATAATCGTGGCTCTTGCCTCGCAGCAGCGTCTCCGTAAAGGCCGGAATCTGCCAATCCACGCTGTATCCGGCCGGCCGAGGGGGCGTAGTGAGGGGGGTCATTGCGGAAGTCACTGTCGACGTTTCAGGGGGCGTGAACGGTAATCAGAACGACACCGGAGAGTATCAGTGCGATGCCTGCCACGGTGGTCCAAGGCATAGGCTCCCGGAATGCGATCATCGAAACGCAAGCGACCAGGGCAATGGCGCCTGCCGTGGAGATCGGATGGGCAACATTGAGCGGAAGGCGTGCCAATGACATGGAGTACAGCATGAAGGCGCCGCCGTAGAGGGCCAGGCCGGTCCAGAAGGGCCAGTTGCGCAGTGCCCCCATTGGATCGGCAAGCGAGGGGAACTGCCGTGGCGCACTGACGGCAACCTTGATGAGGGCACTTGCACCCGCATTGCAGAGAATGCCGATGAACAGGATCAGCCACTTGTTCATGACAAGGCTCCGCGGTCCTGTGACCGATAGTGGCCAAGCGCGAATTCCAGAGACGCCCTGATTTCACGTTCACCGCCATCCGGGCGCAGCATCTCGATTGTCAGTGGAACATCGCCCAGATGCCGGCGTAACAGCGTGGCCATCGATGCATGATCGCTATCCCGCGTACCCAGAGGGGCCAGCCCCGGCTCGCTCAGGTGGACATGACCGATGATGTCGGCGTGCCGCCGCAGTAGTTCTGCAGGGTCTTCCTTGTTGATGAATATCGAGCCGGTGTCGAACTGCATCCTGACGTACGGGTGGCCTGTCAGGCGTACGACGTCGGCCGTGGATTCCGTGTGGGTCATGAAGTTGGCGCCATAGCATTCAGGATTGGGCTCAAGGCAGAGCGTGATGCCCTCCAGACGGGCAGATTCACCCAGGCGATGGAAGAACTCAGCACCTGCTTCATTTGCTCGCCTCAGGGGCAGGGATCCTCTGTCGCGATTGCGTGGCGAGCCAAAAACAGCGCGTGTTGCGCCCAGGCCGGATCCAATCCGGAACACGTGGCGAAGATGCTCAAGCATGTGCAGCTGGACATCGGCTGAAGCAAAGATATTCAAGCCTTCCGTGCCGAACAGCAGCGACTGCATCCCGATGATGTCGACGCCGATTGCTTCCCACGAGCGTCGGATCCTGGCAATTGCCGTGTCGCTGGCTTCTGCAGGTGCGGGAAAGTATTTGCTTGGTGCAACATCGATGTAGCGAATGCCGAGTTCGACAAGAAGTTGTCCGATCGCATCGTCCTCATCCGCGTTCCACCCAATATTGGAGATCGAGATGCTCATCAGGCGAGCCCCGAATCTGTTGGCTCAGTCTGATGATAAGCGCGGATGGCAGTCAGTACCGCGCGCCGGTCGTACTGATACCCAGGGCTTCCCCCTGGGCCAGCTGCGTGGCGACTGAGCATGTTGTAGCTTGCAGGAGCGTCGGAGATCGCGTTGTCGAACGGCAGATCGAAGCCTTGCAGGGCCACTTCGCTGACACTGAGCGGGGCGCCAGTCAGATGCAGGAGATCGATGTCTTCTCGCCGAGCCGCCTGGATATCTGCATTGAGGTTGACCATTGGATAGAACTGGAACCGCCCACGGCTGTCGATGGCATGCACGTTGTTGTTGTTGTGCAGATCGAAAATGACGTTCTTGCGCAGGCCCGGGCCCACCAATCCGGGGAGACGGACGATCATCCTGGATCGAAACCGCGATTCCACGAACTCTTCAAGGCGCCGTCGGTGCAGCCCATACGGATGCAGTCCGTTGGTCGCAACCGGCGTAGATTCGTCGACGTCGGTCGGGTTGGCGAACACATCCACTGTGCTGATCAGGACAAAGTGATCACAGACAATGGAATCGAGCGCTTTGATGAGTGCCTGGACGTTCTTCCAGTCGGCTTCCGGTTCGCGATTGGCGATCCATTTCTGCGCAGGTGCAGCCGAACAGACCACTGTGTCATAGGCCTGGGCGGCAACATCCGCGATGTTGCTTCTGTTGAACAGATGCTCGAACCGCGTCTGTCGCTTCAGGGTGGAGCCCACGAAGCCGGTGTGGCCAATGAGCGCGTGAGGCATGGAGTGCTCCTGGTGCCCGGATGACCGGACGGCTGTGCGATTCGGATGCGGTTGGCGGGAAGGGGCGAGCGGGTTGTGCTGTCCCTTGCTAGGGCGACGTATGGAAGGAAATCATATCCAGATGGCCGATTACGTCGTAGATGTTGTCAATCTTTCCGCCAAGTATCGTCGAGTACCCTGGCAGCTGGGGATATGACTCGAACAGGATCGGGCGACCATCGTCGCCTTCGTTCTTCACCAGGACCGTTTTGATTTCGAACAATGACTGCTGATACACGGCCTTCGAAATGCTCGGGAGATAGCGGGCGGCATCCCGGAGCATGTAATTGAATCGGCTTGAGCGTGCTTGGGATTCAAGCTCGGCGTAGGGATTGCGCGCCGGCGTGTCGATCCATGCCGTATGGGGCGTGTAGCGAACATGGGATAGTGTGCTGGACCGGCGCGCGGGGAAGGGCATGACGGAGAAGAACGGCCCGTCCATCACCGTGATGCCCAGCCCCTCCAGGGCGGGGGGGAGCTTGATCAACACCATCTCGGTGATTTCATGCTTGAGTGAGGCGTGGCTGTGTCCATGTGGGCCACTGATCAGGTTGAGCCCTGCATAGGTGCAGTTGAAGACATGCCCAGCCACCATGGACGTTGTGGTTCTCCCGTCAACGCTGCGCATGCACACACGTACCGCGTCAATCTCCCTCTGCACGGCAGTCGCTTCGTGTCCCATGCTCAGGTGCACGCCCGCCCTCGCCAGTCTGGTTTCGAGCAACTGGCGGAGGCGCTCGGAGTCGAAGCTGTACTCCTGCGCGATGAAGGCTCGTTCGATCAGGTGCGGGTTGAACAACTTCGCCAGTGACGCGGGTGCCAGTTCCAGAGGTGCGTCAATCGTGCGACAGAAACGCACGAACTGGGCTGCGGTGACCTTTGAGTTGCGCCGAGCGATGGCATAAACCTTCAGGAAGTCGGAATGTACCGCCGAATCCCACTCCCGCATGAAACGGGGAAGGTTGACCCTGCTGCGATAGGCCGTGGTGAAGCTGCGTGGATAGTGGTAGCCGTTATGGACGCGCGCCTGGTTCGAAAACGAGGCGCGCTGCATCAATCGGGATTCACGTTCGATCAGAATGACCCTGGCCATCCCCCTCTCGCTGGCGAGATAGCTGGCGACCACGGCGCCATAGAAGCCTCCACCAATGACGATCGCATCGGCGTCCAGGGGCATGGTCTCAGGCACGCTTGGGCGGTCCAACCAGGCTGGCAGCGCGTTCCACGTTCACGCGCTCAAGCCGTTCAAGGCGTGCGCTGGTGAACTCCTGGGCGACATGGAAAGACGGACCCTCGTTACTGAGGGTGGCCATGTGCAGGATGTACTCGCCCAGCACCAGCAGTACAAGGGAGATCAATAGGAACATCCCGGATTGCTGCAACGAAAGGCTGACCCAGCCCGGTTCGACGTCCGTCTTGAAGATTGCGATGGCCAGGACATAGAAGGAATAGAACAGGTTGGCCAGTGCGCCGAAGGTCGACAGCATGGTCACCAGTCGCATGGGGAGCCGGGTGCTCGACACCAGCAGGCGCATGCCTCGGTCGATGCTCTGTCCGAGCTTCTTTTCCGGGGCTGTTTTCGGCTCGTAACGGTAGGTCACGTTGGTCCGGGTAAAGCCTGCAGTAACCGGTAGCAGACGATAGATGGCGGCTGGCCGCGGATGTTGCAGGATGTAGTTGACGACCTTCTTGCTCATCACCCTGTACGGTGGGGCCTCCGCGCCAGGGTCAACGCCATTGAGCCAACGGAACGCCCGGTTGAATACGGCATTGGCCAGCCGGTACGCGAGGCCCAGACGTGGGCGTGCCTGGTTGTTGGCGAACACCACGTCCGTCCCCGTGACTGCGGCCTCCAGCAACTTCGGGAGGACCGAAATATCGTCGGTCAGGGGGTCGAGAACGGCGATGAAATCGCCGAGCGCGCTTTCGATGCCTGCCCAGGCTGCCGTTTCCCAGGCAACGGTCTGGGTCAGTGCGTAGACCTGCAGATTGGGTAGGCCACCCTCGCGGGTGAGCTCTCGCAGCCGAGCCACACTCTCGTCGGTGGACCCATTGTCCACCACGACGAGTTCATAGTCGGTGGCCAGTGCGCCGAGGCTGGCTACGGTTTCCGTGAGCAATGACGCCATGTCTGCGCCGTGATTCCGCATCACGTACACGACGGAGATGAAGGCTGAAACGGATGCGGTCACGCCATCTCCTTGTGGGCGCAAATGTGGCTAATTGCGTTGTAATTTGGCGATTATAGCCCTATCAGTGCACGCATCAGGGGGCATGCCGCTCAAGTGACAGCGGGCTTGCGCGCTTCCAGTACAACAGCCGCAACCATTCCCACCGCTACCGCCAGCCACAGGCTGGCCAGGCGTATCCCGATGGCCGCCGCCAGGGCCGTATCCAGGTCCGCACCGGATGCTGCCAGCATGAGCACGATCGCCGCTTCGGTGGTGCCCACGCCGCCGGGAACGAAGGAGAGGGCGCCAATCAGCATCGCCAGCGGGTAGATGGCCAATGCGTACTGCCAAGGCAGAACGATCCCCAGCGCGTGGCATAACCAGGCGAAGGCCGCCGAGGTGAGCAGCCAGGCCGCCAGGCCACAGGCGATGCTGGCTGCCGTCAGCCCCGGGCGCAACAACGGACGCAGCGAAGTTGTGCCATCAACCAGAAATCGCGCCAACCGGCGCAGCGGCCGGCCGGGGAGCCAAGCGACCAGCGCGATGGCTGCACGCTGCAGCGTGGCAATGCAGGCAACCATGCACAGGGCCAGCACCAGGCACAGCACGACGGTGGCGAGCACGCCAAAGAGGGGAATCAGGTGCGCCGCTCCCAGGCTCAGTGCGGTGATCACCAGTAGATCCAGCGCGCGTTCGTAGATGAAGGTGGTCAGCGTGACCTGCGCGGGGACGCCCAGGCGAGAGAAATAGCGGATACGCAGCAGCTCGCCGGCCTTGCCGGGAGAGGCAGTGAATGCGAACCCGGCGAGATAGGCGAGCATGCCGGCGCGCCAGCCCGTAGGCTGGCCTTGCGCTCGCAACAGCATGTGCCACCGCAGGTGGCGGAACCCATAACTGGCCAGGACCAGGGCAACGCAGCCACACAGGGGGAGTGCCAGCGCCTGCAGGCGGGTCAGGATCTGCTTGTCCCGGTCGATATACCACAGCCCCAGCAGGTAGACGCCGGCTACCAGGGTCAGCCAGGCCAGAGCCCGTCCGCGGCGGATCGGCCTGGCGGCGGTGGTGGAAAGCGTTTCGGACACGGGTGCGGCACCTTCTGCAGCGCCGGCAGGAAGGTCACGGCCGGACGGGGCGCGATCCTACCATCGCTGCTGCCAGCACCGTGCACGCTGGCAGCGGCGCCGATCTACTCGGTGTCTCCAATAACCAGATCCATGGCCTTGTAGCGGGCGATCAGCTCGGTACCCGCTTCGAAAGCGGCAACGTCGGCCTCGGGAACATTCGGGCGGGCGTAGACCAGGCCGTTGCGCGTGAGGTAGTACTCGTCCTTGCCCATGCTGGAGATCCGATCCAGCGCGCATTCCTCGAAGAACGTGCAGCCAAGAAACAGGGTATTGGCATTGCGGATGCCGAGCAGGCTCAACAGGGTGGGGGCGAAATCCAGTGAATTCTTGTAGTCGGCGTTGATCTGGCGGTGTTCGACACCCTTCCAGTAGATCAACAGCGGAATCGGATCGATGAAGTAGCCGCCGACGTCCGGGTCGGCCTGCTGTGCCGGTGGGTCGGGAAAGGTCGAGTGATCGGCAGTGATTACCAGCACCGTGTTCTCGTGCAGGCGGCTGGCCATGAACCGCTGCAGGAAGACACCGATGTTGTGGTCGTAGGTATGGAATCGATTCAGTACCTGGTTTCGGCCATCACCGTACATCTGCTCGCCATCCAGGAAGGCGTGCGTCTGGAAGTTGTAGGCTGCGGCGAAGAACGGCCTGTCACGGGGCTGTGCCTCCAGCTCATCCAGCATCGCGGTGAACAATTGCGGATCGGACAGGTATTTCGGGCGTTCTTCGTCGGGTGTGGTCCGCAGGTGCTTGTCGAACAGGTAGTCCCTGCCCAGCGTTGCGTCGAAGCCGAGCGTCTCGATCATGTTGTTGAGGAATGCCTGCTGCGACAGGAAGAACAGGCTGTGGTACCGATGCGAGTGCAGTACGTCGGGCAGGCTGGCGCGCGATATCGCGGTGATGTCGCGGGAGACATCACGCTGGCCAATTCCGCTGCCATCCTCATAGAAGCCATCGATTTCCTGGTGGCCGGACGTCAACTGACCGCGCAGGCCGCGGAAGGTGGCTGCCGTATGGTTGTAGTAGTTGCGCACCATCAATGACCCGCCGGCAAATCGATCCAGGTTCGGCATCAGGTCGGCGTAGGCCCCGCCATAGCTGCCCATCCAGCGTGCCGACATGCCTTCAGTGAACAGGACGATGACATTGGGATGCTGTGGCAGACCGGCCGTCATCTCCTCGGGAAAGCCCTGATCGTAGACAGTGCGCCGGGAAAACTGCGCCCGCACAGCAGTGAGTTCGCTGCTGCTGAGTCGTGTCTGCGAGCTCATTCCCGCGTACATCATCATGGAATGAGCCAGTGAGGAGACCGGCGCTTCGCCGCGCGCAACGGCAATACCGCGTGCCAGCGGCTGCTTGTGGATCATACCGGCGTAGGCGACAGCCAGGATGCCGACGCAGGCGAACGCTCTACGGAGGGAGTAGCGTGATCTCGTACCGCGGTATCCATAAGCGTGCGTCGCGAATGCGACGAGGTAGATGCCCAGCAAAGCGTAAATACCATTGAAGGCGATCAGGCCCGCAACCTCTCGATTGGCAAGCGCGATGGGCGGAATCAGGCCGCCAGAAATCCAGATCGAGTACATCTGGGCGATGTAGGCCGAGCCCAGCGCAACTGGAATCAATAGCGCAGCAGTCCTCGCGGCGCGTTTTCGAATATCCAGCGCAAGCTGCGTGATCATTTCAATCAGTGCCAGCTCCAATGCGAACGTGGCCGCGATGTAGAGCAGATCCGGCAGAGCGAGAAAGGGGCGCATCCGAGCCAGGAGGACGCAGGAAAGCACAGCAGCAACGCAGGTTCCCCATGCGGGGAAACGCGGTTGGAAGGAAGAAAACGTAACGCTCATCAGCTGTAAGGAAGAATCGCCGTGAATCCTTCCGCAGGCCTCTCTTGGAAAGGAAACGGAGACCAGGATTCCCGGCAGCGGTGATGCCCTCGGTGCTGATCAGGTATCCATGGCGGGCCGGATCATAAGGCTTTCTTCACATTATTTACACATCGATGTCCATGCGACCACGTTGCGAACACGCGCATCACTGAAGTATCCCGATACACTCTGATTCGAAGCTGCGCATGGTGCTTGCCGAGTCTGGCGAATGCAGTCGGAAAATGTGATCTGCTCGACTATTCGGGAATAAAAAAGGCCGGAATCGACTGATTCCGGCCCTCGTCAATGAAACACTGTATTTCGGTTTACAACGCCTTTTCCAGCTCCGGCAGAATCGCAAACAGATCCCCGACCAGGCCGATATCGGCAATCTCGAAGATCGGCGAATCCGCGTCCTTGTTGATCGCCACGATCGTGCCGGCATCCTTGATGCCGGTCAGGTGCTGGATGGCGCCGCTGATGCCGACGGCCACATACAGCTCCGGCGAGATGATCTTGCCGGTCTGGCCGACCTGCAGGTCGCTGGGCACGTAGCCGGCATCCACCGCAGCGCGAGAGGCACCCACGGCGGCGCCGAGCTTGTCGGCCAGCTGGAAGATGACCTTGAAGTTCTCTTCCGAACCAACACCACGGCCACCGGAGACCACGCGCTTGGCGCTCTGCAGGTCCGGGCGGTCGCTGGCACCGGCGGCCAGGCCGACGAAGCGGGTGTGGGTCGGCAGGGAGGCGTCGACGCTTGCGGCCTCAACCGAGGCGCTGCCGCCTTGGGCGGCTTCCGGCCACGACGCGGCACGCACGGTGGCGACCACGATCTGGTCGGTTGGTGCTTCCACGGTGATGATCGCGTTGCCGGCGTAGATCGGGCGCTTGAAGGTGTGGCTGCCTTCGACGGCCATCAGGTCGGAGACCTGGTTGACGCCGAGCAGGGCGGCCACGCACGGCATCAGGTCCTTGCCGAAGGTGGTCGACGGGCCGAACACGTGGGTGTAGCCCTTGGCCAGCTGCGCGATCTGCGGGGCCAGTACCTGGGCCAGCGCCTGCGCGTTGGCGGCATTGGCCACGGTCAGGACCTTGGCGACGCCGGCGATCTTGGCCGCTTCAGCCGCAACGGCGGTCGGGTCGGCGGCCAGCACCAGCACGTCGATGCTGGCGCCGGAAATGGCGGCGGCCGCGCTGACGGTCTTGGCGGTAGCGGCGTTGAGCTTGCCGTCGTGGTGCTCGGCGATGACGAGAATCCTGCTCATTACAGCAACCCCTTCTGCTTGAGTGCGGCAACCAGTTCGGCCGCGTCCTTGACCATCACGCCCTTGCTGCGCTTGGACGGTGCGGCGTACTGGGTGGTCTTGAAGGTGTCGGCGGCGTCCACGCTGAGGTCGGCCAGCTGCAGGGTTTCCAGCGGCTTGGCCTTGGCCTTCATGATGTCGGGCAGCTTGATGAAGCGCGGCTCGTTCAGGCGCAGGTCGGTGGTGACCACGGCCGGCAGGTCGACTTCCAGCGTTTCCAGGCCGGCGTCGACCTCGCGGGTCACCGTGGCCTTGCCATCGGCAATCTCAAGCTTGCTGGCGAACGTCGCCTGCGGACGGCCCCAGAGCGTGGCCAGCATCTGGCCGGTCTGGTTGGCGTCGTCGTCAATGGCCTGCTTGCCCAGGATCACCAGGTCCGGCTGTTCCTTCTCGACCAGCTTGAGCAGGGTGCGGGCGGCGGTCAGCGGCTGGATTGCCTGGTCGGTGACCACGTGGATGGCGCGATTGGCGCCCATGGCCAGACCGTTGCGCAGGTGCGCCTGGGCGTCGGCCGGGGCGATGGTGGCCACCACGACTTCGCTGGCGATGCCCTTGTCGCGCAGGCGCAGGGCCTCTTCCAGGGCGATTTCATCGAAGGGATTGGGAGACAGCTTGACGCCATCGGTGACCACGCCGGAGCCGTCCGGCTTGACCTGAATGCGGACGTTGTAGTCCACCACGCGCTTGTACGCGACGAGGATTTTCATCTGGTACGAGATCCTTGTAGTGCCGGTCGCTGGCCGGCTCGCATTTGCTGGAGAACGTCCGGTCCTGCAACAGCAACCGGTTCGGGGGTGGGACCCCGATTCTAGCTGGCTTGGGGCAACCATGCGAATGCGTATGGTCTACTTGTTTCCTGGTGCGATGCAGCAATCCAGTGGGCGCCAGTTCACCTGTGTGATCGCCCGCTACAGGAACTGCGTTGTATCCTTTCAAGTTGCATTGTCGGGGCCACGAGGGCCCCGTCCCGCGAATCATCATCAGGAGAACAGGTAGTGCCCACATGGCTTGTCACCGGCGGCGCCGGATTCATTGGCGGTAACTTCGTTCTCGAGGCCGTCGCACGCGGCGTCAAGGTCATCAACCTCGATGTGCTGACCTATGCCGGCAACCTGAAGACCCTGTCCAGCCTGGACGGCAATCCCAACCACGTGTTCGTCCAGGGTGACATCGGCGACAGTGCGCTGGTTGCCCGCCTGCTGGCCGAGCACCAGCCCGATGCCGTGCTGAACTTCGCCGCCGAAAGTCACGTCGACCGTTCGATCGATGGCCCTGGCGCGTTCATCCAGACCAATGTCGTCGGCACCCTCGGCCTGCTTGAGGCAGTGCGGGACTACTGGAAGGCGTTGCCGCCCGAGCAGGGCGCGACGTTCCGCTTCCTGCATGTCTCCACCGACGAGGTGTACGGCACCTTGGGCGAGACCGGCAAGTTCAGCGAAACCACCCCGTATGCCCCGAACTCGCCGTACTCGGCGTCCAAGGCCGCCTCGGACCACCTGGTGCGTGCGTTCCACCATACCTACGGGCTGCCGGTGCTGACCACCAACTGCTCCAACAACTACGGTCCGTACCACTTCCCGGAGAAGCTGATCCCGCTGGTGATCGCCAAGGCGCTGGCCGGTGAGCCGCTGCCGGTGTACGGCGATGGCAAGCAGGTGCGTGATTGGCTGTTCGTGTCCGACCACTGCGAAGCGATCCGTACCGTGCTGGCCAAGGGCCAGGTGGGCGAGACCTACAACGTCGGCGGCAACTCCGAAAAGCAGAACATCGAAGTGGTGCAGGCGATCTGCGCGCTGCTGGACCAGCGCCGCCCGCGTGCGGACGGCCAGCCGCGCAGCAGCCAGATCACCTACGTTGCCGACCGCCCGGGCCATGACCGCCGCTATGCGATCGATGCCTCCAAGCTGAAGAACGACCTGGGCTGGGAACCGGCCTACACCTTTGAGCAGGGCATCGGTTTCACCGTCGACTGGTACCTGGACAACCAGGAATGGGTGAACGGCGTGCTCGACGGCAGTTATCGCCTGCAGCGCATCGGCACCGCGGCCTGAACCAAGGACACGACATGACCCAACGCAAGGGCATCATTCTCGCCGGCGGCTCCGGCACCCGGCTGTACCCGATCACCAAGGGCGTCAGCAAGCAGCTGCTGCCGGTGTATGACAAGCCGATGATCTATTACCCGCTCAGCGTGCTGATGCTGGCGGGCATCCGTGAAGTGCTGATCATCAATACCCCGCACGAACAGGCCTTGTTCCAGCAGTTGCTGGGCGATGGCTCGCAGTGGGGCATGGACATCCAGTACGCCGTGCAGCCGAGCCCTGATGGCCTGGCCCAGGCGTACCTGATCGGCCGCGATTTCGTGGCCGGCAAGCCGAGCTGCCTGGTGTTGGGTGACAACATCTTCCACGGCCATGGCCTTCGCGAGGTGCTGCGCAATGCCGATCAGCGCGACCACGGCGCGACGGTGTTCGGCTACTGGGTCAATGATCCGGAGCGCTACGGCGTTGCCGAGTTCGACAAGTCTGGAAAGGTGGTCGATCTGGTGGAGAAGCCGGAGAACCCGCGTTCCAACTATGCCGTGACCGGCCTGTATTTCTACGACGGCAATGCCAGCCACCATGCGGCCGAGCTGAAGCCGTCGCCGCGCGGCGAGCTGGAGATCACTGATCTGAACCAGCGCTACCTGCGTGAAGGCAACCTGCATCTGGAGGCGCTCGGCCGCGGCTACGCGTGGCTGGATACGGGTACCCACCAGTCGCTGCTGGAAGCGTCCAACTTCATCGAGACGATCCAGACCCGCCAGGGCCTGCAGGTCTGCTGCCCCGAGGAAATCGCCTTCGGCCAAGGCTGGATCAGCGCCGAGCAGTTGGAAGCGCTGGCTGCACCGCTGATCAAGAATGGTTACGGCCAGTACCTGCACAAGCTCGCCCTGCGTGGAGTCGTTCCGTGAAAGTGATTGAAACCAAGTTGCCCGGCTGCGTGGTGATCGAGCCGGCCGTGTTCGGCGATGCCCGTGGTTATTTCTTCGAAACCTGGAATGCCGAGCGCTTCGCCGCGCTGGGCCTGCCGGATCGCTTCGTGCAGAGCAATGTTTCCACCTCGGCGCAGGGCGTGCTGCGCGGCCTGCATTACCAGTGGCCGCGCCCGCAGGGCAAGCTGGTCAGCGTGCTGGAAGGCGAGGTCTACGACGTGGCTGTGGACATCCGCCGCGGTTCGCCGACCTTCGGTCAGTGGGAAGCGGTGGTGCTGAGCGCGGAAAACAAGAAGCAGTTCTGGATTCCGGAAGGTTTCGCGCATGGTTTCGCGGTGCTGTCCGAACGCGCGGTGTTCAGTTACCTGTGCACCGAGGTCTACCTGAAGGACTTCGATGCCGGTGTGCGCTGGAGCGATGCGGATATCGGCGTGGATTGGCCGGTCAGTGCACCGACGCTGTCGGCCAAGGACGAGAACGCTCCCTTCCTGAAGGACATTGCTGAAGACCGCCTGCCGGTCTACGTGCCATGACCGTTCTGGTATTCGGCGGCAACGGCCAGGTCGGCCAGGAGCTGCTGCGCGCGCTGGCACCGCTGGGCAAGGTGGTTGCGACCACCCGCAGCGGCGTCCTGCCCGATGGCAGCGCCTGCGAAACCGCCGATTTCGGCCAGCCTGACAGCCTGCCGGCGCTGCTTGACCGGCTGCAACCGTCGATCGTGGTCAATGCGGCCGCCTACACCGCCGTCGACCGTGCCGAACAGGAGGTCGACGCCGCCTTTGCGGCCAACACGCAGGCGCCGGGCGTGATCGCGCGCTGGTGTGCGGCGCATGGCGTGCCGTTCGTGCATTACTCCACCGACTATGTGTTCGATGGCCAGGGCACGGCCCCATACCGTGAGGATGAACCCACCGCGCCGCTGGGGGTCTATGGCACCAGCAAGCGTGATGGCGAAGACGCCGTGCGCGCTGCCGGCGGCCGTCATCTGATCTTCCGCACGGCGTGGGTGTATGCCTCGCACGGCGCAAACTTCCTGCGCACGATGCTGCGGGTGGGTGCTGAGCGCGATCAGCTGCGTGTGGTGGCCGACCAGATCGGCACGCCGACGCCGGCGGCATTGATCGCGGATGTCACCGTGCAGGCGCTGCAGCATCCGGGCGCGCTGTCGGGAACGTGGCATCTGACGGCGTCGGGCCAGACCAGCTGGCATGGTTTTGCCGAAGCGATTTTCGCTGAAGCACTGGCGATGGGCGTGCTGGCCAAGGTGCCGGCCGTCGAGGCGATTCCCAGCTCCGAATATCCGACGCCGGCCAAGCGCCCGGCCCGGTCGGTGCTGGACAACCGTCGGTTGCAGCAGGATTTCGGCATCACGCTGCCGGCGTGGCAGGACGGCCTGTCGCGCGTGATCGGCGAGGTTGCTGCGGCCCGCGGCTGAGACAGTGCAGGCAACGGGGCGCGTCAGCGAACAGGTTTCGCGGCGCGCCTTTTTCTTTGACAGTTCCTGCAAATGGCTCCACCATCGCGCGGCGCATTCATCGACGAGAAGGAATTCATGAGCAGAGTGTCCGCTGCGCCCGCCGCAAGGAATGGACTGTCCCCGCTGGCTGTGGCCGCAGGTGTCGCAGCGATCGCGCTGCTGGTGCGCCTGCTTTACGTACAGTTCTTCAGCACCCCGATGCCCTTCTGGGACCAGTGGGATGGGGAAGGCGCCACTGCGCTGCAGCCCTGGTTGAACGGGACGCTGCAGTGGAGCACGTTGCTGACCCCGCACAACGAGCATCGCATCCTGCCGACCCGCCTGGTGGCGCTGCTGTCCTATCTGTTTACCGGACAATGGAACAACGTCTACGAAGCTCGCATCAGCGCTGTCGTGTTCTGCTTCATTCCTGCGATGCTGGTCTGGTACGCGCTGCGCGATGCTGCAACTGCCCGGGGGCGCACATTGCTGGTCGCCTTCGTGCTGCTGATGTCGATACTACCGTTCTCCTGGCAGAACTTCCTGGTCGGGTTCCAGAGCCAGTTCTACTTTCTGATCCTGTCCAGCGTCGTCGCTGTAGGACTGGTTGCGCGCCATCATCAGAGCATTCCCGCGTTGCTGGCGGCCATCGCGCTGAGTGTTTTGGCAGCCACCACTATGGCATCGGGCATGCTGACCAGTATTGCTGTCGGCATCACCTGCGTGGTCGCCTGCATGTGCCTGCCTGGCAGGCGTGCCCCCGCACTGTGCGCGACGGTGGTACTGGCCGTGCTGGCCGTCTTCGCTTACCGCGCGATCCCGGTCATCGACAGCCATGGCATGCTGCGTGCCCAGTCACTGGGAGAGCTGCTGCTGGCGGCGACCTACACGCTGGCATGGCCGGTGCGCTCGAACTGGGGAGTCGTCGTTGTCTGGTTACCCAGCGCGTTGATGATCACCCGGATGCTGCTGCGACGACAGGCGAGCAGGACCGATGTGGTGATGGCAGGCCTGTGCATCTGGACGGCACTGCAGGGTCTGGCAATTGCCTACGGCCGTGGTCACGAGACGCACGTACCCGCGTCGCGCTATACCGAATTGTTCGTTCCTGGCCTGTTTGGTACTGCTTGGTTTGCCTTGCAGTTGTGGGGCCTGTTGCCGCCATCGCGGATGCGGGCCGCCGCACGTACTGCAGTGGTGCTCTTCTCGCTGGTTGTGGTGGTTGCGCCGCTCACCCAGGTGGGCAAGGATTTTCGCAGGATCCGCACGTTCGCTGCCGATTGCCGTCTGCAGCAGGAGAATGCCATTCGCTATCTGGTTACAGGTGATCCCGCCGCGTTGGACGTAGGCGAGTTCGAACTGCCCTATCCGGATGCGGCCAAGCTGAAGGCTCAGCTGGATGATCCCAGGCTTCGCAAGATCCTGCCAGTGAAGCTCGATGCTCCAGAAACCGGCACGCATTGACGAGACAGGCGGGTCGTCGATGTCTGTCGCCCGCCGGCCTGTTCCGTGCTGTCAACTGCGCCCGTACGTATCCTCGAACCGCACGATGTCATCCTCGCCGAGGTAACTGCCGGACTGCACCTCGATCAGTTCCAGCGGCAGCTTGCCGGGGTTGCGCAGGCGATGGGTCACCCCCAGCGGGATGTAGGTGCTCTGGTTTTCGCTCAGCAGGATCACCTCGTCGCCACGGGTGACTTCGGCGGTGCCGCTGACCACGATCCAGTGCTCGGCACGGTGGTGGTGCATCTGCAGGCTCAGCGTACCGCCGGGCTTGACCGTGATCCGCTTGACCTGGAAACGCTCGCCGTTGTCGATTGAATCGTAGGCTCCCCACGGGCGGTAGACCTTGCGGTGCCAGGTCGCTTCGCTGCGGCCGTCAGCCTTCAGCTTCGCCACCACCGTCTTGACCTCCTGCATGCGGTCGGCCTTGCCGACCAGCACCGCGTCGTCGGTCTCGACCACGATCACATCATCCAGCCCGACCATCGCCACCAAGCGTTGGCCGTAGGCATAGGTGTTGCGGCAGTCGATGGCGATCACATCACCCTGGTGCGCATTGCCATCGCCGTCCTGCTGCGATACATCGCGCAGTGCGGTCCAGGAGCCAACATCGTTCCAGCCGGCATCCAACGGCACCACCACTGCATCGGCGGTCTTTTCCATCACGGCGTAATCGATCGAATCGGACGGCACGGCAGTGAATGCGTCCTTGTCCAACCGGGTGAAATCGGCATCGCGGCGTGCGCTCTGCCATGCGTCGCGGCAGGCCGACAACATGGCCGGCTGCAGGCGTTCCAGCTCCTGCAGGTAACGCGAGGCCTTGAACAGGAACATGCCGCTGTTCCAGTAGTACTGGCCGCTGGCCACGTAGCCGGTGGCGGTGTCCAGATCGGGCTTTTCGACGAAACGCTCAACCGCGCGCACGCCTTGGCCGTCGGCGGCTTTGATGTAGCCGTAGCCGGTTTCCGGGCCAGTCGGCACGATACCGAAGGTGACCAGCTTGCCGGCTTCAGCGGCGCCGGCAGCAGCCTGCACCGCAGCGCGGAACGCGGCTTCGTCGGTGATCACGTGGTCGGAGGGCAGTACCAGCAGCAGTGCATCGTTGCCATCGCGGGTCGCCTCAAGCGCGGCAACGGCAATGGCCGGGGCGGTGTTGCGGCCGACCGGCTCAAGAATGATCGCCGCGGGCTCGGCGCCGACGTGCTGCAGTTGTTCGGCCGCAACGAAGCGATGTTCCTCATTGGCAATGACCAGCGGGCCACGGCTGGCAATGGGCGCCACGCGCCGCCAGGTCGCCTGCAGCATCGTCAGCTCACCGGCCAAGGGCAGGAACTGCTTGGGATACGCTTCGCGCGAGAGCGGCCACAGACGGGTGCCGGAACCACCGGAGAGGATCACGGGCTGGACGGTGTTCATCGGAACATCTCCGCTCAGGCCTTCAACAGCGTGGCGATTTCATCGGTGCGTGCCTGCATCAGCGCCGCATCCCCACGCGATTCCACGTTCAAGCGCAGCAGCGGCTCGGTGTTGGAACTGCGCAGGTTGAAGCGCCAGTCGCCGAAGTCGGCACTGATGCCATCGGTATGGTCCAGCGCCGGCAACTGCGCGGTGAAGTGTTCCATCACGCGGGCCACGGACGCCTTCGCATCGCTGACCTTGAAGTTGATTTCGCCGCTGCACGGATAGGCGGCCATGCGGTCTTCAACCCAGTCGGCCAGCGAACGGCCGCTTTCGGAAATGAGCTGGGCGATCAGCAGCCAGGGGATCATGCCCGAGTCGGCATAGGCGAATTCGCGGAAGTAGTGATGGGCACTCATTTCGCCGCCATATACCGCGTCCTCTGCGCGCATCTTCTCCTTGATGAAGGCATGGCCGCTCTTGCACAGCACCGGCACACCACCCGCCTGTTCGACCATCTCCACGGTATTCCAGACCAGGCGTGGGTCATGCACGATCTTGCCACCCGGGTTACGGTCCAGCGCCGCCTTGGCCAGCAGGCCGACGAGGTAATAGCCCTCGATGAAGCGCCCGTTGTGGTCGAAGAAGAAGCAGCGGTCGAAATCGCCATCCCAGGCAATGCCGAAGTCGGCGCCGTGCTCGCGGACCGCCTCGGCCGTGGCGGCGCGGTTCTCCTGCAGCAGCGGATTGGGAATGCCGTTGGGGAAGCTGCCATCGGGTTCGTGGCAGATGCGGATGAACTCGAACGGCAGGTGCGGTGCGAGCAGGTCGACGATGGCGCCGGCGCCCCCATTGCCTGCGTTGACCACCAGCTTGAGGGGCTTGAGCTTGGTGCTGTCCACATAGGACAGCAGATGCTGGATGTAGGCGCTCTTGTCGTGCTCGCTGCGTTGGCCTGCGGTCGGCGGCTGCGGTGTTGCGCTGTCGGCCGCCACGGCATCGGAGATCGCGAACAGGCCGGTATCGGAACTGATCGGCCGGGCGTTCTCCTTGACCAGCTTCATGCCGTTGTAGTCCATCGGGTTGTGGCTGGCGGTAACCATCACACCGCCCGCTGCACCGCGATGGTCGGTCTGGAAATAGACTTCCTCGGTGCCGCACAGGCCGATGTCGATCACTTCCCGGCCCGCGCCGCGCAGGCCGGCTGCCAGGGCATCCTGCAGCGCCGGACTGGTCAGGCGGACGTCGTGCCCCACCACCACTGGCCCGGGTGACAACTGATCGGCCAAGGCCACGCCGATCCGCCGGGCGAGGTCTTCGTTCAGTTCTTCCGGCACACGGCCGCGGATGTCATAAGCCTTGAAGGCGGGCAGGGGCATCGCTGGAATCCTTTGTCAGATCAGTTGGCTAGTGTAATCCCAGCCTTGTATGGGAATCGTTTCCATAGACCCAACGCTGCCTGACCGCCGAGTGGTCACGTGTGGGTGGCCCTGCGTCTGCCTGCCGCGCGTTTGGCCGGCGCGCCGGGCAGGGGAGACAGCAGGGCCTCAAGGTCGGCTGCGTCGAAACGTGGGCCTGTGCCGGCACTGCCCTCCAGGATCGCGTCGGCCAGGTCGGCCTTGCGCTGCTGCAGCTCGGCGATCCGTTCCTCGACGCTGCCGGCGGTGATCAGCTTGTAGACGAACACCGGCTGGTCCTGGCCGATGCGATGGGCACGGTCGGTGGCCTGGTTCTCGGCGGCCGGATTCCACCAGGGATCGAAGTGGATGACGGTGTCGGCAGCGGTCAGGTTCAGGCCCACGCCACCGGCCTTCAGGCTGATCAGGAACACGGGAACCTCGCCCTGCATGAAGCGCTGCACGGGCGTGACCCGGTCCTGGGTATCGCCGGTGAGCTGCACGTAGGGCAGGCTGAGTTCCCGCAGGGCCTGGCCGATCAACGCCAGCATGCCGGTGAACTGCGAGAACAGCAGGATGCGCCGCCCTTCCTCGACCATGGCAGGCAACATCTCGCGCAGCAAGTCCAGCTTGGCCGAACCGGCAGCGCGCGCGGGTGTCTCGCCTGGCAGCAGGCGCGGATCGCAGCAGACCTGGCGCAGCTTCAGCAACGCGTCCAGTACCACGATGTGATTGCGCGCCAGCCCGCTGCCGTTGATCGCATCGCGGACCTGCTTTTCCATCGCCGCACGCACGGCTTCGTACAGATCGCGCTGGGCGCCTTCCATTGCCACGGTGCGGGTGATGACCGTCTTCGGTGGAAGCTCGGAAGCGACCTGGTCCTTGCGCCGGCGCAGGATGAAAGGTCGCAGCCGCTGGGCCAGCAGCTGAGCACGCCGCTGGTCGCTGCCGCGTTCGATGGGATGGCGCCAGTGCTGGTTGAACTGTTTTTCGCTGCCGAGCAGGCCGGGCAGCAGGAAGTCGAACTGCGTCCACAGCTCGCCCAGATGGTTCTCCAGCGGGGTGCCGGTCAGGCACAGGCGATGACGCGCCTGCAGTGTGCGCAGCGTGGCCGCCGCGCGCGATCTGGGATTCTTCACCTGCTGTGCCTCGTCCAGGATCAGCAGGTGATAGGAATGGGCCTGCAGCGCCGGTTCGTCGCGCCACAGCAGGGGATAGGTGGTGAGTATCAGATCATGGGCGGCAATGGCGTCGAACTGCGTGTCACGTGCGGGGCCGTGCAGGGTCAGTACACGCAGATCCGGGGTGAAGCGCGCCGCTTCGCTCTGCCAGTTGTGCAGCAACGAGGTTGGCACGACCACCAGCGCCGGCTTGTCCAGGCGGCCACTCTGCTTTTCAAGCAGCAGATGGGCCAGGGTCTGCAGTGTCTTGCCCAGGCCCATGTCATCGGCCAGCACGCCGCCCAGGCCCTGCTGGCGCAGGTACTGCAGCCAGGACAGGCCTTCAAGCTGGTAGCTGCTCAGCGTCGCGCGCAAACCCTGGGGCGCTGGGACAGCGCTCATCGCCGGGGCGTCCAGCAGGCGCTGCACGCGTGCACGGGTATCGTTGCTGCTGTGCAGCCGTAACTGCGCAGCGTCCTGCAGGGCCTGCAGGCGGCCGCGATCATGCGCCTGCAGGCGCAGCGGTTGCCCACGGTCGCCGAACAGATCCGCAAGCAGCGCGATCACCGGCTTCAGCCGCGCTGCCCGCAGGGCAAGACGTTCATTGTCTGCCGTCGTCAGCAATACGTTCTCGTCATCGCCAATGGCATCCAGCTGGCCGCGCAGCCAGCGCGGATCGGACTGCAGTACACCCTGCAGCAGCGGAACCAGCGCAATGCTGCGGCCATCGACGTCGATGGTCAGGGCCAGGTCGAGCTCGTTGCTGTCGGCGGACACCGACCGGACATCCAGGTCGATGTCCTCCACCCGGGTGATGCGGTGGCGGAAGGCGTCGTCAGTCTCGATCTTCCAGCCCAGTGCTTCCAGCCGCAGCACGTCTTCCAGCAGGAAGCGGGTCCAGTCGAAACTGCGCAGCTCGAACAACGGCCCGCCGCCGTCCAGCACGATGCGCGGTTGCCGCTCGCGGTGCAGGTGGACGCTGTGCAGTTCAGCCTCGCGCCGTGCCTCCCCGGCCAGGTCACGCGGCAGCAGGTAGAGCTGGCCCTCGGCGTCGTGCACGAACAGCGAGGGGTCTTCGAGAAATCGCACGTGTTCGTCGTACTCGAACGCGACGGTGGCGACGTCGAGCCACTGCGAGGGGTCACGTTCGGTGAGCCAGGCAGGCCGGTATTCCATGCTGTGCAGATGCAGGATCGGCGTCATCGCCTGGATCTGCAGGGTAGGCAGTATCGGATCGGCGGCCGCACGCAGCGAACCCGGTTCACCCTCCAGTGAGTTCCGCAGTGCGGCCAGCAATACCGCGGCGACATGCTCGCAGTGTGTGCCAGCCGGGCAGGTGCAGCGACTCTGCAGGGGGCTGTGCGGGGTGCGGGCGCTGGCATCCAGGTCGATCGCCACCTGCCAGCCCTCGACCTGGGCGGTCAGCAGCGGTGACCGGTAGCGCAGCTCGCGCACTGCCGACACGTGGTGGTTGCCCTTTTCCAGCGTCCCGGCATCCAGCCAGCGGGACAGTTCCCCTCCGGTGAATACTTCGGCCATGCGTCGTCCTGTCCTCTCCATCTACAGCACGCGTTGCCAAGGGCACCGCAAGCGGGAAAGGGAACATTCTACGGATTGGCAGCCCGGCATGCCGGTTCATGCTGCGGCGCATCCCAGCCGGTAACGAGTGTGCCGCTAGAATGGCGGCATTCTCACCGGGTAGGGCAGTAGAGATGCAGCAATCAACTTCCAGCGGCACGCGCAGCAAGCGTTTCGCCTCTGCGGCGCAGGCCCTGCAGGGCGTGGTCGCCGATGGCCAGATCCTGGCCGTGGGGGGCTTTGGCCTGTGCGGCATTCCCGAGGCACTGATCGCCGCGTTGCGCGACAGTGGCGCCAAGGGCCTGACCGTGATCTCCAACAACGCCGGCGTCGATGGCTTTGGCCTGGGCCAGCTGCTGGAAACCCGGCAGATCAGCAAGATGATTTCGTCGTACGTGGGCGAGAACAAGGAATTCGAACGGCAGTTCCTGGCCGGCGAGCTGGAGCTGGAATTCAATCCGCAGGGCACCCTGGCCGAGCGCCTGCGTGCCGGCGGGGCGGGTATCCCGGCGTTCTTCACCGCCACCGGTTACGGCACCGTGGTCGCCGAGGGCAAGGAAACCCGCGAGTTCGATGGCAAGCACTATGTGATGGAAACCGCGCTGCGCGCCGACGTTGCCCTGGTCAAGGCCTGGAAGGCCGACGAGGCCGGCAACCTGGTGTTCCGCAAGACCGCGCGCAACTTCAACCCGGCCTGTGCGATGGCCGGCAAGGTCTGCATCGTGGAAGTGGAGGAGGTGGTGCCGGTCGGCAGCATCGATCCGGACCAGGTGCACCTGCCGGGCATCTATGTGCACCGCATCGTGCACAACCCCACCCCTGAAAAACGTATCGAACAGCGCACCATCCGTGCGGAGGGCAACTGACATGGCATGGACCCGCGATGAGATGGCCGCGCGCGCTGCGCGTGAACTGACCGATGGCGCCTACGTGAACCTGGGCATCGGCCTGCCGACGCTGGTCGCCAACCACATTCCCGAAGGCGTGGACGTGTGGCTGCAGTCGGAAAACGGCCTGCTGGGCATCGGTCCGTTCCCCACCGAGGCCGAGGTGGACGCCGACCTGATCAATGCCGGCAAGCAGACCGTCACCGCACGTGCGGGCGCCAGCTACTTCGGCAGCCATGACAGCTTTGCGATGATCCGCGGTGGCCACGTCAACCTGGCCATCCTCGGTGCGATGCAGGTGACCGACAAGGGCGACCTGGCCAACTGGATGGTGCCCGGCAAGATGGTCAAGGGCATGGGCGGTGCGATGGACCTGGTGGCCGGCGTGCAGCGCGTGGTGGTGCTGATGGAGCACACCGCCAGGAACGGCGAACACAAGATCCTGGCCGAATGCACGCTGCCGCTGACCGGTGTGGGCGTGGTCGACCGCATCATCACCGACCTGGCGGTATTCGATGTGACCGATGACGGCCTGGTGCTGGTGGAGACTGCAGCGGGTGTGGGCGAGGATGAATTGAAGGAAAAGACCGGCGTCGCGTTCGTGCGCGCCTGAGTCGTATCGTTCTCAGCGCCTACGGGCGAAGGGGTATTCCGTAGGCGCTGGAACGACCGCTGCCCCTGCCACCTGGGAGGTGTCACCGATTCGATATCCGGCCGCGATGACCACCGAGCCTGTGGCGCGCTCAATGGCATGTGCCAACGTGCCATCGATCTGGCCGGCCTCGGGTTCGAAGGCGCTCGGCAGCAGGTGCGCGTCCAGCAGCGGGCGCAGCGCTTCCAGCCGGGCCCAGAACATGCTGCCGGAGGCGAACTGCGCGTCTGCCTTCAGACTGTCCAGCCCCAACTGCGCCCATAGGCGCTCCATTCTTGCTCTGTTGCCGCCCAGGTAGTCCGCCACCGGCAGCAGGTGGCCCGCAGGTGCCAGCAGTCCGATATCCGGATGGCCCTGCAGGTGGGCGAGATTCGCTGCAGCGCGTGAGGGACCAAGGAGGGCTTCCACCATGTCACGACGCCATTGGTCGCCGTTGTCACGGTGGGTCGAGCGTTTGGTGTGGAGTTTCAGTACCAGCGATTCGTTCTCCTGCAGCAGGCGATCTGCCGCATGCAGGAACGGCAGGATGTCGCGACCTTGGTTGTCATGGCACCACACCTCCGCCTCCACCCCGTTGGCCAGGGCGATTGCCTGGACCTCCTGGTTCCGTTCGTGGCTGGTGGTGATGACAACACGTGCCTGCAACCGGCTGTCGAGCACCGCCTGCAGCAATTCCTGCAGCGTCTCCACATACCAGGCATGGATGACGATGCAGGGGCGTGCAGGTGGCGCGACCGGCGGCTGCAGGGCGCGACGGGTGGCATGTAGCCAGGCATGTCCCAGTCGAGCATCGGGTTCCAGTACTGCGCTCTCGGCCCATTCGTTCCATGCGTTCACGAAGACCAGGCGCTGTGCGAGCGGCGTCTCGCGCAATCGTTCATGCACGGTGTCCCGCAGCCAGTCACCGTAGCCACGCGGCGAGGCATGCAGCAGTACGCGCCCTCGGCCTGGGCGCCGGGCTTCATTGTCCCAGCCCGGATTGACGCCCGGATACAACGGATACGCCGGCAGCGGCGCGCGACGCATCTGCGCGGCCAGTTCGCGCCAGTCGCGCACATCGCCTTCGTAACCGGGATTGAGCAGGAACTGCGTCGTGTTCAATTGTCGTGGTGCCGCGATGTTCGGCGGAAACTCGACCGCGGCGTCAAAGCCGATGTCGCGTGGGTCAGGCCGTTCGAAGCTCTGCACATAGGCCAGGTGGATCTCGCCGATGCCGTTGTCTCGGCACCACCTGCGCCAGCGCGTCGCAGTGGCCTTCGGGTCCGGCAGCAACTGCGGGCGATACAGCAGCAGGACAGGTCGCCCATCGACCTTCAATGCACGGGCATCGCGAAGGTAATCGGCAACATGGGCGATGAAGGCGAGGTCGTCTTCTTCGCTGTGCTGTTGGCCCATCAGCACGTCCTGGTTGCGCCCATCCCAGCGCCGGGTCCAGTTCTCGTTGGCCCAGCAGAGGCAGAATGGAAGGCTGATCGTGCTGTCAGCCAACCACTGACGCAATGGCTGCTCCATCAGTGTGCGGCCACTGAACCAGTAGAAATAGAAGCAGAACGCACCAATGCCATGGTCGGCGGCCAAGCGTGCCTGCGATCGCATGACGTCAGGCACGCGCAGGTCGTAGAAACCCAGATCGCCAGGCAGGCGAGGCTGGACGTGGCCTTCGAACTGGGGCAACGCACGACAGACGTTGCGCCATTCGGTGAAGCCCTTGCCCCACCAGGTATCGTTCTCGGTGAACGGATGGAACTGCGGCAGGTAGAAGGCGACCAGGGTTGCCGGCAACGTTGCGGGCAAAGGGGCATCCTGGGCTGGTACGTAGCCGATCGCGCGTTCATCGGCACGCTGCAGTGCGCGAGCGCCGTCGGTGGGTGCGCCAGTACGGCCACGCGGTGGCGCCGGACTCCAGCTGCCGATACTGTCTAGCCCTTTGTTGCGCAGGCGGTCACGCAGCGAAGCAGGCAACGGTACCGCGCGGAACAGGGCGCGCAGGACCGAAAAAGTCAGTTGCCGGGCACCGGATGCGGCATTGCTCATGGAAGAGACCTGGGACAGTGGGCGCAGAGCATCATTCGGGACCAGCAACGGGATGAGGGCCATTTTCCGGTAATCGGCGCTGCAACGGCAAATCGATCGGATGCTACCGTGTCGCCATGCTGTTTTCCCCCGACCTGCCCGATGCGGACGTGCGCCACCTGCCGGGCTGGTTGCCGGCGGCTGCGGCTGATGCCCTGCAGCAAGCGCTGCAAGCCGAAATCCCTTGGGAAACCCACCGCATCCGCATGTTCGGCAACTGGGTGGATTCACCGCGGTTGAGCTGCTGGATCGGTGATCCGCAGGCGCGTTACCGCTATTCAGGCGCCGAGTTCATCCCGCATCCGTGGCCACCGCTGCTGCAGGGACTGCGCATCCGCCTGCAAGAACAGAGCGTCGGTCGATTCAACAGCGTACTGCTCAACCGCTATCGCGGCGGCACCGACTACATGGGCTGGCACAGCGATGACGAGCCCGAGCTGGGGCCGGCGCCGCTGATCGCTTCGTTGAGCCTCGGCGCAGCGCGGCGGTTCCTGCTGCGCCGCCGTGATGACACCACGCGCAAGGCGGAATTCCTGCTCGGCCATGGCGACCTGCTGCTGATGGGCGGCGCCACCCAGCGCCACTACCAGCACGCGCTGCCGAAGATGGCGCGGGTGCAGGGCGAACGCATCAACCTGACGTTCCGGTGGATCCATCCGCGTTGACCGGGGTTCGCCGGGCATGGCCCGGCGCTACCAGGAACCGGTGGCGGTAGCGCCGGGCCATGCCCGGCGTGTGCAACGGGCAACCTCAGCGCTTCAGCGCCTGCTTGTCATTCTGCCCGCTGGTCAGCGTCCAGCCCACCACGTCCTGCGCCACCTGCTGCAGGCCACGCTCGAAGGCGGCGGCTACTGCAGACACCTCGGTGCTGCCCACCGCTTGAAGCTGGCGGAAGGTGCGGTCGGCGACCACGCGCTGGTTGGTGACGTCGATCAGCTTGGCGTTGATCTCGATGACGACCGTCGGCGTTGCCTGGCCCTGGTAATCCGATTCGAATCGACGGATGTCGGTGGACAGCTTGTAGTCGGCGCGGATGCCGGCGGCAACGCGGGCCACGCCGTGGATGCGGCCGGAATCCTCGAAGCCACGCAGCAGGGTGTCTTCGATCATGTCGGTGGCCGGCTGCGCCCAGCTGGCGCCCTTGTAGATCTCCAGCTCCGACGGCGTCGGCCGTACGTTGATGCGCGGGCTGTCGACCATGCGCGCGGCGCTGGGCTTGGCCAGCACCAGCTGCCAGTCGGCCTGCGGCCAGCTGGGGTCGACCTTGACCTGCACGGCCGGCGAATACAGGGTCACGGGGTTCTTGTCGCCGCTGCCGAGGATCGAGCAGCCACCCAGCAGGGTGGCCAGCGACGCTGCCAGCAACAGGCGCGGAAGGGTGGTCGGGCTCATTTGGGTTCGAACTCCTTCGGGGCGTCGCGGCCGAGCAGGTAGCGTGCGGGATTGTTCTCGAGGCGGTCGCTGACCCGGCGCAGGTCGCGGATCAGGCCACGCAGTTCACCCAGGGTCGGGCCGAGCTGGCCCAGGCCGTCATTGGCGAAGCTGTTGATGGCGGCGCGGTTCTCGCCAAGGATCGAATCGGCATTGCCGGCCGCCGAATCAAGCTTGGCCAAGGTGGCGTCGAGCTTGTCGATGATGCCCGGCAGCTGCTGCACCAGGTTCTTGTCCAGGCGCTCGATGGTGCCGTTGGTGGTCTTCAGGGTGGCGTCCAGGCTGCGCGCGGCATCGCGCGCGCTGAGCAGCAGCGACTGCGTGCCCTGGTCACGGTCGGCCAGGCCGCCACTGATGGTTTCCAGGTTGGCCAGGGTGGCGTTGATCGAGGCGACGTTGCGGTCGCTGAGGATCTGGTCCATGCGCTCGACGATGCGGTTGGCCACGTCGGTGATGTTCTGCAGCGCCGACGGCGTGGTCGGGATGATCGGTGCCGGGTCCTTGTTGACCGTGGTCAGCGCCGGCGACTGCGGCGTGCCGCCGCTGAGCTGGATGATCGACGGGCCGGTCAGGCTGGTGATCGCCAGCTTGGCGCGGGTATCGGTCTTGACCGGCGTGGTCGAGTTCAGGCGGATGCGCGCGACCACCTGGCGCGGGTCATCCGGTACCAGGTTCAGTTCGGTGATCGAGCCCACCGCGATGCCGTTGTACTGCACCGGGCTGCCGACCGACAGGCCGGTCACCGCTTCGCGGAACACCACCCGGTATTCCTGCCAGGTGCGGTCGGAGGAGTACTTGGCGGCCCACAGGCCGAAGGCCAGCAGGGCCAGGCCGGTGATCAGGGTGAACGCGCCGATCAGCACGTAGTTGGCTTTTGTTTCCATGGCTCAGGCACTCTCGATCTGTTCGCCACGCGCAGCGCGCGCGCGGGGTCCGTGGAAGTATTCCTGGATCCACGGATGATCCAGTCTCTCGATTTCCGGCAGCGGCGCATTGGCCACCACCTTGCGGTCGGCGATGACCGCCACCCGGTCGCAGATCGCATACAGCGTGTCCAGGTCGTGGGTGATCAGGAACACGGTCAGGCCCAGCGCTTCCTGCAGGGTCTTGATCAGGCGGTCGAACGCCGCCGCACCGATCGGGTCCAGGCCGGCGGTGGGCTCATCCAGGAACAGCAGGGGGGGATCCAGCGCCAGCGCACGTGCCAGGCCGGCGCGCTTGCGCATGCCGCCGGACAGCTGCGAGGGCAGCTTGTTGATGGCATCGGCGGGCAGGCCGGCCAGTTTCACCTTCAGCAGTGCCAGTTCGTAATGCCAGCGCTCGGGCAGTTCGCGGTGGTGTTCCTTCAGTGGCACCTGCACGTTCTCGCCGACGGTCAGCGACGAGAACAGGGCGCCGTCCTGGAACAGCACGCCGGTGTTGCGCTCGATGTGCAGGCGGCTCTCGGGATCGTCGGCGCGCGCATCGCGGCCGAGCACCTCGATCTGCCCTTCATCCGGCACGCGCAGCCCGAGGATCGAGCGCATCAGCACCGATTTGCCGGTACCCGAGCCGCCCACCACGCCAAGGATCTCGCCACGGCGCACATCCAGGTCCAGCCCTTCATGCACGGTCTGGCTGCCAAAGCGGTTGACCAGCCCGCGCACGCGTATGGCCAGGTCGTGGCCGTCGTCGTCCTGCATGGGCACGTCTTCGTGGGTCGGATGCGTAGTCATGTCACCAGTCCATGTGCATGAACCACAACGCCGCGAAGGCGTCGATGATGATCACCAGCGAGATCGTCTGCACCACGCTGGAGGTGGTGCGTTCGCCGACCGACTGCGCGGTGCCTTCCACCTTCAGGCCTTCCAGGCAGCCGATCAGGCCGATCACCAGCGCGAACACCGGCGCCTTGGACAGGCCTACCAGCATGTGCCGCACTTCCATCGTTTCGTGCATGCGCGCGATGTACATCTGCGGCGGGATGTCCAGGTCGAACGCGCCGACGGTGATGCCGCCGGCCAGGCCTGCGACCATCGCGATGAAGGTCAGCAGCGGCAGGGTCAACAGCAGCGCGACCAGGCGCGGCAGTACCAGCAGATCGATGGGATCGAGCCCCAGGGTGCGCATCGCATCGATTTCCTCCCGTGCCTTCATCGCACCGATCTGCGCGGTGAAGGCACTGGCGGTGCGGCCAGCGAGCACGATCGCGGTCAGCAGCACGGCGAATTCGCGCAGGAAGGCGATGTTCACCAGCTCGACCACATAGATCTCCGCACCGAAGTCGCGCAGGATGGTCGAGCCGAGGAAGGCAATCACCGCGCCGACCAGATAGGACAGCAGCGCCACCAGCGGCACCGCATCCAACCCGACCTGTTCCATCTGGTGCACGGTCGCGGTCAGGCGGAAACGTCGAGGTTCCTTGACCAGGCGCGCACCCTTGACCAGGTTCTCGCCGAGGAAGCTGCACAGCGCCTTGATGTTGTGGCCGGTGGCATGGACGCTGACACCCAGCCGCTCCAGTGCCGCCAGTACGCCGAAGTCACGCTTCGGCTTCGGGCGGTCGTCGGCTACTTCCTCAATGGTGCACACCAGCGCCTGGTGGTCCGGGCGGAACTGCAACGCGTCTTCGCTGAGGTCAGCGCGATGGGCGACGCGCAGTACCTGCAGCACGCCGGCCGAGTCGAGCAGCTCGATGCCGGTAGCGTCGATGCCGGTCAGCTTGTCCGGAACGCCACGCAGCACTTCGGCCGCGGCCAGCGCGGTCTTCAGGGTCCAGTGGCCGGACAGCCGGATCAATCCCGGATCCTGAGCGTCCTGTTCGAGCTGGGGGGCGTGGGTCGGGGTCATGGGGGCCATTCGGGTCGCAGCATAACCGTTCTGAATTGCACGTCGCGTCGAACCAGGATGAATTTCTCCAGCAGAGCCTGACGTAGGTAATACTACGGCGCATGTCCGCAGACGCTCACACGATCCCCACGCCCCAGGCCACCTACGCGCAGCGCGTGGCCTTCGTTTCCGAGATCGCCGGCCGCCTGCACAGCTACGGCACAACGGCCCAGCGCCTGGAAGCGGCGGTGGTTGCCTTGGCCCGGCAGCTCGATCTGGATTGTGAACCGTGGTCGAACCCCACCGGCATCATCCTCAGTTTCAGCGATCCGGCGCAGGCCATCGGCTCCAGCGACATCACCCGGGTGATCCGCTTGGCGCCCGGCGAGAACGACCTGCACAAGCTCAGCGTGGCTGACGGGATCGCCGAAGAAGTGGCCAATGGCCGCATGAGCATTGCCCAGGGCCACACCGCGCTGCGCCAGCTGGACAAGGATCCGGGCCGGCGCGGCAAGCTGCGCACCATCCTGTCCTTCACCCTCGGTGCGGCCGGCGTGGCGGGCATGTGGAAGCTGCCGTGGCTGGACATCGCCACCGCCGGCGTCATCGGCCTGTTGATCGGCCTGCTCGGCATGGTCACCGACAAGCGCCCGGCCAGCCGGGAAGCGGCCGAAGCGCTGGCGGCGCTGCTGGCCGGCCTGGTCGCCACCGTGGTTGCCACGTTCGTGGGTGCCCTGAATCTCAACACGGTGATCATCGCCTCGCTGGTGGTGCTGCTGCCGGGCATGTCACTGACCAATGCGGTCAATGAACTGGCCAGCCAGCACTGGGTGTCCGGCACCGCGCGCTTTGCCGGCGCGTTGACCACGATCATGAAGCTCAGTGTCGGCGCGATGATCGCGGTGACCCTGGCCGATGTGCTGGGGCTGGACCCGATGATCCGTGCCTCGCGGCCACAGGGGCCGTGGGTGGAGTGGGGCTCGCTGCTGACGGCGGCGTTCGCCTTTGCGATGTTGTTCAAGGCCAACCGCCGCGACTATCCGTGGGTGATCGCCGCCTCGGTGGCCGGTTACGCGATCTCCAAATTTGGTGGTCATGCCTGGGGGACGCCCGCCGGCATCTTCCTGTCGGCGATGCTGCTGACCGCCGGCGGCAACCTGTTCGGGCGCGTGGTCGGCCGCCCCGGTGCGATCATCCGCCTGCCGGGCATCATCATGATGGTGCCCGGCAGCACCAGCCTGCGCGGCGTGCTGACCCTGGTCCAGCAACAGGACGTGGGCGCCGGCCAGAGCGTGTTCCTGACCGTGTTGAACGTGGTGATGGCGCTGGTCGCCGGCCTGCTGTTCGGCAACCTGCTGATGCCGGCGCGCAAGACGCTGTGACCAGGCAGTAGCGCCGGGCCATGCCCGGCGGATCGGGAAACCAACCGCTGCGCTCGCCGGGCATGGCCCGGCGCTACCCCAAAAAAAACGCCGGCTTTCGCCGGCGTTTTTCATTCCTGCTGCAGCTGGCCTCAGGCCTTCTTGATCAGGAAATCTTCCGGCTTCTTGCTGCCCTTGGCGGTCAGCTCGGCCATCCAGCGCGGCTGCTTGCCACGACCGGTCCAGGTTTCCTTCGGGTTGGCCGGGTTGCGGTACTTCGGCGCAACCTTGCCCAGCTTGCGGCCGGCAGCCTTGGACGGGGCCTTGGTGGTCTTGGCGACCTTGCGCGCGCGCGGTGCGGGTTCACCACCGAACAGTTCCTCGATGGTGTAACCCTCGGTCTTGGCCAGCTTGCTCAGCTGGGCACGAACCTTGGTGATCGGGCGACGCTTGGCGACGATGGTCTGCTGCTTCTTGGCTGTGCGGATCAATGCGCCCAGCTCACGTGCAGACAGGCCGGTCAGGTCGATGCTCATCAACGATTACTCCAGAAACTAATTTAGGGACAGGGACGAGCCGGTCCGTGGCGTCGCAGGACAGAGTAATGAGGAATTAATCCCAGCACAAACAGTTGCGGTCACCGTCTGTCGGCTGGCTGGCCCGGTTGCGACCATTTTGACCGGATTATGTCCGTTGCGGTTTTCCCGGGTCGGCCAGCCGCTAAAAAAAGACCGGGGTATACCCCGGTCTTTTCCGATCAGCCCTGCAGGCGCTGCAGCAGGGTGGCCTTGTCCAGGCTCTCCGCTTCGGCCGCCCGACGCGAGCGGTACTCGAAGGTGCCTGCGGCCAGGCCGCGCTCGCTGACCACCACGCGGTGCGGGATGCCGATCAGTTCCATGTCGGCAAACATCGCGCCCGGGCGCAGGCCGCGGTCGTCCAGTGCGGCATCCAGGCCGGCATCGCGCAGCTCCTGCAGCAGAGCTGCAGCTGCATCGGCCACGCCTGCGTCGCCCTTCGGATTGATCACGCAGACCACAACCTGCCACGGCGCCATCGCGTCGGGCCAGATGATGCCGGCGTCATCGTGGTTCTGCTCGATGGCTGCGGCGACCACACGCGAAATACCGATGCCGTAGCAGCCCATCGTCATTACCGCGGCCTTGCCATTCTCGTCCAGCACGGTGGCATCGAGCGCCTTCGCATAGGTGCGGCCCAGCTGGAACACGTGGCCGACTTCGATGCCGCGGGCGATTTTCAGTTCGCCGCCGTCCAGCGCACGATCACCGGCGCGCACGTTGCGGATATCGGCCACTTCCGGTTCGGCCAGGTCGCGGCCCCAGTTGACGCCGGCCAGATGGAAACCGGCCTCATTGGCACCGACGACGAAGTCGGACATCGCCGCCACTTCGCGATCGGCGACCACGCGGATCGGCTTGGCCGGGGCGACCGGACCAAGGAAGCCCGGCACGCTGCCGAGGTATTCGGCGATCTCTGCTTCGCTGGCAAAACGCTGCTCGTCCAGGCCAGCAACCTTGCCCAGCTTGATTTCGTTGACCTCGTGGTCGCCACGCACCAGCGCCAGCACGAACTGCTGTGCCTCGCCTTCGCCGGCGATCAGCGCCACCGACTTCACCGTACGCTGCAGATCGATGCCCAGCAGCGCGGCGACGTCTTCGCAGGTCTTCTGGGTCGGGGTCTCGACCTTGCGCAGCGCTTCGCTGGCCGCAGCACGCGCGGCCGGATCGGCGGCGATGGCCGCTTCCATGTTGGCCGCGTAGTCCGAACCGGTGGAGAACACCAGCGCGTCCTCACCGGAGTCGGCGATCACGTGGAATTCCTGCGAGGCGTCACCGCCGATTGCGCCGGAATCGGCCTGCACCATGCGGAAGTCCAGGCCCAGGCGGGTGAAGATGCGGCTGTAGGCCACCTTCATGTTTTCGTACTCACGCACGAGGTCTTCGTCGTGCAGGTGGAACGAGTAGGCGTCCTTCATCAGGAACTCGCGCGCACGCATCACACCGAAGCGCGGACGGATCTCGTCGCGGAACTTGGTCTGGATCTGGTAGAAGTTCACCGGCAGCTGCTTGTAGCTGGACAGTTCGCTGCGCGCGAAATCGCAGGCCGCTTCCTCGGCGGTGGGGCTGTAGCAGAAGGTCTGTTCCTTGCGGTCCTTGATCTTCAGCAGCTGCGGGCCGAATTTCTGCCAGCGGCCGGTCTGCTCCCACAGTTCCTTCGGCTGGATGGTAGGGATCTGGAATTCCACGGCACCGGCGCGGTCCATTTCCTCGCGGACGATGCGTTCGACCTTGCGCAGCACGCGCAGGCCCAGCGGCGACCAGGTGTACAGGCCGGATGCGAGCTTGCGGATCATGCCCGCGCGCAGCATCAGCCGGTGGCTGGTCAGCTCGGCGTCGCTGGGGGTTTCCTTGGTGGTGTGCAGGTGGAACTGGGAGAGGCGCATCGTCGGCTTCGGATTACGGCAGAGATACCTATTCTGCCAGCCCGGCCGGGGGAGGGGTATCGGCCGGGCTGCGCCCGGCACCCGCAGAGGCAACGGCTGGAGCAGCGGCAACAGCAACAGCAACAGCGGGGTTGCTGTGGGATGGCGGGGTGGGTCCGGTTGCGGGGGACGCCGTGAACCCATCCTTGGGGGCTTGGCCGCGGCATCCATGCCGCGGACACCCCCGCAACCGGACCCACCCCGCCTTCGACAGATTTCCGCGATCCATCTGGATGGCGTGGCTTGCTATTGGTAGGTGTCGACCTTGGTCGACACGTAGATCCACGCCATGCGTGGATGAATCTCCGTCGAAATCGAATATTTCGACAATTGAACGTAGAACATCTACGCATGGCGGGGATCTACTGGCCACCGGGAAACTGTCGAAGACGGGGCGGTGTCGGATTGCGGGGTGTCAGCCGCATGGATGCGGCTGCCAAGCCCCCACGGATGGGTTTACGGCGTCCCCGCAATCCGACACCGCCCCGTCAACCCACGGAATGCCCGCTTTTGACGTTGACGTTGACGTTGATTCGGCGGGTGCCGGGCGCCGCCCGGCCGATCCCCCCTCAACCCGCCGGGGGGCAGTACGCCTTGATCGTCGCCTCGGCCAAGCCTTTCTGGGTGCCGCGTTGTTCGGCGGTGAGCGCGGCATCGGCCTTGCCGTCGCCATCGGTGTCCTGCATCACCGGGCCGCCACCCTCAAGCAGCGCCAGGTTGGCCCGAGCGGTAGTGCACTCCTTGGGCACCGGCACTGCACTGGCCGCCTCCACTTCTTCCGCCATCGGCGTCCTGGCCTGGGCACGCGTCTCATACTTTGCCCCGGCTGGCGGCGTTTCCGAATACTGGGTCACGCCCTTGGCGTCCTTCCACTTGTAGACAGGGCCGGCCAGCGCAGTGGTACTGGCCAACAGCAGCAGGCAACCCAGGCAGGACAGGGCACGCATGGCAAACTCCGCAGAATGGGCGTAGAACGCCGATTGCAGCATTGGCGCCGAGCGCTGGCAAGTCGATTAAACTGGATTCCATGGACCCGATCACACCGCCGCCGCGCTCGCGCACGATTTACCTGCTGCCCAACCTGTTCACCACGGCTGGGCTGTTCTCTGGTTTCTACGCCATCATCGCTGCGGCCAACGGGGATTTCGTCAACGCCAGCATCGCCGTGTTCGTGGCGGCGGTGATGGATGGCCTCGATGGCCGTGTCGCGCGCCTGACCGGCACCAGCAGCGAGTTCGGCGTGCAGTACGACTCGCTGGCCGATCTGGTCAGCTTCGGCATGGCACCGGCCCTGGTGATGTATCACTGGTCCCTGTCGGAACTGAAATACGACGGTGAGCTGGTCGGTCGCCTGGGCTGGGCGGTGGCGTTCCTGTACGCCGCCTGCGCGGCGCTGCGCCTGGCGCGCTTCAATACCCAAGTGGCCGTTGTCGACAAGCGCTGGTTCGTTGGCCTGGCCAGCCCGGCTGCCGCCGGCCTGATGATGTCCTTCGTCTGGGCCTTCGCCGATGGCACGCTGGGCTGGAACGGCAACGAGCTGCGCTTCGTGGCGTTGGCGGTGACCCTGGTCGCCGCACTGTTGATGGTCAGCCGCATCCGCTTCTGGAGCTTCAAGGGCGGCGCGGCCAAGCAGGGCGCGCGCTCGGACCGTGTCCCGTTCCTGGTGCTGGCACTGGTGCCTATCGCCATCGCCATCGCGGTGATCGACCTGCCCCGCGTGCTGTTCGTCGTCGGCATCCTGTACGCCCTGTCAGGCCCGGTGATGTGGGGCGTGCAGCGCCTGCGCAAGAAGCCCGAGGCGGCGTGAGCCAGGACCTGCCCGTGTTGTGGTCCCCGGCCCAGCAGGCCTGGCTGCAGGCCATGGGCTACACCGTCTATCACGACGGCCAGTTGGCCGCCGAAATGGACGCGGCACTGCAGCTGAGCGTGGCTGAAGCCACGGCATCGGCGCCCGTGCCGGTCGAGGCGGCGCGCTCGGCTCCACCTTCGATGCAGCACGCACCCAGCCAGCGCGGCGCGGCGCCGGAGCCTCGGCTCGAGCGCGCGCCACCACGCACTGCCGTGCCGGTAGCGGCGCCGGATACCGTCCCGGCTGCGGCCCGTCCGCTGCCCACCGGCAACGCGCGCCAGCCGCTGGTGCGCCTGCCTGACCGCCTGCAGATCGCGCTGTTGCGGGCCTCGGGCTGCAATCCGAACGATCCGGCCACACAGACGCTGATGGACAGCTGGCCGCTGGAGCAACTGCGTCGCGACCCCGCAGCCAAGCGCGCGTTGTGGCCGCAACTGCGCGCGCTGCGCAAGGGCGGAACCGCATGAGTGCGGTCAGCCAGCCCGGGTCGGTGGCGCTGCGTGCGCTGCGCGAGAGCGATCTCAACGCGGTGATGGCCATCGAAGTGCGGGGCTATCCCTATCCCTGGACCCGCGGCATTTTCCTGGATTGCCTGCGTGCCGGTTACCCCGGCCTGGCCATGGAGCGCGATGGCCTGTTGATCGGCTATGGCGTGCTCAGCCTCGCTGCCGATGAAGCCCATGTGCTGAACATCTGCATCGATCCGCTGGTGCAGTCGCGTGGGCTCGGCCGACAGTTGCTGCGTGCGCTGGTCCGCCTGGCCGGTGATCGAGGCGCGCAGCGGGTGTTTCTGGAAGTGCGTCCGTCCAACACCCCTGCCCTGGCGCTGTATCACAGCGAAGGCTTCAACGAGATCGGCCGGCGCCCTCGCTACTACCCTGCTGCGCAGGGGCGCGAAGATGCGCTGGTGATGGCGATCGAGCTGGTGGACGGCGAGCTGGAGACAATGCCGCCGCTGTAATGGGCGTCGCGTGGCCGCTGCGCTCGCCGGGCATGGCCCGGCGCTACCGATGCGTTGTTTACGCCAGCCGCAGTGCCAGCACACCGCCGACGATCAGCGCGGCCGCCACCCAGCGTGCACGCGGTACCCGCTCGCGCAGCAGGAACACCGAGATCAGCAGCGCGAACAGGATCGACGATTCGCGCAGCGCCGATACCATTGCCACCGGCACCTGGGTCATCGCCCACAGCGCCATCGCATACGAGGCGGTGGTACCGATGCCGCCTGCCACGCCCAGCGGCCAGTGCCGGCGCGCATACGCCAGCAGCTTGCCGCGCTGCCGATGCAGCGCCCACAACGGCAACGGAATGCCCGACAGCAGGAACAGCCACAACGTGTAGCTCAGCGCATTGCCGGACAGTCGCGCGCCCTGCGCATCGACCAGGGTGTAGGTGGCGATCATCGCCGCCGTCAACAACGGCAGGCGCAGCTGGCCGCCACGTGCGCCGCGGGCCATGCACAGGATGCCGCCGCTCACCAGGAGGACACCGAGCCAGGCCGACGGCGGCAGGCGTTCGCCGAGCACGGCGCCGGCCAGCGCAACGAGGATGGGCGCGCAGCCGCGCATCATCGGATACGCCAGGCTCATGTCGACCTGTTGGTAGCAGCGTGCGACCAACGCGTAATACGTCACCTGCAGCAGCACCGAAGCGCCCAGCCACGGCCAGCTTTCCGCGGCGGGGAAGGGTAGCCACGGCAAGACGAGCGCAGACAACAGCGCAGCGCTGCCGGTGACCAGCACCGTGCCGAGGAACTTGTCCGGCCCGCGTTTGACGATCGCGTTCCAGCTGGCGTGCAGTGCGGCGGCGGCGAGGACCAGCAGGAAGATGGAAAGCGGCATCAAGCGATGATGCCAAAAGACAGGGGTGGGTGCCGACCTTGGTCGGCACCTCGTTTTGCATGGCAGGTGCCAACCTGGGTTGGCACATCACAGCGGTGCGGACCAAGGTCCGCACCCACCCGGGAGGCGTTACAGCTTCGCGCGCTGTTCGCGCAGGCCGGCCAGCTGGTTGTTCCAGTCGACCAGGCGCACGCGTTCCTGCTCGATCACCGCTGGCGGAACCTTGTCGGAGAACTTGGCCAGCTTGGTCTCGCTCTTCTCCTGTTCGCCTTCCACGCGCTTGATCTCCTTGTCCAGGCGCGCGCGCTCGGCATCGAGATCAACCAGGCCTTCCAGCGGCACCAGCAGCTTCAGCTCACCGACGATCGCGGCGGCGGCCGGCGGCGCACTCTGTGCGTCGGCCAGCCACTGGATGCTGTCCAGCTTCAGGAGGAACGACAGCGAAGCGCTGAAGCGCTCGATGCGCTCGCGGTCCTGGCTCTGCCCGGCATGTTCCTGGCCGGCCAGCAGGCGCAGCGGCACCAGCCTGGACGGGGCGACGTTCAGCTCGCTGCGCACGCGGCGCACCGCACTGATCACCGCCTTCAACCATTCCACGTCGGCCTCGGCCTGGGTGAAATCGCCCTCGAATTCGGCTGCGGTCGGGTACGGCCGCAGCGACAGCGTGGTTTCGGCCAGGCCCAGGCGCGGTGCCAGCTGCTGCCACAGCTGTTCGGTGATGAACGGCGTCAGCGGGTGCAGCAGGCGCAGCAGCGCTTCCAGCACGTACAACAGGGTGTGGCGGGTGCTGTCGGCGTCGGCGGCATCGGCGCCGTTCAATGCCGGCTTGCTCAGCTCCAGGAACCAGTCGCAGAACTCATTCCAGGCGAACTCGTACAGGCACTGCGCCAGCAGGTCGAAGCGATAGGCGGCGAAATGGCCCTGCGCCTCGGCGGTGGTGGCGGCCAGGCGAGAGAGGATCCAGCGCTCGGCATCGGTCCGCGGCGTCGGCGCACCGGTGAACGCTGCACCTTCGGTGTTCATCAGGGTGAAGCGGCTGGCATTCCACAGCTTGTTGCAGAAATTCTTGTAGCCCTCGGCGCGGTTCATGTCGAACTTGATGTCGCGGCCATGGGTGGCCAGCGCGGCGATGGTGAAACGCAGCGCATCGGCACCATGGGCGGCGATGCCGTCCGGGAACTCCTTGCGCGTGGCCTTCTCGATCTTCTCGACCATGCGCGGCTGCATCAGCCCGCCGGTGCGCTTGGCCACCAGGTCATCGATGGTGATGCCGTCGATGATGTCCAGCGGGTCGAGCACGTTGCCCTTGCTCTTGGACATCTTCTGGCCCTGGCCGTCGCGGATCAGGCCGGTGAAGTAGACGTCCTTGAACGGGATCTTCCCGGTCAGGTTGTCGGTGGCCATGATCATGCGCGCCACCCAGAAGAAGATGATGTCGAAGCCGGTGATCAGCACCGACGACGGCAGGTAGCGGTCGAAACCGCGCTCGGCCATCGCCTGCTCGTTCGGCCAGCCCAGGGTGGAGAACGGCCACAGCTGCGAGGAGAACCAGGTCTCCAGCACGTCGCTTTCCTGGCTCAGCACGACGTCGCTGCCGAGATTGTTTTTCGCCCGCACCTCGTCTTCGCTGCGGCCGACGTAGCAGCTGCCGGTGGCGGCATCGAACCATGCGGGAATGCGGTGGCCCCACCACAGCTGGCGGCTGATGCACCAATCCTGGATGTTGGTCATCCAGTGGCGGTAGGTGTTGATCCAGTTCGGCGGCACGAAGGAGATGCTGCCCGGCTTTCCATCGGTACCTTCGACCAGCTCCAGGCCACGCTTGGCCAGTTCGTCCATCTTCACGAACCACTGGTCGGTCAGGTACGGCTCGATCACCTGGCCGGTACGGTCGCCGCGCGGCACCTGCAGCTTGTGTGCCTTGGTCTCGACCAGGATGCCCAGGTCTTCCAGTTCAGCCAGCACGGCCTTGCGCGCGTCGTAACGGTCCAGCCCCTGGAAACGTTCCGGCGCGTTGTCGTTGATCGCGGCCACCGGCGTGAACAGGTTGATCATCGGCAGGCTGTGGCGCACGCCCACCTGGTAATCGTTGAAGTCATGCGCCGGGGTGACCTTGACCACGCCGGTACCGAACGCACGGTCCACGTAGTCATCAGCGATCACCGGCACGCGGCGGCCGGTCAGCGGCAGCACCACGCTCTTGCCGATCAGGTGCAGGTAACGCTCGTCTTCCGGATGCACCATCACCGCAGTGTCGCCCAGCAGGGTTTCCGGGCGGGTGGTGGCGACCACCAGGTAATCGCGGGTTTCGCGCAGGGTCTCGACGCCGTCGGCATCGCGCTCGACGTGCTCGTAGCTCAGGCCTTCATCCAGCTGGTAGGCGATCGACCACAGGAAGCCATCTTCCTCGGCGCTCTCCACTTCCAGGTCCGAGATCGCCGTCTTCAGCACCGGATCCCAGTTGACCAGGCGCTGGCCACGGTAGATCAGGCCCTGCTCGTGCCAGCGCACGAAGGCTTCGATCACCGCTTCGGACGGCTGCGGGTCCATGGTGAAGGTGCTGCGCGACCAGTCGGCCGAGGTGCCCAGGCGGCGCATCTGCCGCTCGATGATGTCACCGGACTGCTGCTTCCATTCCCACACCTTGCCGATGAAGCCCTCGCGGCCCAGCGAATCGCGGGTCTCGCCATTGCCTTCCAGCGCAAGGTTGCGGCTGACCACCATCTCGGTGGCGATGCCGGCGTGGTCGGTACCGACCTGCCACAGCGTGTCGTAGCCGCGCATGCGGTGGTAGCGCACCAGCGCATCCATCAGGGTCTGCTGGAAGGCATGGCCCATGTGCAGGGTGCCGGTCACGTTCGGCGGCGGCAGCAGGATGGTGTACGGCTCGCCCTTGCCGGACGGCTTGAAATGGCCGGCCTTCTCCCAGGCCTCGTAGAGGTCGGTCTCGAAGGACTTCGGGTCGTAGCTGGAGGCGAGTTGGGTCATGCGGGGGAACCAGTCATCAAGGCGGGAAGGGAGATCAGCGCGACCCGAGGGTGCGCCGGATCTTCTGGTCGGTGTGGTATTGGCTGACCGAATAGGCAGCCCAGATCGCGGCGGGCAGCCAGCCGATCAGGGTGATCTGCAGGATCAGGCAGACGATGCCGGCAAACGGCCGGCCGATGGTGAAAAAGGACAGCCAGGGAAGAATCAGGGCGATCAGCAGGCGCATCAAGGGGTCCTCGCAGGGCTTACATGTCGTGCTTGTTCAGGTCGTAGCCGGCGGTCTTGTACTGGCGCCAGCGCTCGCGCAGTGGTTCGCGCGCTTCCGGATCGGCCGGGACCACTTCCAGCACGCGCTCGCACTGGCCCAGCCAGGGTTCGTCGCGCAGGTTGATCACCAGCGGCCGCACGGGGGCCTCGCCGCCGGGCGGGGCGATCAGCACCAGGGCTTCTTCCTCGTCCACGTCCTCACCCACGATCTGGTGCGGAATGTAGGCATCGTCGTCGAATGACCAGAGAAGTTCGTCAAGTTCTTCGGCCTGGGCCTGGTCGCGGGCGAGGACCAGGGTGAACAACCCGGCGTCGTTGGCCTTGCGCGCCAGCTCGCAGACCAGGCGCAACGGCTCGGTCAGGAAACGGGGCTTGGCGATCAGGTAGAAGTCGGCGCGGGGCATGGCGGCATCCAGGTGAGGCAGGTGCCGGTCCATGCCGGGTGGCGGCTGGACCGGCGAGGCCCCGGCCGGCGGTTGCCGGCCAGGGTCAGGTACAGCGTCAGGCGCGGGCGACCTGGTCCAGCAACCACTGGCTCAGCAGGCCGACCGGACGGCCGGTGGCCATGCCACGCTTGCCTTCATCGCTGGCCACGCCGGCGATGTCCAGATGGGCCCAGCGCTGGCCTTCGGCGAAGCGCGACAGGAAGCAGCCGGCGGTGATGGCACCGGCCCAGCGGCCGCCGATGTTGTAGACGTCGGCGAAGCTGGAATCCAGCATCGGCTGGTACTCGTCCCACAGCGGCAGGCGCCAGGCGCGGTCGAAGACCTGCTCGCCAGCAGCCAGCAGCTCGTTGGCCAGGTCGTCGTGCTTGCTCATCAGGCCTGCGGTCTGGTGGCCGAGGGCGACCATGCAGGCACCGGTCAGGGTGGCCACATCGACCAGCGCCTGCGGCTCGAAGCGCTGCGCGTAGGTCAGTGCGTCGCACAGGATCAGGCGGCCTTCGGCGTCGGTGTTGCCCACTTCGATGGTCTTGCCCGACATCGAGGTGATGACGTCGGACGGACGGTAGGCATTGCCGTCGATGGCGTTTTCCACCGCCGGGACCACCACCACAAGATTCAACGGCAGCTTGGCCTTGACCGCGGCGACGAAGGTGCCGATGACGTTGGCGCCACCGCACATGTCGTACTTCATCTCTTCGATGCCGCCCTGGGTCTTCAGGTTGACGCCACCGGTATCGAAGGTGATGCCCTTGCCGACCAGCACGTAGGGCTTGGCGTCGCCGCCATTGCTCCACTTCAGCACGACCAGGCGCGGGCGGTTGGCCGAGCCACGGGCCACGGCCAGCAGCGAGCCCATGCCCAGCGCTTCCATCTGGGTCTCGTCGAGGATCTCGGCTTCGGCACCGTCATGCTCGCCGGCGAATTTCACGCCCACTTCAGCCAGATAGGCCGGGGTGCAGTAGTTCGGCGGCAGGTTGCCCAGCTCGCGGGCGAACTCGACACCGGCGGCGATGGCCTGGCCCTGGGCCAGGGCCTGCGCGTCATCACCGGCGATGGCCAGCTGGGCCAGGCCGGCATCGTCGGCCTTCTTCTTGCCCAGGGTGGCGGTGTAGCGGTAGGCCGCGTGGTCGGCGGCGATCACCGCCTGGCGGATCGCCCAGGCCGCGTCGCGGTCCTTCACTGCCACTTCGGACAGGGTGAACAGTACGCTGCGGGCAGCGCCGGCCTTCAGCGCGCGCACGGCATCGCCGACCGCCTTCAGGTACTGCGGCACGCCGAAGCGGGCGGCATCGCCGAGGCCGACCACCAGCACGCGCGGGGCGGTCACGCCCGGCAGGTCGTGCAGCAGGGTGGTGGCGCCGGTCTTGCCGGACAGGTCGCCGCGCTGGGCCAGGGCGGCCAGGCGGCCACCGCTTGCAGCATCCAGTGCCTGCGCGGACGCAGTCAGGGTATGGTCGGCATAGGCGCCGACGACGATGCAGTCAACGGCGGCCGAAGCCGCAGCGAGGTGGTTCAGGGTGAATTCGAGAGCCATTGAGCAGATTCCATTGGCAAGTCCGTACAATCGCGGACCGTTTACGCCCAGACGCTAGACTGGGCGGCACCGCGAACGAACCTGAGAGTTTAAACCACCGCCCCATGTTGAAGCTCGACCGCTATCTATTGGGCGATTTCGTCCAGAGTTTCCTGGCTACCCTGATCGTCCTGCTGGTGGTCAGCGTGGGCGGCGTGCTGGTGGACATCCTCGGCAACATCGCCGACGGGCGGCTGCCGGCCAAGCTGCTGTTCTCGCAGCTGGGCCTGCAGTTCATCGTCTACATGCCGCTGATCCTGCCGCTGGCACTGATGCTGGGCCTGCTGCTGGCCATTGCCCGCCTCTACCGCGACTCGGAAATGGCGGTCATCACCGCCATCGGTGTCGGCCCCCGGCGCCTGCTCAAGCCCCTGCTGATGCTGGTGCTGCCGGTGATCGCGGTGGTCGGTGCCTGTTCGCTGTGGCTCGGCCCCTGGGCCGGGCGCACCGCCGAACAGATGGTGCAGGACGCCAACCGCAGCGTGCTGATGGCCGGCCTGGAGCCGGGCCGGTTCACCCCGCTGCCCAATGGCGGGGTGGTCTATGTCGCCTCGATCTCGCCCGATGGCAGCCAGCTGGGCCGGGTGTTCCTGCAGCGGCAGAAGGAGGATCGCCTTGAAGTGGTGTCCGCCGCCAGCGGCCGCATGTACTTCGAAGGCGCCCGCCAGCGTTTCCTCGAACTGGATGATGGCCACCAGCTGGAAGGGCCGGCGGCCGGCGCATTGGACTACCGCCTGGCGACCTTCGCCCGCAACGACGTGGCGCTGCCCGACGGCAGTGAGGCCCGCAAGAGTGATGACCCCGAACTGATGCCGACCACCGCGTTGTTCGGTGACAAGCGCCCCGAGGCCCAGGCACAGCTGCACCGTCGCCTGGCGCCGCCGCTGATCGCACTGGCCTTTGCCCTGCTGACCGTGCCGCTGGGACGCAGTTCGCCGCGCCAGCAGCGCTATGGGCGGATGATGCTGGCCCTGATGGCCTACATGGTCGGTACCAACCTGATGTTCATCGGCAGTGGCTGGATCGCCAACGGCCAGATTCCGCCGGCGCTTGGCCTGTGGTGGCTGACCCTGCCGCTGCTGGCACTGGCGATCTGGATGTACGCGCGTGACGGCCGCATGGCCCGCCCGAAGGGAGCCCGCGCATGATGCTGCGACCGATGCGTTTCGATCTGTACCTGGGCCGGGCAGTGCTGGGTACCGTGCTGCTGACCTGGGCGGTGCTGGTGGGCCTGGACGTGCTGATGGCCTTCTCCGGCGAGTTCAAGGACATCGGCAAGAACGGCTATTCGTTGGGCCATGCGGCCGCGTGGGTGCTGTACACCGTGCCGCGCCGGGCCTACACGATGTTCCCGACCGCGGCGGTGATCGGCGCGCTGATGGGCCTGGGCCAGCTGGCCGCGACCTCGGAGCTGACGGCGCTGCGCGCGCTGGGCCTGTCGCGCAAGCGCCTGAGCGTGTCGGTAGCGATCGCCCTGTCGCTGCTGACCGGGCTGATGGTGATCAGCGCCGAGACCCTGGGGCCGTGGGGCCAGAACCGCGCCGATTCGCTGAAGATGAGTGCCAAGTGGGGCACCGACATGGCGGTGGCGCGTTACTCCGGCCTGTGGGCGCGCGAAGGTGACACGTTCCTCAATGCACAGAGTGGCGAGGAACAGCTGGTCGGCGACAAGGGCACCCGGCTGATTCTGCGTGACGTGCGCCTGTACAAGATCGACGAAGAGGGTCGGATCGGTACGCTGACCCATGCGGCCACCGCCGAGCATGACAAGGATGGCTGGGTGTTGACCGGCGTGCGCCGTGACACCTTCGGCGAGCGCTCCGCAACGCGCCAGGAAGCGGCCCGTGAGCCGTGGAATTCCAAGCTGGATGCCGGCGCCCTGGCCACCGGCATCGCCAAGCCGCGCAACCTCAGCGTGTCCGAGCTGAGCACCAGCATCGCCTACCGCGAGCGCAACGGGCTGGATGCACGCGACTACGAGGATGTGTACTGGAGCCGCTGGTTCTATCCGTTGAATGTGCTGGCGCTGTGCCTGGCGGCGGTGCCGTTCGCGTTCGGTTCGCTGCGCAGTGGCGGCATGGGCAAGCGCTTGTTCCTGGGCATCCTGTTCGCGCTGGCGTTCTGGCTGCTGCAGCTGTTCTTCGGCCGCATGGCCGGTGCGCTCAAGTTCGACTACCGCATTGCCTATGCGCTGCCGCCGATCGTGATGCTGGCGGTGTCCGGGTTGTTGTTCCGGCGCAAATCGGGCTGATTCCGGTAGCGCCGGGCCATGCCCGGCGAAGGTGTGCGATATCCCGCGTCCGCCGGGCATGGCCCGGCGCTGCCAGGACAGGTCAGCGCTTCGGCATCCGCAGCAGCTGCGTGGCACTCGCGCGGTCGTGCCAGGTCAGCCGCTGGCGATCCACCAAGGCCCACCAGAAGCCCAATCCGCCCAGCAGCAACGACAGCGTGGCCACCGCGAAGCGCAGCCACAGCTGGCCGCGTCGCAACGGCGTGCCATCGCGTGATTCCAGCTTCAAGCGCCACGGGCGCATGCCCAGCGTCTGCCCACCGCGCCGCCAGCTGGCGGTGGCATACCACCCGGTCATGGCCCAGCACACCGCCCACAACAGCCATTGCCAGGCACTGAAAGGCGCGATGTTGTCGCGCTGCGCATGGCCGCTGAACGTATAGGCCAGGGTGAAGGCCGTGCCGGCCAGCATCCACAAGGCCAGCACCGGCAGCGCGTCATAGATCATCGCCAGCAGGCGCCACAGCAGCAGCGCGCGCGGGCGGGGCGTATCAGCGGCGACGTGGGCCGCATCGGTGGCGGGGCTCGACATGTGCCGAGCATACGCAATGCTGGCCGTGCCCGCAGTTGGCCTCGTATCCTGCGTGCATGGCCGTCACTTCCACCCCCGCCGAACGTCGTCAGCTGGTCCAGCAATTACCCGAGCTGCGCGGCGAGGACAGCCAGCGCATCCAGCGCTTCCTCGATGCGATCTGGGCCGAGCACGGTCTGGCCCGCGCCACCCTGGACAGCTATCGCCGCGACCTTGAAGGCCTGGCGCGCTGGTGTGACGGGCGCGACGGTGGTCTGGCCGGTATTGAACGTGCCGGTCTGTTCGATTACCTGGCCTGGCGCACCCGCCACAACTGGTCACCGCGCAGCAATGCGCGGTTGCTGTCGGCGCTGCGCGCGTTCTTTGCCGATGCCGTGCGGCGTGGCGAACGCAGCGAGGATCCCAGCGCACTGCTGGACCCGCCGAAGCTGCCACGGCTGCTGCCCAAGGCACTGGCAGAGAGCCAGATCGACGCGCTGCTGGCGGCACCGGATATCGACAGTCCGCTCGGCCTGCGCGACCGCGCCATGCTGGAGCTGATGTATGCCGCCGGGCTGCGGGTGAGCGAGCTGGTGCTGTTGCCCGCCACCGCGGTGAACCTGCGCCAGGGTGTGCTGCGGGTGACCGGCAAGGGCAGCAAGGAACGCCTGGTGCCGCTGGGCGAGGAGTCGCAGTACTGGCTGGAACGCTACCTGCAGCAGTCGCGACCGCAGCTGGTGGGGAAGGGCAAGGTGCAGGCGCTGGCCGACGGGCAGACGCCCTTGTTCATCGAACCGGCGCTGCATGGCTTGACCCGCCAGGCGTTCTGGCACCTGGTCAAGCGCTACGCGGCGGTGGCCGGTATCGACCCGGCGCGGATCAGTCCGCATGGCCTGCGGCACAGTTTCGCCACCCACCTGCTGAACCGTGGCGCCGACCTGCGCGCGCTGCAGATGCTGCTGGGCCACAGCTCGCTGTCCACCACGCAGATCTACACGCTGGTCGCACGCGAACACCTGCAGAAACTGCACGCCCGCCATCATCCACGCGGCTGAGCCCCTGCCGGGCCTGTGCGCGGCATCGCGGACCGCTCAGGATGGCTGTGTCAGAATCCGGGGTCTTCTTTCTGCTGCGGACTGCTCCATGCTCCGATTCGCCATCGCCGCCGTGTTCGGCGCGCTCAGCCTGAGTGCCTGCGCCCAGCCCGCCCCGCTCGCCGCAAAGGCCCCCGCTGCAGCGGCAGCCAAGGCCGGCCCTGCCGCCACGGCCAATGCTCCGGCCGAGCAGGCCGTGCGCAAGGCGCTGACCGAGCTCAACCCCGGCTTCCAGGTGGACTACATCGGTGCCGCGCCCTTCCCGGGCTTCCGTGAAGTGGTGGTCTCCGGCCAGCTGCTGTACGTCTCCGACGACGGCCGCTACCTGTTCCAGTCGCAGCCCTACGACACCCGCGCCAAGAGCCCGGCCAACAGCGAAGGCCTGCTGGGCTACCGTCGCGACCTGCTGGCCAAGGCCAACCATGGCGACCGCATCGTGTTCGCCGCGCCGAACGCGAAGTACACCATCAGCGTGTTCACCGACATCGAATGCGGCTACTGCCGCAAGCTGCACCAGGACATCGCCGAGCTCAATCGCAACGGCATCACCGTCGAATACCTGGCCTTCCCGCGCATGGGGCTGGGCAGCAAGGATTACACCGACATGATCTCGGTCTGGTGCGCGGCCGATCGCCGCCAAGCGCTGACCAATGCCAAGCGTGGTGGCACGGTGGCAGCGAAGAACTGCACCAACCCGGTGGCGATGCAGTACGCCCTGGGCCAGCAACTGGGGGTGAATGGCACGCCGGCGATCTTCGCGCCCGATGGCACCCAGCTCGGCGGCTACCTGCCGCCGGCGCAGTTGCGTGCTGCGCTGGAGAAGCTGTCGGCCAAGCGCTGATTGAAACGCCGCCGGGCATGGCCCGGCGCTACCGTGGATGGGCGGGTAGCGCCGGGCCATGCCCGGCGGATGCATCAGACAGAAAGCCGGGGACGCAGTGCGCCCCCGGCTTTTTTTTACTTCAACCCATCACTGACCGCCTTGGTCAGCGTGCCCTGCGCATCGTCGCCGCTGAACTCCCAGACGAACGCACCGCCCAGTCCCTGGGTCTTCACGTAGCCCATCTTGCGGGTGATGTTGGCCGGGGTATCGAAGCTCCACAACGTGCTGCCGTTGTAGATCCAGGTGGCACCGGCGGTGTTGTCGGTGTAGCTCGGCCACGCTAGGTTCTTCAGCACCTTCCAGTCTTCGATGCCAGCCTCGTAGGTACCCGGTGCCGCACCGGTGGCGCTCTGGTACAGGCCGTTGTTGGCGTTGGTCACCCCGGTCCAGCCGCGCCCGTAGTAACCGATGCCCAGGTTGAGCTTGGCGGCGGGAACACCACGGCTGATGAAGGCCTCGATGGCGTCGTTGCTGTTGTACAGCTTCTGGTCGCCGGTGGACGGATCATTCGGCGAATCGAACAGCGCCGACTGGTGATTGGTCTTCGCATCCCATGCGCCGTGGAAGTCGTAGGTCATCACGTTGATGTAGTCCAGGTACGGGTGGTACGCGGCCGGATCGGTGACGCGGATCTTGTCGATGCCGGCGCCGACCGCCACCGTCAGCAGCAGGCCCGGGCGCACCGCATCGAGCTGGCGGCGGAATTCGGCCATCAGCGCGGTGAAGTTGGCGTTGTCCTCGGGCGTGCCGCAGGCGATACCGCAGGCCACCGGGTATTCCCAGTCGATGTCGATGCCATCGAACACCCCCAGCGCCGCACCGGGGCCACCGGCACCGTCGGTCACCGGCAGATTGCCCTTGATGTAGGCGTCGATGCACGAGGCGACAAAGGCCTGGCGGTTGGCCGGTTGCGCCGCGCTGGAGAAGCCGCGCGACCAGGTCCAGCCACCCAGCGAGATCAGCACCTTCATGCCCGGGTACTTGGCCTTGAGCTGCTTGAGCTGGTTCCAGTTGCCGCGCAGCGGCTGGTCCCAGGTATCGGCGCTGCCGCTCACGCTTTCGCCGGCACCGAAGGCCTTGGTGTAGTCAGCGAAGGCATCGCCACCGGCACCGCTGTTCGGGTCCGACGCCTGGGTGATGCCCACTTCGCAGCGGTTGTTGCGCACGTTGCCGAAGGCGTAGTTGATGTGGGTCAGGCGCGCGGCCGAACCGCTGCTGTCGATGTTCTTGACCCGGTAGTTGCGGCCGTAGATGCCCCACTGGGTGAAGTAACCGATGACCCGCTTGCCGGTGGTGCCACCGTCGCCGGCCAGGGTGCTGGCGGTCACTGCCGTGCCCTGTGCCGACGCATTGCCGGCGTTGTCGCGGGCACGCACGCGGTAGCTGTAGCTGGTGGATGCAGCCAGGCCGCCATCGACATAGCTGGCGCTGGACGGCGAGCCGACCAGGCTGCCATTGCGGTACACGTCGTAGCCGGCCACGCCGCTGCCACCGGTGTTGTCGGTGGAGGGGCTCCAGCTCAGGGCGATGCTGTTGGCGGTGCGGGTGCCCACGGCCAAGCCACCGGGCACGCTGGGCGCGGTGGTATCGCCACTGGCCGCGTTGACGGTGATGGTGATGGTCGCGGTGCTGGCGGTGGCGTTGTTGTTGTCGGTGGCGACCGCGCGCAGGGTGTGGCTGCCGGCGCTGGCGTTGGCCCAGCTGGCGCTGTACGGCGCGCTGGTGTCGATGCCCAGCGAACTGCCATCACGGAAGAACTCGACCTTGCTGACGCTGCCGTCCGCATCACTGGCGTTGGCGGTCACGTTGACCGTGCTGCCGGCGCTGAAGGTGGCGCCGTTGGCCGGCGAGGTCAGGCTGACCACCGGCGGCTGGTTGGCCCCGCCGCCGTCGCAGGCGCCGAGGTTGGTGTAGTAGGGCGCCCCGGCCGGATGGTCCGGCGGCGCGTTCCATATGTCCTGGTTCGCCCGGTAGAGGACCCCTCCCTTCTGCAGGGTGTCGCCACTGCGGTAGATCCTGGCCTGGTCCCATTCGGCCACGCCGGCACAACTGGCGGCCTGGGCCAGGCCGGGCAGGGCGACCGCCCCGGCCAGGGCCAGCAGCCAGGCCAGACGGCGCGGGCGACAGCGATGAAGGGAAGGGTGGGCACTGCGTACATCGGCACTCTGCACAAGCGGGTCGTACATGGTGTGTCTCCGATCGATGGTTGGCGCGCGGGCCAAGACGGCGCCGCACGTAACGCAGGGTCCGGACGTCGCCCGGGAAGGCGACGGAGGGGGCGGACGGAGGTACCTGGTGGGCCGGGGAGAGAGTCCGGCGCCAGGTGGGGACAACGTTGTCATCAATTGCGTGGTCAATCCGTGAGCGAGTGCATGGTTCGGGGATTTGGCGGAGAGCGGCGCTGGCGCGCGGTCGGCGGCCATCGGCGGAGCCCCCTCGTGGCTGGGGTTGGTCGTTTACAGCGGATTTCTGGGGGTGGGCCGGGCGGGTGGGTTGCGCAGGGGACGCCGTGAATACGTCCCTGTAGGCTCGGGCGCGCCTTGCTCGTGTGCGCTGTCCTGCGCACACGGCAAGACCGGGGTTGGGCGTCCTGCCCAATCCGCCCGAGGCATGC
>NZ_JARXWD010000021.1:0-79620 GCF_029892765.1 Stenotrophomonas sp. 1278
TGGGCGGGGCGCGCCCGCCGGGGGGGCCGCGCGCCCCCACACACTCTCTTTTTTTGGGGGGGGGGGGGGGGGGCGCCCCCCCCGCCCCCCCCACTACCAGGTCCACACACCCTGCGTGGACGGCGATAGGTAAATCCACGCCATGCGTGGATGGACGTGGTAGATCCACGCCATGCGTGGACGGCGATAGGTAAATCCACGCCATGCGTGGATGGACGTTGGTAGATCCACGCCATGCGTGGATGGACGTGGATGGAATGAAGGGGCGGAGCCGGCCGATAAGCCGGGTTCTGTCGTGGACAGTCATTCCTCTAGGCGTTACGTCGCCGCAACGCTCAAGCAACCTACCCGGATCCAACGCGGGCCGCGCCAATGGATCCCTATTTGGTCTTGCTCCAGGTGGGGTTTGCCGTACCGGTCTGTTGCCAGACTCGCGGTGCGCTCTTACCGCACCATTTCACCCTTACCGGCCTTCCGAAGAAGACGTAGGCGGTATCTTTCTGTTGCACTTTCCGTCGGCTTGCGCCGCCCAGGCGTTACCTGGCACCTTGCCCTATGGAGCCCGGACTTTCCTCGGCACCCCCGAAGGGATGACGCGACTGTCTGGCCGACTCCGCCGCGCGCATTCTAGCGTACGCGGGCCCGCCCTGCCGGTTTGATTGCGGCGTGCGGTTCATCCGCCCCCGCAGCAGAGCCACGCCACGCGTGGCTGCACACCGCACCTGCAGGCTCAACGGGCCAGCAGCGCTGCCCGCGATTGGAGCACCAGCGCGATATCCAGCTCCTGCGACGAGGCCCCGGTTGCCAGATCCAGCACCGTGCGGCGCACCTTCAGCTGGATGCGATCACCGGGCGCGTACGCGCGAAGGACCTGTTCGATGCCGTAGGTCGTCGCCACGGCGGTTCCCTGCACCGACAGCACCTCGTCATTTGCCTTCAGGCCGGCCCGCTCGGCGTTGCTGCCGTTGAGCACGTGATTGACCAGCGTCCCTCCCGCCATCCCCAACCCCAGCACGGGCCGCAACGCGTCGGCGCGATCATCGACGGCACCGTTGGCCGAGCGCGACATCTCGGTGTGGGCGAGCAGGCGCCCCTCCATACGTTCATCGAAATGCGGGGCCTGCATGGCGAACGCGCCACATTCCAGCACGCCACGCAGCGGCGGTTGCTTGTAGCTGCCGTGCAGCGCCTGGCGCAGCCGCGTCCACTGGCGCGCACTTACATACCGGTGCTGGCTGGCCGCCATCTGCTGGTAGGCCTGCTCGATCGCTTCGCGCGCAGCGGGATCCACCTGCGGGCAGCCCTCGGCCAGGTCCACGGCTTCCCGTGCGGCGGTGTAGATGACGATCGCGTGGTTGCCTTCCACATACGGGCCCTGCCGCAACTGCACCAGGCCAGGATCGAACAACTCATAGCCGGTGAAGCCACGCCCCAGATCCGATGGATCGATCTCCTCGCCCGCCCACGCGTGGGCGGAAAGGGCCAGGGCAAACACCAGTGAAAGTCCTTTTGCCGACATCGTCCTCATCCTTGTCCAGGGCCACTTCATCCACGCATGGCGTGGATCTACTGCATTCCGCGCTGCTTTCATCCACGCATGGCGTGGATCTCCTTCACCCACTCAACTGCCGTACAACGCCTTGCGCGGTGCACCGGTCAACTCGGCCGCCAGCTTGGCTGCGGTCGACGGTGGCAGGTGCTCGCTCAGCTTGGCGTAGACGTGCCGGCCATGTGCCAGCTGCGCCTCGGCATCGTCGCCAGCGCCCTGCACCATCACCACGAACTCGCCCTTGCGCTGGTTGTCATCGGCTTCCACCTGCGCCAGCAACCCGGCCAGGTCGCCATCCAGCACGGTCTCGAACAGCTTGGTCAGCTCGCGCGCAAGCACGGCCGGGCGCTCGCCGCCAAAGATCGCCGCCATGTCGGCCAACGACTCGGTGATGCGGTGCGAGGATTCGTAGAACACCATCGTGCGCACTTCGCCGGCCAGCCCCTGCAGGCGATCGCGGCGGCCGCTGGCCTTGGCCGGCAGGAATCCCTCGAAACTGAAGCGGTCGCTGGGCAGGCCGGCCACGCTCAGCGCAGCGATGGCCGCGCAGGCGCCGGGAATCGGGCTGACCTTGATGCCGGCAGCACGCGCGGCACGCACCAGCCGGAAGCCCGGATCGCTGACCAGCGGGGTGCCTGCATCGCTGACCAGCGCCAGCGACTCGCCCGCCTGCAGCCGCGCCACCAGGCGCTGGGCCAGGGCCTCTTCGTTGTGTTCGTGCAGGGCCACCAGCGGCTGCTGGATGCCGAAATGGGACAGCAGCTGGCCACTGCGGCGGGTGTCCTCGGCGCAGATGGCCGCCACCGAACGCAATACCTCCTGCGCGCGCGGGCTCAGATCGGCCAGGTTGCCGATCGGCGTGGCGACGACATACAGGGTTGGGACACTCATTTCAGCGGTACTCACGGGGCAAGGGTAGAATCCTAGCGTGTACCTGGCCAAGGCCGCTGCCCTCATCGCATGGACCCGATCATGAACAAGCCCGCCGCACGCATCTCTGCCCTGTCGCTGTCGTTGATGCTGCTGGCCGGTTGTGCCACCACCAGCCTCGTCAGCACGCCCGAATCGCCGGCCCAGAGCCAGGCGCTGGCGCTGATTGAACAAGGCAAGCCGCGCGACGCCGCCCTGCAACTGGAAGCGCTGGCCGCGACCCTGCGTGGCGGCGCCCGCAGCAACGCACTGGCCGATGCGGCCTGGGCCTGGCACCTGGCCGGCGACAGCGCGCGCGCGCGCAGCCTGCTGGGCCAGGTGACCGCCCGCCAGCTGACCGGCGCCAGCCTGCAGCGTTACCAGCTGGCCAGCGCCGAGCTGGCGCTGGCCGACAAGCAGCCGGCGCAGGCACTGGCCCTGCTGAAGGATCATGCCGACAACGTGCACCCGAGCCTGCGCACGCGCTGGTCACTGGCCCGCGCCAGTGCCCTGCAGGCCACCGGCGATGCCTTTGGCGCCGCCACCGAACGCGCCCGTGCGCATGCCGGCCTGACCGGCACCGCGCGCAGCGAGAACCAGGCCGCCATCTCCGGCCTGCTCGGCACCCTCGACGATGCCACCCTGCGCAGCCGCGCCGCCGCCTTGCCGGCCAATGACCCGCTGTACAACTTTGCAGGCCGTGCGCTGATCGCCCGTGGCCTGCCGCTGCCGCGCCCGTTCGATCGCGATGGCGCCGCCCAGTTCGACACCAGCAAGCGCCCGCCGGCGATGAGCGATGGCTACCGCCCGCCGGCCAAGCTGGCCGTGCTGCTGCCGCTCAGTGGTCGCCTGGCCACCGCCGCACAACCGGTGCGCGATGGCCTGCTCAGCGCCTACTACGGTGAAACCCGCCGTCGTCCGGAGGTGAACTTCTTCGACACCGCTGGTACCCCGGCCGGTGCGCTGGCTGCGTATGACAAGGCCGTGGCGTCCGGCGCCGACTTCGTGGTCGGCCCGCTCGGCCGCGACGAGGTGGATGCCGTGTACGGCCGCCAGCAGCTGCCGGTACCGGTGCTCGGCCTGAACCGCGGCAAGGATGCACCGCCCGCCGGCAGCGCCGGTTTCTCGCTGGCACCGGAGGACGACGGCATCGTCGCCGCCGAATACATGCGTGGCCGCGAGCGCAGCAAGGCGCTGGTGATCAACAGCAGCGACGACACCGGCCGTCGCGCCGCAGCCGCCTTCGCCCAGCGCTTTGCCCAGCGCGGCGGCAGCGTCGCCGCCACCATCGCCATCAGCGAAACCGTGGGGGATGTCAGCGCGCAGGTGCGCAACGCCGGCGCGGTCGATGCCGTGTTCCTGGCCGTACGTGCACCGCAGGCCCGCCTGCTGGCCCCGCAGCTGGCGCTGGCCGGTGCCGGTGGTGCCACCCGCGTGGGTACCTCGCAGCTGACCACCGGCAGTGGCAAGGTCGAAGAAGACGTGGCGCTGGACGGCATCATCTATCCGAACGAAGCCTGGAACGTGCGCAGCGTGTCCGGCGTGCCGTCCGCTACCCAGGTCGCGCAGACCCTGCCCAGCGCGCGCGGCGCCGCCAGCCGCCTGTTCGCCTTCGGCGCCGATGCGTGGAAGATCAGCGCCTACCTGGACAAGCTGGCCACCGAAGGCGGCCTGGACGGCGCCACCGGCACGCTGTACCTGGACAGCAACGGCAACATCCTGCGCCAGCCGGCATGGTCGACCTTCAGCGGTGGCCGGCCGATGCCGATCGCCGGTGGTCGCTGAGCACCTGCAACGTGGCTCGGCGGTGGAAACCGCCGCCGAGCAGCATCTGCAGCAGGCCGGGTTGCAGCCGCGTGCGCGCAACGTGCGTTATCGCGGTGGTGAACTGGACCTGGTGATGGATGACGCCGGCACCGTGGTGTTCGTGGAAGTGCGCTACCGCGCGCGACAGGACTTCGGTGGCGGCGCGGCCTCGGTCGATCCGCGCAAATGCCGGCGCCTGATCCACGCGGCACAGCTGTACCTGCAGGAACACCCCGCCGTGGCCAACGCGCCCTGCCGCTTCGACGTGGTTGAAGCCACGGGCGAACCACCGCAGCTGCACTGGCTGCGCGATGCGTTCCGGTTGGATGATTGCTGATGGGTACCGTCCGCTCTGGTAGAGGCCGACCTTGGTCGGCGCTCCTGTGCCAACCAAGGTTGGCACCTACCAGAGCGCAGCCTGGCCGGCACTACCACGGTGCGTGACTGATGCCTTCGATCATCACCCACGCGGCGGTGCCACTGGCGTTGTGGTGCGCTGCTGATCGCGGCCGCATTCCGCCGCGCCTGCTGGGCGCCGGCGTGATCGCGGCGATGCTGCCCGACGCCGATGTACTCGCGTTTGCCCTGCACATTCCCTACGCCGATGCGTTCGGCCATCGCGGGGCCAGCCACTCGTTGCTGTTCGCCCTGGTGCTCGCAGTGTTGGCGGCGGTGCTGGCGTTCTTTGGTAGCCGCCGACCTTGGTCGGCGCCGCTCAGCTCCGGTAGTCGCCAACCTTGGTTGGCGGTGCTGTGCCAACCAAGGTTGGCACCTACCACGGCAAAGCCAAGGTTGGCATCTACCGTACAAGCGGCGGCGTTCGTGTTCGTCTGCGCCGCCAGCCATCCATTGCTGGATGCGTTGACCTCCGGCGGCCTTGGCGTCGCGCTGGCCTGGCCCTGGAGCGAACACCGCTTCTTCGCACCCTGGCGGCCGATCCGCGTGTCGCCGTTCGCGCCGCAGTTCTTCAGCGCGCGCGGCCTGGCCACCCTGCTGTCGGAACTGCGCTGGGTATGGCTGCCGCTGGCCGGCGCTGTCATCGCCTGGAAACTGATTCACCCCGCCCCCGCTGCCCCACGAGATCTGTCATGAGTACTGCCCTGCCCTCCGCATTGGTTGCCGAACTGACCGCCCTGCTGGGCAGCGACGGCTGGCGCATGGATGACGGCGCACTGGAGGCGAACGCGCAGGACAACTCGTGGCGCCACCAGCGCCCGGCTGCGGTGGCATTGCCGGCCGACATCGAACAGGTGCAGGCGCTGGTGCGTGCCTGCCGCGCGCATGGCGTGGCCCTGGTCGCGCGCGGTGCGGGCACCGGCACCACCGGCGCTGCGGTGCCGTTGCCCGGCAGCATCGTGCTGTCGTTCACCCGCATGGACCGCATCCTCCAGATCCGCGCCGGCGACCGCTGTGCGGTGGTACAACCGGGCGTGCTCAACGGAACGCTGCAGCAGGCACTGGCACCGCACGGCCTGTTCTGGGCACCGGACCCGTCCAGCGCCGAGATCTGCAGCATCGGCGGCAACCTCGCCTGCAATGCCGGTGGTCCGCGCGCGGTGAAGTACGGCACCAGCCGCGACAACGTGCTGGGCCTGGTAGCAGTGACAGGTACCGGCGAGGTGATCCGCTGCGGCGGTGCCTACACCAAAGACGCCACTGGCTATGACCTCACCCACCTGCTGGTGGGCAGCGAAGGCACGCTGGCGCTGATCGTGGAAGCCACGCTGAAGCTGACCCCGCTGCCGGTCAGCCAGGCCGGGCTGCGTGTGCTGTACCGCGATGCCGACGCGGCCGCCTCTGCCGTCTCGCGGCTGATGTCGCAGCCGGTCGTTCCCACGCGCTTGGAATTCATGGACGCACGCAGCCTGGAGCTGCTGCGCCTCAACGGTGCCGACGTACCCGACGCTGGCGCGATGCTGCTGGTGGAAGCCGACGGCGACCACGACACCTTGCCCTACCTGCTGCAGGCATTGGCGACCGCCGCCGAAGGTGACGGCATGATCGCACTGGACGTGGCAATGGAAGGCCGCGCGCGTGACCAGCTGTGGGCCGCACGCAAGGCCTTGTCACCCGCGCTGCGCAGCGTCGCCCCGGGCAAGATCAACGAAGACGTAGTGGTACCGGTATCGCGCATCCCCGATCTGGTGGCTGGCGTGCAGGTACTGGCCCACGACTATTCGCTGACCATCGTCACCTTCGGCCATGCCGGCAACGGCAACCTGCACGTCAACATCCTCTACCACCCCGATGATGCCGACGAGAACGCGCGCGCGCATGCCGCGCTGCCGAAGATCTTCGAACTGACGCTGGCGCTGGGTGGCACGCTGTCGGGCGAACACGGCATCGGCCTGGCCAAGCGTGATTTCATGGCGAAGGCGTTCACCGCGGAAACGCTGGCGGCGATGCGCGCGATCAAGGTCGCGCTGGACCCGGATGGCATCCTCAACCCGGGCAAGGTGCTGCCGCCGGCATAGGCCGCGGAAGGCGGTAGAGCCGAGCCATGCGCGGCTCGCAACGCGACGCGCGGGCTTCCCCGAGCGGAACGGAGAGCAGCCAAGCGCGGGCCCGGCGCTACAGTGGATTGTCGCCCGCAACATCGATCAGGGTCTGCCGGAAGCTGGGCAACAGCACGCGGTTGCCATGGCCGCTCAGGTGATCGTTGTCGAAGAACAGCGGTTCACCGTCCTGCACGGCCGAGCAGGTATCCGGTCCGCACAGCAGCGGCAGCGGATCCCACACGGTCAATGACGGGTAACGCGCGGCCAGCTCGGCCAGCAGTGCCATCTGCGGCGCACGCAGCCGCTGCAGATCCGCGCGCGACATGCTCAGGCCACCGGCGCACGCCGGATTGCTACGGTTGAACCAGTCCGAGCAGCGATAGGCCCCGGCCTTGAACAGCGGCAGCGGTGCATCGATGACCACGTGCACGCCCAACCGCTGCAGGCGGCCCAGCACACGCTCGGCTTCATCGCGTGCCGCCTGCGCATGCGCGGGCGTGTGTTCGGCCCGCAACTGCCGATAAATCTGCTGTGCGTCCTGTTGCTGCCAATCGAACCCTCGCAGCTCCGGCATGCGCAGCGCCGCCAGCAACACGATGTCACCCGGGCGCGCGTCGCGTTCGATGGCCGACAGGCTGTCCTCGATGAAGTCCTGGCAGTCGGCCGGGCTGGGCCGCAGCAGATTGACGAAGCTGCAGCCGCCGCGATCCTCCTGGCGGATCTCCATTCCGGTCTGCCGCGCGACCATGCTGGTCATCGTGCGGTAGGCCGCCGCATGCGAGTCGCCCACAACAAACAGGCGTCGCCCTTCAAGCGCCGGTGCGCCCACCGGCTCCAGCGGTCGCCACGCCGGGTAGCGACGCGCCTGCCATGCGTAGCCATCACGGGTGACGCTGAGCGAGATCTGCTCGTGGTACTCCACCGTCGCCCAGGCACCGGCGCCGCACAGCGCCACCACCGGCAGCGCCATCGCCAGCACCTTCGCCGGCGCCAGCCGCAACAGCGGCAGGGCGCTGCGCAGCGGACGTTCGACGTAATGGTAGGACGCGGCCGACACGGCCAGCAGCAGCACCGGGTACAGCCACAGCGCAGCGCCCTGCAGCCCGTAGGTCCAGCGCAGCAGCACCAGCAGTGGCCAATGCCACAGGTACAGCGAATACGACAGGCGCCCCAGGTACGACAGCGGTGCCCAGCCCAGGGCGCGGCCGACCCGCGATTGGCCATGCCCGGCTACCGCCGCCAACAGCAACAGGGTGCCGACCACCGTGGCCAGCACACCCGGCACCGGGATCGCCAGTTGCGGCGCGACAAATACGCCCGCCAGCAGCAGGGCCAGGCCGGACAGTGCGAGCGCATCCCCGCGCTTGCCGGGACCGCGCGTGCTCATCCACTGGTACAACAGCGCACCGGCCGCCAGTTCCCAGAAGCGCGACGGCAGCAGGTAGAACGCCGCCGCCGGGGCGGCCTGCACCTGCCAGCCCGCCCACGCCAGCGACAGCACCGTGAGCGCCGGCAACAGCACACGCGACCACGGCCAGCGGTCGTGGCCGCGCAACCACACGAAGAACAGCAGCGGGAACACCAGGTAGAACTGCTCCTCCACGCCCAGCGTCCAGGTGTGGAGGAACGGATTGAGTTCCGCGCCGGGCGAGAAGTAGTCATCCTGCTGGCCGGCCAGTACCACGTTGCTGAAACCCACCAGCGCCGCCCAGCCGGTCTGGTCGAACTGCTCGTTGCGCCAGGCGCGGGGAATGAACAGCGCCGACAGCACGAAGGTGGCCATCAGCATCACCAGCAGCGCCGGCAACAGGCGCAGCACGCGGCGCCGGTAGAAATCGAGCAGCAGCGCGCCCAGTGGCATGCCTGCACGCGATGCCAGCGACTGGCTGATCACGAAGCCGGAGACCACGAAGAACAGGTCCACGCCGGTGAAACCACCGGGCAGCCACGCCGCGTTCGCATGGAAGACGATGACGGCCAGCACGGCCAGTGCACGCAGGCCATCGATGGCAGCGTTGTGGGAGCGTTCGGGGTGAAGCATGCGGGCGACCGTCAGCGAGCGATCGGGCAGCATGGCCAGCGCTGGCGCAGTCATTCAATGGACAATCGCGACAGACCTGGACATCGTTCATGTCCGATCCCAACTCAGCACGATGGTGGAGCCGAGCCATGCTCGGCGGTTCTGCAGCCAGAGCGCTTGGGGTCAGATCCCATTGCCACGGGCACTGGGATCCGACCCCGGCGTCGGCCTGGTGTCGCTGTTTACCAGGCCATGCGCAGGCCCAGCTCGGCCAGCAGGGTACCGTCGCTGACGACCAGTCCGCTGGCACTGTTGTGCGTCTCGATCACGCTGTCACGCAGCTGCACATCGCCACCGCGTACCGACAGCCCATGCCCGAGTCCACCGCGGGTGAGCACGCGGCCTGCTGCTGGCCCTGGGAACCTTCCCAGCCGGCATGGCGCTGGCCGGTGATCTGGACGACCAGCGCGCCGACGTATCTGCAGGCGACCCGGTCGAGGCCTGGACCCTGGTCATCGGCTCGATCCTGAATGTGGACGGTGGGCAGACGCTGCAGATCGTGGCTAATGACGACTCCGAGCTAAACATCTGGGACGCCGTGGTAACCCGTAGTGGAACCAGTCAGAGAGCCATTACGCTGAACGACTCGGCGTATCTCGCTCTGGCCCGAAGCCGGATCTTTGGGGGGCATCGGGTTGAATGGTGGCACCACGCCGGCCATCCTGGCGCAGAGCTCGATCTCAGTGACCACTGCCGGGTTGGCACCTGGCGAGCGCCTTTCGGTCGGCGTCGACTTGGCAGGCTCGGCAGCAGGCTTCGGTGTTGCCAGCCCCAGGGCGACCATCAACGTCACCACCATCTACGTGGAAGACGCCCCAGTCGCCAGCCGCGATGTCGGCAACGGCGTTGGCGTGCGAATCCAGTTCGGGCAGATGGATATCGTCAACGGCTCGCGTGTGGATGCATCCAATATCGGCGCGGTGCTCTGGGGCGAAGTCAATCCGGATCAACGCATCCGTCTGAACATCGATAACTCCACCCTGCAATCTGGTCGCGGCGCTGCCATCCGGGTCAATGCAGCCGCTGACAATACCTACGACATCACCGTGGCCAATGGGGCGCAGCTGATCGGCGGCGATGGCAACCTGCTGCTGGTGGGCCGCGACATCGGTCTGGTCAACACGCGCACCGACGTCAACTTCAATGTGGATGACGCCCGATTGGCGGGTAACATTACCTTTGAGCCTACCAATGCCCCCACCGCCAAGACGGCGAACCTGAGCGTGGCTTACAAGTGGTGATCTGCTTTCTACAACAAGTGTCGCAACTGGCACGCGCAGGCGTGCTCCGGTTTCGCGCAGTGCGTTCGATATGCGTCTGCAATGTTTTCGAAATTGAAACTTTTCTGATTGGTATAGCAGCACCTGCGTGCACATCATGGCGCGCCACCGACAACGGGTGGCACGGGCTTGCAATCCCGTTAGGTTGATGTGTTGTTTACGCTTGCCTGTCGGCGTCGCGCTTTCCTTGTTGGGCGGCGTCGGCAGGCAATCCGTCCGTGCCCTATGGCGGGCGGTGCGTGGGGGGCTCGTACCCGCCGGCGTTTCTACATCAACCTCCGGTATTGCAACCACGCACCGTCCGCCGCCCTCGCCCAGCGCGAGGGCGGCCCCTTGCTTCGCACTCAAGGACGCCGCCATGACTTCTTCGCTCTATCCCTATCTGTTCGCCACACTGGGCGACGCCGTCGAACGCCTGCCAGACGATCTGGCCAAAGCACTGGAAACCACGTTGGGCAGCACGATGCGCGCCCACGCCGACGAAGGCATCACCCTGCTCAGCTGCCTGCAGCGCATCCGCCACGTGGACGCCGCCGATGGCCAGCCGTGGCCGGACAAGGGACGCAAACAGTGCTTTGGTTTCGCGATGGCACGCATCGACCGCGCCAATGCCGGGCTGACCTTGCTGCTGGAACTGCTGCACGCCATCGAGCGCTTGCGCGTGGACGGCGATGCCGACCAGCAGGTGGGCGATGACGTGCGCGAAGGCTTGCTGCTGGCCTGCCGTGGGCTGGCCGAGTATGTGGATGTGCAGTTGCGGGTAGCGTAGCCAGCTTCCGCGGCACCTCGACCACGCCAATCCCTGCCCCAGGCTCAGGGATTGGCGTCGAACAACACGGTCATGTCTCCTTCCCAGCGCGAGCCCGGTGTCTTCACCATCTCCAGCACCGCGTCACGCCCGGCGGTGAAGCGTAGGGTCGAACGGCGCTGCATGAGGTAACCATCGGGCGTGAAGCGCGGTGCCTGACCGTCATCGGCCAGCAGTACGGTGTTCTGCGCCGGACGACCATCGCGCAGGTTGTTCATGCCCGGAAGGGTGACGTCCACCTCCACCGGCACCTGCTTGTCCGCCCGCGGATCATGAATACCGCACTGGTCGCCGACGTGGTGCTGGCAGCGCAGCTTCATGCTGAAGTCCATCGACGTGGTCAGATGAAAGGGCAGCTCCTGGCGCAGCCTCGCCGGCGCAGTGCCATGATCGATCCAGGGCGACCAGCCCCCTTCGGGCGCCAACTGTACGCGCGGCGCCTCGGTGGCGAAGCGCACCTGGAAGTCGTGGATCACATCGAACACGAAGTTCATGCGCACGGCCTCGACACCGGTGATGTTGTCGCCCAGATCGATGTCGGCCCCGGCGCCGCCGGTGGTCCAGGTTTCCTGGGCCACGTAACGGCCGTCCTGCAGCGTCATTGCATTGGGCAGGGTGACGTGGATGCCGAGCCCCACGTTCCGGTAGGAATAGGTGCGGCCATACCGCGTGCTGGTGCTGTAGCACTCGGTGGGGCTGGCTGGCGTCCGCGCCGCCCAACCACCCAGGGAGAATCCAACCCCACCGGCGCCGCGGATGGCCGTACAACCTCCACTGACGCCGTAGTACCAGGGATCGCCGCCACCACCGAAGTTGATGCGCATGGACAGGGCCGCAAAGCTGATGGTCGCCTCGAAGGTGCGTCCGCTCGATACCTCCTGCAGGGTGATCGTACGCGGTGGCGGGAAGCGGATGTAGGTGGTATCACGCCTTGACGTGTCGTCGCTCGGCCCTTGCTTGCGCCAGTACTCGCGGTTGCCGAGGTCGAAGATATAGGCCCCTTTTCTATCGCATTCGGCCGGTCTCCAGTTGCAGAAGCTGCCCCGGGGTGTCGTGTTGCGGAATGCGGTATCGCCCGGATCCAGGGCGTTGGGCCTGAATTCGCCGGTGACGTTGACGTCCACCACCTGTGCGGTGGCAGGCAACGCCGCCATTACGGCCAGCAACGGGAACAGCCGGATGCCAATAGTCATGCTTTAGACCTGCCTGGTTCGTCGGAACAATGGGCTAGTGCGCGACCACCGACGGCGGACAACCGATGCCGCCCACCATCAGTACATCGCCTTCTCGGGGGTGACGGCCCTCCTCCATGGTCAGCACACAGCTGATCCGATTCGGATAGCGCAGCTCCACCACCGGCGCGCGTGCGCTGAGTTCAAGGGTGAAGAAGCCTTCTTCCTGGCTGACGTTGCGGCCGGCGTGGTTGATCACCTGCACCCCGCGCATGCCATTGCCATCGGCATCCAGTACCTGCCCCATCACGGTGAAGGTGCGCAGTACATCCACCGTGGTATGCACCACGCCGCCCTTGTTGAGGTGGTAGCTGATGGTCGACGGCTGCAGCGCCGCCGCAGGTGCGTGCCGGCCGTGGAAGTCGAACTGCACCTGTCCCGCACGATAGGCGGTGACCGGAACGAAGTTGCGTCCCGGGCGCAGCTGCACGCCACCGCCACGACTGTCGTCGGCACGCAGCTTGATATCGGGGAAGTCACTGCGCACGTCGACGATGATGCCGGTGTCCACGCTGCCGCTGCGTCCCTGGCCCAGCACGGCAGCATGTCCTCCCCCGATCACCAAGGTGCTGTCCAGGTTGGCGCTGCCGCCAACGTGGCCGGAACCGGCAGCGCGATACAGCTGCACATCGCCTTCCAGCAATGGGCTCTGCAGATAGGCGCCGGCGCCGGCGCCAATGCCGCTGCGTTCAGCTGTGACCATGCCATTGACGCTGCGCAGGATCTTCCCATCCACACGCTGGGTGGCGACCGCGGTGACGTAGCCGTCGCGCTGGCCGGCTTCGCCGGTCCGGCTGCCCAAGCTGCCGCTGTAACTGCGGCGCTCGCTGCCGAGTGACACACTGACGGTCAGATCGATGCCGCGCTGGCGGCGATAGTGGGTGAAGCGGCTGCCCGGACGGTCGTAGGCCGAGACACGCCAGTTGACGTCATGCCTGCCGAACAGGGTCTCGCGGCGACCGTAGGAAACGTCGATGCCGGTGCCACGGGTGAAGCCGGAACTGCGGGCCACGCGCAGGCTCGCATTATCGCGGTGACTGAAGCGATGGGTGATCGATACGGCCGTGGTGTCCTGCCAGCCTCCCCGGGTTTCCCAACGTGGCGGCGCACCCTCGCTGGCGGGCAGCCGATGACGCTGCTCTGCCCAGCTGCGCGCGTGGTTGGCGACCACCGAACCGGCACGGTAGCGATACAGTCCCTGCAGATCCACGCCGCGCCCGGCATCGCTGGAGGTGTAGAAATTGGTGTAGGCGCTGAAGCGATCACTGGCCTGCCAGTCCATCGACAGGCCGGTGGCGCGGCGCGTGCCGATCTGCTGCACGGTGGCACCGGCCACTGCGCGCGGGTGCAGCAGGTAGTTGACCACCGCACCGGCGGCGATCTCGCCTTCCTGCATTGAACGATCGCTGTCGAGCAGGCTGCGCTGCTGGCCGGCGAACGCGCTGTAGCGCCAGCGTCGAGTGGGATCACGCCAACGGCTGGGTTTGTGGATCGAGGCGGTTTCGCGCGAGGCCTCCTGGCCGTCTTCAATGACCCGCAGTACCACGTCGTAGATGCCGCCTGGCAGGCGACGTGTGTCGATCTCCTGCACGCCGGGCTTCACGGCCTGTGTGGCCAGCAGGTTGCCGTCGCGCAGAATCTCCACCACACCGTCGCGGTTGGCGGTGACATAGACCGGATAGACGCTGGCGCTGCGCGTGTCGGCCAGCAGCACATCCGACGAACCGAACATCACTCCCAGCGCGGTGTCATTCTGCGTACCCGGCGCGCGTGGCTGGCGGATGATGCCCTCGAACGTGGGCAGGAAATAGCCCGCGCGGACGAAATGATCGCCGAGCTCGCGTTGTGCATACAACGCACTGAGATAGTGCTCCGTGCTGCCGGGTTGGGCGTAGTACTGGTAGCTGCCAACCGTGCTCCACAGGCCGATGCTGCCACTCAGTTCAGCGCTGTAGCGTGCGCTGGCCGGCTGGTCCTGGCCGCCATGCACCGCCAGGCTGTTGCGTACGATCAAGCCGTGGCTGCCGGACGCCGGCAGGGCAATGTTGCGTTGTTCCGCACTGGCAGTTGCCGGCGTCAACAGGCTCAGCAGCGAATTGGCCAGACTGTAGTGCAGCGCGGCCAGGCCACGACACTGCGGCGCGCATATGCCAAGCGGCAGCGGTTCGGCCAGCTGCTCGGCCCAGCGCGTGCGCTCGCTCTGCGGCCACGGGCTGTCGATGCTTTCGACGAAGCCGATCAGCTGTACGCGGTTGTCTTCATGCAGCAGTACTTCGGCATCGCCCAGGTACTGCCCGTCCAGTTCCACGCGCACGGTCAGCGGATTGCCGAACAGATGCTCGCGGAACTCCGCAGGCATGCGGCCGCGCTGCTCCAGGAGGCTGGCCTGTGCGTCTGGCGCGCCTGCGGTCGCCTGCGCCGAGACAGCAGCAAGCATGGCGGCAATGGCAACAGCCAGTCGCATCGGAACCGGTCGCGGAGGTAGGTGTGAAAGGCGCATAGATGACATTGGCCCTCCTGCCGCACGCGCGGTGGGGCAGGAAGGCACAGAGCTCGGCAGGCGTCAGATGTCGCTTTCGAAGATCATGTGGAACTGGCCGCCGTAAGTACCCTGCTTGTAACCGCCGCCCGGTTCGGTAGGCGCGATGGCGAAGGCCAGAGACTTGCCGGATGCGGCCTGGGCTGCGTTGGCAACGGTGATCTTGGCGGCGGCCGTTGCCGGCACGACCACGTTGTCCAGTTTCACCGCCAGATCCACGACGTCCGCGGCCGATGCCATCTGCGCCGGGGCAGACAGATAGGCGGTGATGGCAGCCGGCGACTTCACGTTGATCACGCGACCGGTCAGTTCGCCGAGCACCTGGCGTGCGGTATCCCACGGCAGATTCTGCGGCAGGCCTTCCCAGCCGTCCGGCGTGGACACCTGCAGGCCGGCGACGTTGGGCACGTCAGCCGACACATTGACGGTGATCGATTTGGTTTCGGTAGCCGCAAAGCTGACGGCCGGGGTGATGAGCAGGACTGCCGCAGCCGCCATCGCGTGTTTCAAGAAGGACATTCAGATACTCCTGGGTGAGTGGGTACAAAAGCCAGGACAAGGGCAAAGCTGTCCCATCGGACTCCTGGCGGGCCCGGGCGGGACAATGGCGTTGGTGGGGGACGGACGGTCAGCGGCGACTGTCGATGCTGCGCTGGCGTTCGCCCTCCTTCAGGTCGTAACGGATGAAATGCGTATCGTCAGACGCCAGCACGTGAGAGCGACCGGGACGTACGTGCACGATGATTCCGGGCGTACAGGCGTCGACCTTGGCCCGCTCGCACTGGCGCAGGTTTTCCAGAACAATGGTGGCGTTGCCGTGGTTGTGGATCTGGCCGGACTCGATGCGGGTGTCATAGCGCGGGTGTTGTGGCGCGATGAACAGCACGGTGCCGAAGCCGGTGAACACGCGGATGGCCGAGGAAAGCTCTGCGGCCTGCTGTGCCTGTTCCTCGCTGAGCGAGAATTCCTCGGCACTGGGCGCCACCGGCACGAAGCGCAGGCGGTAGTAGCGTTCCTCGTCGCGCAGGCCCCGATACACCAGACGTGTGGCCTGCTGGCCGTTGCCTGCGATGATCAGGCGACTGGGACTGGCGATGACCCCATGCGCCCCAGGCGCGTTGCGCACCAGCGATGGCGCATCCACCGGAACTTCGACGGGCTTGTCATCGGCATCGAAAACGATCTCTGCCACTTCCACCCGGACGTAGGCGGTGCTGGCGCCGGTATTGCGGATGCGTTTGAGCAGGTTGCTGCTGCCGGGCTGCAGGTAGTCGAAGAGGACGCCGACATTGATCTGCGGTGCGCTGGCGTGACTGGGGAACGCCAGCGCACACAGCAGCAGGACATGGACGACACGTGACATGGCACCGCTCGTTTTCAGGAGCGTGAAGTGTGTCGTCGCGTCAAACGCCCCGCTATGAAAATAGTTGTAAGCCGAAGCGCGCAGCGGCGAATTCGGAGGATTCCTAAATGCTCATCGCGCGTACTGCCAGCATGGCCGGCAATCAAGGCACCCTGCCCGCAGCCGCGTACCGGCAGGACACAAATCCCTGCCGCACTCAGGCGAAGTGCTCGTCTCCGCTCGGGCCGTCGTGCACTTCCGTATGCACGCCCTGCCCTTCCGTGATGTGGCCGATGCGGGTGATCGGCACGCCCAGCGATTCGGCGACGTAGTGGCACGCCTGTTCCGCACGTATAAGGGTTACGCCGGAGAGGTGGCGCGCAGAGCTGTTACATCCGTGCCAACCAAGGTTGGCACCCACCAGGACAACACGGTAGCGCCGGGCCATGCCCGGCGTTCTGGTAGCCATCGACCTTGGTCGACGCAGCGTTGGCGCGCAACCCTGACACATCCGTGCCAACCAAGGTTGGCACCTACCAGAGCAGCACGGTAGCGCCGGGCCATGCCTGGCGTTCTGGTAGGCGTCGACCTTGGTCGACGCAGTGTCGGCACGAAGGCCTGACACATCCGTGCCAACCAAGGTTGGCAGCCACCAGGACAACACGGTAGCGCCGGGCCATGCCCGGCGTTTTGGTAGGCGTCGACCCTGGTCGACACAGCGTCGGCACGAAGGCCTGACACATCCGTGCCAACCAAGGTTGGCACCTACCAGAGCAACACGGTAGCGCCGGGCCATGCCCGGCGTTCTCATGTGTCAGGCGAAATGCTCGTATCCGCTCGGGCCGTCGTGGCCTTCGGTGTGCACACCCTGCCCTTCCATGATGCGGCCGATGCGGGTGATCGGCACGTCCAGCGATTCGGCGACGTAGTGCAGCGCGTCGCGCTGGTCGGCGGCGGCGGTGAAGCACAGTTCGTAATCGTCGCCGCCGTGCAGCGCGCAATCACGGGCGCCATCGCGGCCGAGCAGTTCGCGCAGTGCCGACGACATCGGCAATGCATCGGCGTCGACTTCGGCGCGCACACCGCTGCGTGCGGCGATGTGGCCCAGGTCGGCCAGCAGGCCATCGGAGATGTCCACGGCGGCATGCGCGAATGCACGCAGCCGCAGGCCCAGGGTGACGCGCGGGGTGGGACGCAAAAGGCGCAGGCGCAGGGTTTCGTAGTCGGCCAGCAGGGTGGCGGCGGTGACGTTCAATGCGCCCTGCTGCCACAGGCGCAGCGCACCGGCAGCATCGCCGAGGGTGCCGCTGACCCAGATGTCATCGCCAATCTGTGCGCGATCACGACGCAGGGCCTGGCCGCGAGATACCTGGCCCATCGCGGTCACCGACAGCGACAGCGGGCCACGCGTGGTGTCACCGCCAATCAGGGCGATGTCGTGCTGGTCGGCCAGCGCGAAAAAGCCATCGGCGAAGGCATCGATCCAGTCTTCGCTGGCCTCGGGCAGCGACAGCGCCAGCGTGCACCAGGCCGGGCGCGCGCCCATCGCGGCGAGGTCGGACAGGTTGACGGCCAGCGTCTTCCAGCCGATGTCGAACGCCGGAGTTTCGGTCGGGAAATGCACGCCGCTGTTGAGCGTGTCGGCGGTGACCACCAGTTGCTCGTTCGGGCGCGGCTGCAGCAGCGCGGCGTCGTCGCCGATGCCGAGCACGATGTCGTCGCGCTCGACGGTGCGGGCGCGGATGCGGTCGATGAGGGCGAATTCGGCCAGGGACATGGGGCGCTCCCGCGTTTGTACGTGCCGCGCCGTGCGCGGTGGGCGGTAGTGCCGGCCGCAGGCCGGCAACCTCAGAATCCCTGCAGTTGCCGGCCAGCGGCCGGCATTACCACAGGTGGGTCAGTGACCCGATTCGACCTTGCGCCATTCCACGGCGGCACGATCCAGCACGCCGTTGACGTAGGTGTGGCCATGTTCGGAACCGAAGCGCTTGGCCGATTCGATGGCTTCGTTGATCACCACGCGGTACGGCACGTCCAGGCGGTAACGCAGTTCGTAACCGGCCAGGCGCAGCACGGCGCGTTCGATCGCGTCCACTTCGTCGATGCCACGGTCCAGGTACGGGCCGAAGGCTTCGTCGATGTCGCGACGGTTGTCGAGCACGCCATGCACCAGCGCTTCGAAGTACGCCAGGTCGGCGATTTCGCGGGCCTGTTCGTGGGCGAACTGGGCGATCAGCGACTGGCCGTTGCCGCCGGAGATCTGCCAGGCATAGATGGCCTGCACGGCACGACGGCGCGCGCGCGAGCGCAGCACCGGATCGATGCCATCGCGGCGGACGGGTTTACCGGAGGGCTTGCCCTGGGTGTTCTTGTTCATGGCAGCTGCTCCAGAAGGTTGACCATTTCCAATGCGGCGAGCGCGACTTCCTCGCCCTTGTTGCCGTGGCTGCCGCCTGCGCGGGCCTCTGCATCTTCCACGCGTTCCACGGCCAGCACGCCGTTCAGCACCGGCACGCCGAAGTCCAGCTGCACGCGCATCAGGCCTTCGGCACAGCGGTCGGCCACGTGTTCGTAGTGGCGGGTGTCGCCACGGATCACGCAGCCCAGGGTGAGGATGGCGGCGTGTTCGTGGGCGGCGGCCAGGCGCACGGCGACCAGCGGCAGCTCCCAGGCACCCGGCACGCGGATCACGTCGATGTTGGCTTCGGCAATGCCGTTGCCGGCCAAGCTCTGGCGGGCGCCAGCAACCAGCACATCGGTGATGCGGGCGTTCCAGCGGCTGGCCAGGATGGCGAAGCGCGCCGATTCGGGAGTGCGAAGATCGCCTTCGTAGTGGCTCATATGCGGCTTGGGATTCGATTAAGGGGTAATTCTACCGTGGATGGGCCCCGGCCGTGGCTGGCGGGGGCCCGGGAGACCCGCCGGGCATGGCCCGGCGCTACCGGATTACGGGGCGCCGGTGTAGCGCCGGGCCATGCCCGGCGAGCGCAGCGGGCGGGTTACGGGGTGACCGTCTCCACCACTTCCAGGCCATAGCCGGCCAGTCCGATCTGGCGGCGGGGCGTGCCCAGCACGCGCAGCTTGCCCAGGCCCAGGTCGGACAGGATCTGCGCACCGGCACCGTTGCGGCGCCATTGGCCCACATCCTTGTCCTTGCCCGGCACCACCGGCGCCGGCTGCTGGCGCAGGCGGGCCAACAGCGCTTCGCCGTCGCGCGGGGCCGACAGCACCACCATCACGCCACTGCCTTCCGCGGCGATCGCGCGCAGGGCATCGGTGGCCGCCACGCCGAAGTCATCGCGGCGCCAGTGCAGCAGGTCGGCCAGCGGGTTTTCCACCTGCACGCGCACCAGGGTGGGCGTGTCCGCATCCGGGGTGCCGCGGACCAGGGCGAAATGCAGGTCGTGGGCGATGCGGTCGCGGTAGGTGACCAGCTTGAACGGACCGAACTCGGTGTCGATATCACGCTCGTCCACGCGCTCGATGGTCTTTTCGGTGGCCAGGCGGTAGGCGATCAGGTCGGCGATGGAGCCCATCTTCAGGCCGTGCTCGCGGGCGAACACTTCCAGCTCCGGGCGGCGCGCCATGCTGCCGTCCGGGTTGAGGATCTCCACCAGCACGCCGGCCGGTTCCAGCCCGGCCAGCATGGCCAGGTCGACGCCGGCTTCGGTGTGGCCGGCGCGGGTCAGCACGCCACCGGGCTGGGCGATCAGCGGGAAGATGTGGCCCGGCTGGTGCAGGTCCGACGGCTTGGCATTGGGCTTCACCGCGGTGCGGATGGTGTGTGCGCGGTCGTGTGCCGAGATGCCGGTGGTCACGCCCTCGGCCGCTTCGATGCTGACGGTGAAGTTGGTCTGGAACTGCGCGGTATTGGCCTGCACCATCGGCGCCAGGCCGAGGTCGGCGGCGCGGGTGCGGGTGAGCGGCAGGCACACCAGGCCGCGGCCATGGGTGACCATGAAGTTGATGTCGCTGGCCTTGACCAGCTCGGCGGCCATGATCAGGTCGCCTTCGTTCTCGCGGTCTTCGTCATCGACGATGACGACCATGCGGCCGAGGCGGATCTCTTCCAGGATGTCGGGAATGGGGGCGAAGTTCATGCGCGGGCTCCTTCACCCAGCAACCGCTCGACATAACGAGCGACCAGATCGATTTCCAGGTTGACCGCACTGCCCACGCCGGTGGCGGAGAACGCGGTATTGGCCACGGTGTGCGGGATCAGCGCCACTTCAAAGCCTTCGTCGTCCACTTCGTTGACGGTGAGGCTGACGCCGTCCACGCAGATCGAGCCCTTCTTGGCGATGTAGCGGCGCAGGGCGGCCGGCGCGGCGAAACGCCAGCGCTGGGCACGCGCATCTTCATGGATGGACAGGACCTGGCCGAGGCCGTCGACGTGGCCGCTGACCAGATGGCCGCCAAGGCGGTCGGTCGGGCGCATGGCACGTTCGAGGTTGATGACCGCACCTTCGGCCAGTTGGCCGAGCGTGGTCAGGCCCAGGGTCTCGGTGGACGCATCGGCCTGGAAGCTGCCGGCGTCGAACGCGATGACGGTGAGGCAGACGCCGTTGATGGCGATGCTCTCGCCCATCTGCACGTTGTCGAACGGCAGGTTGCCGACGTTGAAGGTGAAGCGGACATCGCCGCCGATGGATTCGCGTGCGGCCAGACGGCCGACGCCTTCGATGATTCCAGTAAACAAGTAACGTTCTCCGCGAAAAGTGAGCGAAAAACGCCGCAAGGCAAACAGGCGGGCGCAGGGCCGCAAAGGCCCTGTGGCACCGTCTTCTTTCATCCGGACTATACCGTCGGCTCCGGCATTGGACCGGATCTGCTGACCCCCGACGGTAAGGCCGGGGCGCTCGCGGGCTCGTGCTTGCGCACCTACCGCCGGTGGGGAATTGCACCCCGCCCTGAAGACGTTTGTGTACCGGCGAACCGGCCCGCCAAGTGTAACAGCCCGGGCTGAACGGGGCCGGATGCCCCCGGGGGTCGGATCCCTTTCCGCAGGAAAGGGCTCTGACCCTACCCGGGCGCGTCCGAGCCTGTGACGGCCGTCGCTCGCATTTCGTAAAACTTTCATTAAAATCGGCGGTCGGACGACATGAGGTCGCCACGGACTGCCGCACAGGTGGGCCGCCAATGGACTGAAATTCACAGGAATTCCCATGCGCAAGATCCTGATCGTGGCCGCCCTGCTGGCCGCTGCCCCGTTCTCGGCCTCCGCCGACGCCCTGAGCTACACCTACGTCGAGGGCGGCTGGACCCAGGTCAAGACCGACGACGACGTGTTCAACGACCCGAAGGTTGATGGTGGCTACGTGCGCGGTTCGATCGCGCTGGCCGAGCAGGTGCACGTGTTCGGCGGCTGGAACTACGGCAGCAAGTCGTACGACTACGACTACGGCTCGATGAAGCTCAAGCTGAACCAGCCGGAGCTGGGCATCGGTTACCACATGCCCTTCAGCGACCGCGTCGACTACACCGCCGACATCGCCTGGGTCCGCCAGCAGGCTGAAATCACCGTCAAGGACGTGGATTACGGCCGCTTCAGCGTGAAGGACCACACCAACCTGGTGCGCGCCACCATGGGCCTGCGTGGCAAGCCTTCGCGCATGACCGAAGCCTGGATCAAGGCCGGTTACATGGACGGTGGCAACGAATTCAAGGGCACCTGGGTCGGCACCGTCGGCGGCCAGATCAACTTCACCCGGACCTGGGGTCTGGTGGGCGAGATCTCCGGCTACCGCGACGTCACCCAGTACTCGGCCGGCGTGCGCGCCAGCTTCTGATTGCCCGATCCTCGTCGTGCGATCGAACGGGCTCCGCAAGGGGCCCGTTTTTTGTTGGCCGTCGCGCGCAATACGCTTGGCTGCGGCACGCCATCGAATGCAATGACAATTGCGCTAGGCTTGCCGCCCTCTGGAACAGGAACACCGTCATGAAGACCCCGATCCGCGGCCTGCTGGCCACCGCACTGCTGTGCGCCCCGTTGTTCGCCGCGGCCGCCCCGGCGCAGCTGACGCCCGAACAGACCTTCAATCTGTACGCACGCGCATTGCTGGAAGACGATGCCGCCGCCACGCGCACGCTAAACGATGCATTGAAGCCGGCCTTCGACGGCCAGGACTCGGTAACGCCGGTGCCGGGCATGATGGCCCAGGCGTTGGCCGAGCCGTGGCAGATCGTGCTGGACGTGGCCGGAGTGAAGGGCGATCCCGCAGCGGCGGAAGCGATGTACGCCAAGGCGCTGAAGGCCTCGCAGTGCCGTGCCACGCGCAGCACGGTGGAAGACAACGAATTCGTGGACGACCAGAAGATCGCCAAGGTTGATTTCAGCTGCCAGCTGGCCGACCTGGGCAGCGTGCAGCCGTTGTTCCTGGCCAGCCTGACGGGTGAGGACAAGGCTCCGCGCGCGCGCTTCACCGAGGCCTATACCCAGGCCCTGCAGAGTGGCCCGCGCAAGGCCGTGACCGGCACCCTCACCCTGTACACCGCCAAGGACAAGAGCTACTGGTACAGCAGCAACTTCGATGATCTGGTGGGCCCGGTGCTGGATGCGCTGGCGCCGTTCGATGGCTGGATGCAGGACGTTGAAGCAGCCAAGGCACCGAAGGTGACCGGCGTGCCGGCCTGCGATCTGCTGCTGCAGCAGCACCGCAGCTGCGTGGCGAAGATCGCACCGGACCAGATCAGCGGTGTGGATGCGATGACCGAAGAGTTGAAGGCCAAGACGCAGGTGATGTCGGCCGAGGAAATGACGCAGGAGTGCAAGGCACTGCGTCCGATGGCCGAGATGATGTGGACCGATGCGTGCGCGTGAGTTCACTGCGCTGAAGCGACTGGGGCTGGCTGCATTGCTGGCCCCGGTTGCGGCACTGGCGGCGCCACCTGTGCCCACGCCCGGACACGTGTTCGAGCTGTACGCACAGGTGATCGTGCACGGCGATGCCGCCGCCCAGGCCGAGCTGGGCCGCTATCTGGGTACAGCCAATGGCCCGGCGATCGCGGCGGCGCTGGCGAGCGTAAGCCACCTGGAGCAGGCGCCTGAAATGGCCGATTGGCCGCAGGCCGCCGCGGCCCTGCGCAGGCGCCAGACATCGGTGCGTTGCAGTGTCGGCAGCGTGCATCATCCGCAGGCAGACATTGCCGATGTTGACTACCGTTGCCACCTGCCGGACCTGACGGCCCTGCTGCCCGTCTATCGGCAGCACCCGGTGCCATTCAACGGACCGCATCCCCCACAGATGGCGAGCGAACTGGCGAGCGCGTATACGCAGATGATCGCGACGGCACCGGACCGGGAAAGGATCATCACCGTGTCCTTCGAGCGCGATCATGACGGCGGCGCCTGGCGCGTACAGAACCCCTCGCCGCTGATGGGCGAACTGGCCGATGCGTTCCTGCCGTTCTTCGAGTGGAACGAGCACCCGCCTGGCGAGGATCGTTGAACTTCATGGCCGCAGCAGCAGCCGCAGATCATCCCCAACTTGGCGCTGGTCGATCACGCGCAGGCGGCGCTGTTGGTCCATCACGTCGATGCCGAGGTCGGCCAGCAACGGGCGGCCGCTGTCGCCCAGCAGTGTTGGCGCCTGGTACATCAGCAGTTCGTCGACCCAGCCACCACGCACCAGCGCGCCGGCCAGCGTTGCACCGGCTTCGGTGTGCACCTCGTTGATGCCGCGCTCGGCCAGCAGTGCCAACACCGCGCCCAGATCAAGGCGACCGTGGCGGACGGCGACGCTGGCAAAGGCCGCGTCGGCAGCGTCGGGCGGGCTGATCATTGCATCGTGCAGGTACAGCGTGGGCGCCCCACCCTCGCGCACACGGCTGCATTCCAGCGAGCGCAGGCGGGAATCGAGGACGACGCGCAGGGGCGGCATGACTTCAGTGTCAGCCAGGCGCACGGTCAGCATCGGGTCGTCGGCGATGACGGTGTCGGCGCCGGTGAGGATCGCGCCAGCGCGCGCGCGCCAGTGCTGCACATCTTCGCGAGCGGCGGGGCCGGTGATCCACTTCGAGCTGCCGTCGGCCATCGCGGTGCGGCCATCGAGGCTGGCGGCCAGTTTCACCCGCAGCCACGGACGACCGCGTTCCACGCGCGACAGGAAGCCCTTGTTGAGTTCCCGCGCCTGTGCCGCCATCAAGCCCTCGGCGACCTCGATGCCGGCGTCACGCAGCAGGTCGAAGCCACCGCCATCGACTTTCGGGAACGGGTCGCGCATTGCCGCGACCACGCGCGACACGCCGGCTTCGATCAGCGCCAGTGCGCACGGCGGCGTACGGCCGTAATGCGCGCAGGGTTCCAGGGTGACGTAGGCGGTGGCACCGCGCGCGTCGCCGCCCGCTTCGCGCAGGGCGAACACTTCGGCATGCGGGCCGCCAGCGCGCTGGTGCCAGCCCTGCCCGACCACGCGCTCGCCATGGGCGATCACGCAGCCGACCATCGGATTGGGACGGGTGGTATAGGCACCGCGTTCGGCAAGCCGCAATGCGGCGGCCATGTGCAGGTGGTCAAGGACGGTGAACGATAGGCTCATGCCGCCATGGTACCGCCGTCAGCACGATGCCAGCCAAGAGCCCAGTAGATCCACGCCATGCGTGGATGGGCGGTACGGCGCCAACCAAGGTTGGCAGCTACCGATGCAGAGGCCGTCAGCCCTTCTTTTTCTTGGTGAGGGCAATCACATCGCCCAGCAGCTGCAACTGCTCGGTGCTGGAAGGCAGGTCGCGTTCGAGCTTCTCGATTTCCTCGCGGAAGTCGGCCACATCCTCGAAACTGCGGTACACCGACGCGAAACGCACATAACCGACATGGTCAAGCTTGCGCAGTTCGTTCATCACGAACTCGCCCACTTTGATCGACGGCACTTCGCGTTCGCCGCTGATGCGCAGCTGATGCACCACTGCGCGCACCGCCGCCTCGATCTTCTCTTCCGGCACCGCACGCTTCTGCAGCGCGCGGTCAAAGCCGGCGCGGACCTTGCGGGCATCGAAGGCTTCACGGGTGCCATCGCTCTTGACGATGGCCGGCAGCTTCAGTTCAACGGTTTCCAGCGTACTGAAGCGTTCGTTGCACGCCTCGCACTCACGCCGACGGCGAATCGTCGCGCCGTCTTCGGAGACGCGCGAGTCGATGACCCGTGTATCGGCATGCTGGCAGAAGGGGCAATGCATTGAACGCCTGGCTCAGGGAAATACCTGCTGCCACGGTCGTGGTAGCGTCGCAACGGTACCTGAGAAGGGGTTTTGCAGCAAATGCAGGCAGCGATCAGCCTTGTCCGGCAAGGCCCGGGGCGCGACGCAACCACACCAGATGCGCAGCCGGCACCAGCAGCGGCACGCCCAGTACCAGATAGCCCAGTACCTGCCAGGGGCTGCCGGCAAACAAGCTGAAAAGCACCACGCCGATCACCGCCAGCGCGGCCATCGCGCCAAGCGCCAAGCCGATCCAGGGAATACGGGCGGTGTGCCGCAGGCCATCGCGCCCTCGCCGCAGGTAGCGGATGCTGAGCCACAACCAGGCCAGCAAGCCGATCACACCCGCCAGCGCCCACAGCAACAGCACCGCCCCTTCGTCCCCGCGCATCAGGCCGTGGCGGGTCAGGAAGGTGTAGATACCGAAGCCGGCGACGCCGCCACCGGCCACCAGTGCAGGCAACCCCAGCAGCAGGCATTGGGCGATATACAGGCGTTTGTGCAGGCGCTCATCCATGCGTTCGAATCTCCTTGCTGGCTGCTTGCTTCACGTGCGTGGTCGCAGCCACCAGAGCATGCCGGCCGGGACCAGCAGCGAAGGCCCCATCAGCAGCAGACCGAAGCCTTCGCTGCCGTGGGTGATGCCCAGCCACAGCCCCATGCCCAACAGCGGCAGCGCAGCCAGCATGCCAAGCAGCAGCGTCCCCCACTGCGCCCGGCTGCGCGCATGCAGTGCGCTGCGCCCTGCAAACAAATATCCGCAACTGAGGTCCAGCCAGGCGATGCAACCGGCGAGTCCGGCCAGGCCCCACAGCAGCATCAATGCCTGCCCGGGCAGGTTGACGGTGCCGTCGGCAAGTGAAAGCACGCTTCCGGCCATGGCCAGTACCGCCATCGCCCCACCAAACAGCACGCTGGGTGCGCCCAACGGCACAGCCAAGGCTGCATAAAGATACTTGAGGCGGCGCTCATCCATGCGCGGGTACTCCGGTACCGGGGTCAGAACCCTTCCCGCAGGGAAGGGCTCCGACCCCAGTGCCCGATCAACCGTAGACCGGGTACTTGCGGCACTGCGCGCTGACCGCATCACGCACGCGGGCGATCACGGCCTCATCGGCCGGGGCGTCGAGCACGTCGGCGATCCAGTTGGCCAGGTCCACGCAGTCCTGTTCCAGGTAACCGCGGGTGGTCACCGCCGGGGTGCCCAGGCGCAGGCCCGAGGTCACGAACGGCGAACGCGGGTCGTTCGGCACCGAGTTCTTGTTGACGGTGATATGGGCCTTGCCCAGTGCGGCTTCCGCGTCCTTGCCGGACACGTCCTTGCCGATCATGTCGACCAGCATCAGGTGGTTCTGGGTGCCACCGGAGACGATCTTGTAGCCGCGTGCGATGAGCGTGTTGGCCATCGCCTGCGCGTTCTTCACCACCTGCTGCTGGTAGGCCTTGAAGCCCGGCTCCAGCGCTTCCTTGAAGGCCACGGCCTTGCCGGCGATGACGTGCATCAGCGGACCGCCCTGGATGCCCGGGAACACGATCGACTGCAGCTTCTTGACCAGGTCTTCGTCGGCGCCCTTGGCGACGATGATGCCGCCGCGCGGGCCGCGCAGGGTCTTGTGGGTGGTCGAGGTGACCACGTGTGCATGTTCCAGCGGGCTCGGGTAGACGCCAGCAGCAACCAGGCCGGCGACGTGCGCCATGTCGACGAACAGGTAGGCACCGACCTTGTCGGCGATGGCGCGGAAGCGCGCCCAGTCGATCACCTGCGAGTAGGCCGAGAAGCCGGCCACGACCATCTTCGGCTTGTGCTCCAGGGCCAGGCGCTCGACTTCGTCGTAATCGATCAGGCCCTGGTCGTTGACGCCGTACTGCACGGCGTTGAACAGCTTGCCCGAGGCGTTGACCTTGGCACCGTGGGTGAGGTGGCCGCCGTGGGCCAGGCTCATGCCGAGGATGGTGTCGCCCGGCTGCAGCAGCGCGAAGTACACGGCCTGGTTGGCCTGCGAACCGCTGTGCGGCTGCACGTTGGCGTAGTCCGCGCCGAACAGTTCCTTCAGGCGGTCGATCGCCAGCTGTTCGGCGATGTCCACGTATTCGCAGCCACCGTAGTAGCGCTTGCCCGGGTAGCCTTCGGCGTACTTGTTGGTCAGCTGGCTGCCCTGGGCTTCCATCACCGCCGGGCTGGTGTAGTTCTCGCTGGCGATCAGCTCGACGTGGTCTTCCTGGCGCTGGGTTTCGGCGGCGATGGCCTTGGCCAGTTCGGGATCGTAGGTTTCGATGCGGACGTCACGCGGGAACATCGGTTACTCCAGGCAGGGAGGGAACAGCGGGGCCTGCGATTGTAAGCGGGCTGGAGGGCCCGGGCGACCGCAGCGGAAGGGGCTTGGGCATTGCGCTGTGGCATGATGTGCTGGCGCGCCTGCGTGTGTAATCCGCAGCGGTGTTGGGCAGCGACTCCATTCCTGGAATATCCGGAAGTGTGACCCGCTTCCTTGCAACTCTGAATTGTTTATATTCAGAAACCTAAAGCCCTCCCCTGCGCGGCCGATACGCCCTGTCCATACAGGGGAAAATCCGCGTGACCCATTCGCACCAAGCTTCGCCGGCAATGACGCTGGCACCGCGTCGCACTTCCGGCGCCTCCCGTACTCTTTCCACCAGCCTGCTGGCCCTGGCGATCGGCCTGGCCATGAGCGGCCCCACCACGGCGATTGCTGCGACGGTCACCGTGCGCGATCCGAGCCAGCTCGATGGCAACTGGTATGTGCCGGGCGCGTGGAGCAACGGCGATCCGAACCTGACCGTCGAGAACCACGCCTACATCGACAGCGTGACCCCGGTCGTGGTGGATGCGATCAGGGCTGATTCGTGGCGCGTGGACATCGGCCATGGCGGCAGCGGCGAGCTGTTCATCCAGAACGGCGGCGTGCTGGAAAGCACTGCCATCTTCATTGCGACGCTGGCCGGCTCGACCGGCAAGGTCACCGTGACCGGCGCCGGTTCGCAGTGGATCGGCAACAACAGCATCGGCGTCGGCCATGAAGGCAGCGGCTTCCTGGACGTGCTTGATGGCGGCCAGGTGATCAACGCCCAGGGCACGTGGGTGGCCTCGGAAATGGGCAGCAGTGGCGTGCTGACCGTGTCCGACAAGGATTCGCGCTTTGCCACCGACCAGATCCACGTGGGCGCGCAGGGCATGGGCACGGTAAACGTGCGTAACGGTGGCAGCTTCCAGACCGGCGTCGCCCGTCTGGGCAGCTACAGCAGCGTGGCCCGCGGCGAAGCCACGGTGACCGGCAAGGATTCGAGCTGGTTGAACAGCAGTGACCTGCTGATCGGCGTTTCCGGCACCGGCACGATGACCGTCGCCGACGGCGCCACGCTGACCGTGCAGGGCAGCACCCTGCTGGGCCAGCAGCGGCACACTCCGGGTGTGCCCGATGGCGTGCTGGTGCTGACCGGCGCGGGCACCACCGCCACCACCGGCTTCATCGCCGTGGGCCAGAACGCGGTGGCCGAACTGAATGTCTTCGACGGCGCCGCACTGACCGCAGGCAACGTGGGCGTGGGTGAGAGCACGCAGGGCGAAGGCAGCTTCCGCGTGGCCGACGCTGGCAGTTCGGCCAGCATGGGCCGCCTGACCGTCGGCAATCAGGGCAACGGCAGCGTGTCGGTGTATGACGGCGGTGCGCTGACGGTCAACGACGCGCTGGGCCTGGCCGGCGCCAGCGGCAGCCGTGGCTCGCTGACCATTGGTCGGCAGGGCACGTTGAACCTGGCCGGCGGCCTGATCTACCAAGGCGCCGGTACGGCCACCGTACTGATTGCCGATGGCACCCTGCACCTGACCAGCAAGGCCTTCACCAGCAACGTTGAAATGGCGCTGGACGGTGTCGCCACGGTGGACACCGACCAGGTCGATGCGATGTTCAGCGGCCGCCTGACCGGCACCGGCGCACTGCGCAAGACCGGCAGCGGCACGCTGACCACCCATGCCAACAACAGCTACAGCGGCGGTACCCGCATTGAACAGGGCACCCTTGTGCTGGCTGGCAACGGTGCGATCCGTGGCGCGGTGGACGTGGCATCGGGCGCGACACTGCAGCTGCAGCGCAATGGCCAGACCCTGTTCAACAACGTGCTGTCCGGCGCGGGCGATGTGGTCAAGCTGGATGCGGGCCTGCTGAGCCTGTCGGGCGACAGCAGCGGCTTCACCGGTACCACGCGCGTGCAGGCCGGCGCGCTTGACGTGCATGGCCGCCTGGGCGGCCTGGCCGACCTGGGCACTGGCACCGAGCTGAGCGGTGACGGCCAGCTGGGCAACGTCGTCATCCGCGACGGCGCCACCCTGGCACCGGGTTCGGCCACGGCCTTCGGCACGCTGTCGATGACCGGCAGCCTGCTGATGGAGAACGGCTCGCGCTACCTGGTGGATCTGGGCGCCGATGGCGCCGGCGACCGCGTGCAGGTGGGCGGCGGCGCAACGCTGCAGGGTGGCAACACGGTGGCCATCGCCAGCGAGGGTGACTGGCAGCCACGCACCCGCTACACCATCCTGAGCGCGACGCAGGGCGTGCAGGGCACGTTCTCCGGCGTGAGCAGCACGCTGGCCTTCCTGACCCCCACGCTGGACTACGACGCCAGCAACGTCTACCTGACCCTGGCCCGCAACGATATCGCCATGCCGGATATCGATCTGGCCTTCCCCGATGTGGTGGTGAACCCGAACCAGAAGGCGGTGGCCGGCGCGGTGGAAGCGCTGGGCAATGGCAACGCCGTGTATGAGGCGGTGGTACGGCTGGACCTGGCCGAGGTGGTGCCGGCCTTCGACAGCCTGAGCGGTGAGATCCATGCCGCGCACCGCGGCGCACTGCTGCAGAACCGCTTCCTGCACGAGGGCATCGACCGCCATCTGGACGGTGCCACGATGGGTGCCGAGATCGCCCCGGGCGTGCACGCCTGGATCGGCGGCAACGCCGGCCAGCGCCGCACCGATGCCGGCGCGGACAACACCGGCTTGCGTTCGTCGCAGCACGGCGTCATGGCCGGTGCCGGCTGGCGCCTGGGTGAATCGCTGGAAGTGGGCGTGGCCGCCGGCCAGCAGCAGCTGGTCAGCCGCCTGGCCCAGCGCGATGCACGCAGCGAAACCGACAGCACCGAGTACGGCGTGTACGGCCAGTATCGCTGGCAGGGCCTGAGCCTGCGTGCCGGTGTCAGCCGTGCCGACTACCGCACCGACAGCACGCGCACCGCAAAGGTCGGCACCCGCCTGGACGAAGGCCTGTCCGCCCGCGAGGACGCCACCGGCACGACCGCGTTCCTGCGTGCCGGCTGGACCTTCGGCGGCGCGCGCCTGCAGCTGACCCCGGAAATCGAAGTGGCCCAGGTGCGCCTGCAAAGCGACGGCAGCCAGGAACACGGCGGCCACAGTGCCCTGCAGTGGAACGGCGGCAGCGCACGTTACCGCACCGGCCTGGCTGCGCTGCGCGCGGACTGGGACATCAGCGGTGGCCAGCGTGATCGTGCGGCGCTGACCGCGCGCGTGGGCTGGCAGGTGGCGGGCGGCGATCGCCTGCCGCAGGTCGATGCACGCTTCGTGGAAGGCACGCAGGGTTTTGCGATCAGCGGTGCGCCGCTGGCCCGCCGCAGCGCGCTGGCCCAGTTCGGCGTGGCGGTGAGCCCGACCGACAACAGCCGCGTGGCGCTGCAGATGCAGGGCCGCCGTGGCGATGGCCAGCGCGATGTGGGGGCGCAGTTGGACTGGTCGGTGGCGTTCTGACCGCGAGGTTGGCCGGTTGAATGAAGAAGGGCGCCTTGCGGCGCCCTTCTTTTTTCCGGGCGGGTCGGAGCCCTTTCCGTTGGAAAGGGATCCGACCCTGGCGCTGCATCAACGGTTGTTGATGATGTAGTCGGCGATGATGCCGGTTGCCACGGCCACCAGCAGCATGTTGCCGCGGTCATCGCGGATCCAGTGGTGGCCGGACGGCGGGCGGCGCAGGTGGTAGCGCGGGTAGTCGTTCACCACGTAGATCGGGCCGCGGTAGTAATCGCGATAGCGGTGGCCGCGCTGCCAGCCATAGCCATAGCCGGGCCGGTAGCCCGGGCTGTAGACCACGCGCGGCGGCGGCGGTGCCGGGCGGTAGTAGCCATGGTCGTAGCGGCGGTCGTGGCGGTAGTCACGGCGCGCTTCGCGGCGGTCGCGTTCCCAGTCGCGACGGTCGTGGCGCCACTCGCGGCGATCTTCTCGCCATTCACGGCGGTCGTGGTCGCGACCACGGTGGTCGTTGTCGGCGAAGGCCGGGGCGATGGCGCCCAGCGCCAGTACAGAGGCCACGGCGCCGGCCATGAGTCGATGGATGTGCATGGGAGACCTCTGCTGGGTGGGTGGTGAGCCCATATTGCGCATTCGATCTGAACGGTTTCCGGCTGGAAACGCTTCCCGCTGCGGGACTGTGACGGCCCATTCAGTCCTCGGCCAGCCCCGGGCGCTGCGGACGGCGCGGGGCGTAAGCGGTTCCGGCTATAATTGGGGGTATTCCATTCAGTCTGTGCCCGCTGCCGCAACGGGAAGTTCCCCGTGACGGACCGGGCGCAGGGTCGCGCCTACGGAGACCTCATGTCCTCGCAATACATCTACACCATGAACCGCGTGTCCAAGGTGGTCCCGCCCAAGCGGCAGATCATCAAGGACATCTCGCTGTCCTTCTTCCCGGGCGCGAAGATCGGCCTGCTGGGCCTGAACGGCGCCGGCAAGTCCACCGTGCTGAAGATCATGGCCGGCGTGGACACCGATTTCGAGGGCGAAGCCCGTCCGCAGGCCGGCATCAAGGTTGGCTACCTGGCGCAGGAACCGGAGCTGGACCCGACCAAGACCGTGCGTGAAGCGGTTGAAGAAGGCGTGGGCGAAGTGCTGCAGGCACAGGCTGCGCTGGACGCTGTCTACGCCGCCTATGCCGAAGAAGGCGCCGATTTCGACGCGCTGGCCAAGGAACAGGAGCGCCTGGAGGCGATCCTCGCCGCCGGCGATGCGCACACGCTGGAAAACCAGCTGGACGTGGCCGCCGATGCGCTGCGCCTGCCGCCGTGGGATGCCATCGTCGGCAAGCTGTCCGGTGGTGAAAAGCGCCGTGTGGCGCTGTGCCGCCTGCTGCTGCAGAAGCCGGACATGCTGCTGCTCGACGAACCGACCAACCACCTCGACGCCGAGTCGGTGGAATGGCTGGAACAGTTCCTGGCGCGCTACACCGGCACCGTCGTGGCGGTCACCCATGATCGCTACTTCCTGGACAACGCCGCCGAGTGGATCCTGGAACTGGACCGTGGCCGCGGCATTCCGTGGAAGGGCAACTACACCGACTGGCTGACCCAGAAGGATGAGCGCCTGAAGCAGGAAGACAACCAGGAAAAGGCTCGCCAGAAGGCGATCCAGAAGGAACTGGAGTGGTCGCGCCAGAACGCCAAGGGCGGCCGCACCAAGGGCAAGGCCCGTCTGGCCCGCCTGGAAGAGCTGCAGTCGGTCGATTACCAGAAGCGCAACGAGACCAATGAAATCTTCATCCCGCCGGGCGAGCGCCTGGGCCAGGCGGTGATGGAATTCAAGAACGTCTCCAAGAAGTTCGGCGACCGCCTGCTGTTCGACAACCTGAACTTCCTGGTGCCCTCGGGCGCCATCGTCGGCATCATCGGCCCCAACGGTGCCGGTAAGTCGACCCTGTTCAAGATGATCACCGGCCAGGAAAAGCCGGACACCGGCGAGATCGTGGTCGGCCCGACCGTGCAGCTGTCCTACGTGGACCAGAGCCGCGACGCGCTGGAAGGCAACCACAGCGTGTTCCAGGAAATCGCGGGCGGCCTGGACATCCTCAACATCAACGGCATCGAGATCCAGTCGCGCGCCTACATCGGCCGCTTCAACTTCAAGGGCCAGGACCAGCAGAAGATGGTCGGTTCGCTGTCCGGTGGTGAGCGTGGCCGCCTGCACATGGCCAAGACCCTGCTGCAGGGTGGCAACGTGCTGCTGCTCGACGAACCGTCCAACGATCTGGACATCGAAACCCTGCGTGCGCTGGAAGATGCGCTGCTGGAGTTCCCGGGCAACACCTTCGTCATTTCGCATGACCGCTGGTTCCTGGATCGCATCGCGACCCACATCCTGGCGTTCGAAGGTGATTCGCACGTGGAGTTCTTCCAGGGCAACTATCGTGAGTACGAAGAAGACAAGCGCCGCCGCATGGGCGACGACGCTGCGCCGAAGCGCCTGCGCTTCAAGGCGCTGAAGTAAGCAAGAACGAAAGGCCGCGCTCGCGCGGCCTTTCACCTTTCATGGGCCGCAATCGATTTTTGTTGACGCTTTTGGTCTCTTCGCGACGCACTTCAACGCGACCCGGCTGAAGGCTGCCCGTGTAAAGCAGTGTTGATTCCTTGTCGCACACGGCATCCTCCGTACTTTGCAACTCGTTGTATGTTCCCGGCCCAATGCTTCGGTTTTCCTACGCACCCGATTCATCCCCCTCGTAGGAAAACACCATGAAAGCACTGATCTCCACCACGGCAGCGCTGCTGCTGTCGGGCACTGCCGCGGCCGCGCCGGCGAACTGGGAAGGCATCTACCTGGGTGCCCATGCCAGCCATGGCGAAGGCCACAGCCAGGACCGCAGCAATGCCAATGCCTCTGAAAAGAGCATCCGCGGCTTTGCTGGCGGGCTGCAGGCCGGCCGCAACTGGCAGTTCGACAACAATGTGGTTGCCGGGATCGAAGGCACCCTTTCCTTCGGCAACATCACCCAGGAGTGGAAGGACCGCGACAACCACCAGTACAGCCCCTACTACGGCAAGGATGCGGTGACCCGTTCGGGCGCAGTCAACCTGACGCTGGGTTACGCGGCGGGCCAGTGGCTGCCGTACGTCAGCGCCGGCGTGAGCGTGGCCCGCCAGGAGTTTTCGCTGGGCTGCGACAAGTCGCTGGTGGAGGCCACCAACGGCTGCCGCGTGGCCGAATTTGAAACCCGCGCATCCCATGTATCCACCGGCGCGAACGTCGGCGCAGGCGTGCTGTACCGCTTCAGCGACCAGCTTTCGGCGGGTGCGGAGTACCGTTACACCCATCTGGGCTCCAGCCCGGTTTACCTGGAAGATCCCAACTACCCGGCTGCGGCGCGACGCAGCTTCCATACCAACTACAGCAGCGTTACGCTGAAGTTGAACTACCACTTCTAACCGCCTGGCGACGCACCCGCCGGTCCTTCGGGCGGCAGGGCGTGCAGGTACGAGAGATCTGCGATGTCCCTGTTCGAACGCCTGTTCCAGCTGCAACAGCACGGCACCACCGTGCGCACCGAACTGCTGGCCGGTGTCACCACCTTCCTGACGATGTCCTACATCGTCTTCGTCAATCCCGAGATCCTGGGCACCACCGGCATGGACGCCGGCGCGGTGTTCGTGGCCACCTGCCTGGCCGCGGCGCTGGGCTCGGTGGTGATGGCGCTGGCGGCCAACTTCCCGGTGGGCATGGCCCCGGGCATGGGCTTGAATGCGTTCTTCGCCTTCACCGTGGTCGGCGCTGCCGGGCTGCCCTGGCAGCAGGCGCTGGCGGCGGTGTTCATTTCCGGCCTGGTGTTCCTGGTGCTGTCGCTGACCGGCGTGCGCGCGTGGCTGGTGTCGGGCATTCCGGCGTCGTTGCGGTCGGCGATCGTGGCCGGCATCGGCCTGTTCCTGGCCATCATCGCGCTGCAGAAATCCGGCGTGATCATCGGCAACGAGGACACGCTGGTCGCGCTGGGCCCGCTCAATACCGCGCCGCCGCTGCTGGCACTGGGCGGCTTCCTGCTGATCGCGATCCTGGAAGCGCGACGAGTGCGCGGTGCGATCCTGATCGGCATCCTGGCGGTGACCGCGGCCGGCTGGGCGTTGGGCGATCTGCAGTACCACGGGCTGGTGTCGTTGCCGCCGAGCCTGGCGCCGACCTTCCTGCAGCTGGACCTGCCTGGCCTGCTGCACCACAACGGCGGCGCGCCGATCGCCGTGCTGCTGCAGGTGGTGCTGGTGTTCGTGCTGGTGGAAGTGTTCGATGCCACCGGCACGCTGTATGGCGTGGTCGGCCGTGCCGGCCTGCTGAAACTGCCGGGCGCGCAGAAGCGGTTCGGCCGCGCGCTGCTGGCCGACAGCACGGCGATTGTGGCCGGCTCGCTGCTGGGCACCAGCAGCACCACCGCCTTCGCCGAAAGCGCCTCGGGCGTGCAGGTGGGTGGCCGTACCGGTTTGACCGCACTGGTGGTCGCTGCGTTGTTCCTGGCCGCGCTGTTGTTCTCGCCGCTGGCGGCAATGGTGCCCGGCTATGCCACCGCGCCGGCGCTGCTGTTCGTAGCCGGACTGATGCTGCGCGAACTGGTGGAAGTGGACTGGAGCGACCTGACCGAATCCGTACCCGCCGCGCTGTGTGCGCTGGCGATGCCGTTCACCTATTCCATCGCCAACGGCCTGGCCTTCGGCTTCATTGCCTATGCCGCGCTGAAGGCCGGCACCGGCCGCTGGCGCGAGGTGCATCCGGCGGTGTGGCTGGTGGCGGTGTTGTTCGTGCTGCGTTACGCGCTGGAGTGATCCCCTGTTGATGGGCCCGCCGGGCATCGCCCGGCCGTTGCATCACCAGCGCGGCTGCAGGCGTCCGTCGGCAGCGAAGCGCCAGCGGCCTTCCGCCCAGCCGCGACCGAACAGGGTGAGCATCTGCGAATAGTACGCGGGCTCGCCAGCACGCTGCTGTTCGGCGCTGGGCAGGCTTTCAAGCAGAACCGCGGCGCGGGATGTTTCCCCCTGTGCCAGCAGGTAGGGCAGCAGTGCGGCACGGAAACCGTAGTTGCCCTCGCCCTGCCCTTTGCCGGTACGCGTGTCGATTTTCTCCCACATCGGCGCACCGCTGCGCAGGCGCTGCAGAGGGCCGGACAGAGCGGTGAGCTGGCGACGGAACAAGGGATCGCGCGGCGCAGTCATGCCGGCCCAGGTGTAACAGCGGATGGCGTCGTAGCCACCCACAGCCCCTTTCACCGGATCGGCGATGAAGCTGCCGTCCTTCCACGCGGCCCAGTCCGGCGCGAACCCATGCGGACTGGTCTGCTGCAGCAGGGCCACGGTGTTGTCGGCCAGCGCCTGCCAGGGGCCGCTGCGATCAACCGCTGCGAATCGCCGCAGCAACGGCAGCGGCAGGTAGCTCGGATTGACCCGGGTGGCACCGTCTTCGATAAATCCCTGCGGCCCCGGCAGCAGCATCGGCCCCAGCGTGGGTATCTGCACGATTTCGCGCGCGCGCACCTGTGCCAGCATGCCTTCGGCGATGGCCTGCAGCGCGGGGCGGCGCCACAGGCGCGCAGCTTCCAGCAATGCGTAGGCGAGCCACAGGTCCGAATCGGATGCAGGATTGTCGTCCAGCAGGCGCCAGCCTTCCTTGCCCTGCCCCCACAACCAGCCTGGCAGGCGCGCGGCCATGTCACCGCCTGCGAGATTGTCCTGCGTCCAGGCCAGGATGCGGTCGAACAGTGCAGGATCGTTGTCGACCAGCGCGAAGAACAGTGCATAGGACTGGCCCTCCGATGTGCTGCGCTGATCGTCCTGGCTGCGGTCGATCATGCGCCCATCGCGGCTCAGGCTGCTGTCCTGCAGCACCTGCCAGGCCGGCCAACGCGATGCTGTGGTGGCCGCGCGAACGCCGGCGCTGCCCAGCAGCGGCAGCAGGACTGTCGCCTGCAGCAGACGGCGGCGTTGCAGGTCAGCGGAATTCGCCATACGGCACCAGCGGAGAGACGGGCAACGGCAGGTTGCCCTGCCACGGTTTGAAGGAATAGCGCAGGTACAACTGGAACGTGTTCGGCGAAAAATCGCGGCTGCGCTGCAGGGTACCGGCCGCGCCCAGCACGACGTGATCACCCAGGCGCCGCTCAACTGCCGCGTACAGGCGATAGCCCGTACCGGTACTGCTGCCATCGGTGGTGTACAGGCCATCCGCGTCCAGTTGCAGCGGACCGTACTGCGGTTCCAGCTGTGCGATCACGCGCTGGATGAGGGCCTCGTCGGGGAAGCGGCTGATCGAGCGGGTGCGTGCGTTGGAGACGCTGACCGAACCATCAATGCGCACCGACCAGTCGTCGTTGCGCCAGGCGAAGCCCACCGGAAGGCTCAACGACGCATAGCGCTGCGGGCTGTAGTAGCCGCCCTGACCCAGCGAATAGCCGCCCAGGTCCTTCTGGTAGCGCCAATACATCGCGGTGGTTCCCACATCCAGGCGCATGTCCGGGCGTTGGATCAGCTTGTGGTACCAGCCAACCATCGCCCGCGCGCGGGTGTTGTCCACCACGTTGTGACCGGTCAGCTGGTGCCAGCTCCAGTTCGACCACACGCCGTTGCGTCCACCTTCGTCATAGCCGAGGCTGACGGTCACGCCATTGGCGGTGACACCGCCCCAGGCAATGCCACTGCGTGGATCGATCGCACCAGCCTGCGACAGCAGCGAATTGGTCATCGGCCGCCGCGATACGGTCGCTCCCCAGCCCAGCCGGCCGAGGTCACCATTGAGAGTCACGCCGCCCAGCCAGTTGCCCACCACGTAGTTGGACGGCGAATGGCCGATATCGAAATTCCAGCGATCATCCAGGGTGCGCCAGCCCACGGCAAAGCCGGCACCCGAACTGCGCCGCTGGTGTACGTAGCGGGTGCAGCCCGGCGCCTGCATCCGCGTGCCGTCGGCCTGCAGCAGGCCCAGGTCGCAGCTGCCGAAATCGTCGCTGTAGGCGCCGTCGGCGTCGGTCTGGAAACGGCCTGCATCGAAATGCACTTGTTCAATGCGCGCCCAGCCCAGACCACCGGCGAACGGTGCATCAAGATGGGCGATGCGGGTATCGCGTGCAAGTTTCGAGATGCCAGGCGTGCCGTCGCTGCGACGGCCGGAATCCTGCATCACGGTCAGCGTCGGATTTTCCTGCTGGTACAGGGTTTCCACGTCGCTGCGCAGGCTGCGCCGCAACCAGTCGTCGCTGGCGGTTTCGCGGCTGGCCAGGGTCAACGCGCGGTTGTCACGTGGCTGCGCCTGCGACGGTGCGATCAAGCCATTGTCGGCCATCGCCCGTGCGTACATGTCCAGCGCCTGCTGCGGATCTTCGCGCCGTACAAGACGCGCCGCATCGCGCCAGGACTGGGCGTCCGGCCCGCTCTTGCGGGCAAGCAGCGCGCGCAGGATCTGCAGCGCCTTGGCGTCTTCATGCAGGTCGGTCCAGATGGTCGCCAACTGGCGTTGCTGGCCGATCGCATCATCGGCCACCACGGGGGGCGCGTCGTGCATCTGCCGACGGGCACTGGCCAGGTCGCCGGTGCCGATCCAGGCCTGCAGCTGGCCCAACTGCGCATCGAGATTGTCCGGTTGCACCGCCAGCACCTGCTGGTAGTAGTGCAGCGCCTGTGCATGATCATCACGCAGGCGCGCCCACTCGGCCAGGATCAGCTGGTTGTCCGCGCTGGGCGGCTGTTGCTGCAGCAGGGCAACGGCTTCTGCTTCCCGGCCTTGCGCGCGCAGCTCCCACAGATGATCGATCAGCTGCTGGCGCTGCAGGCGTTCTGACAAGGCGCGCATGTCATCGTCCCACTGCGCGCGCGGCACGCCTTCCAGCACGGCCAGCGCCTGTGGCAGGCGATCGGAGCCGGACAGGTACAGCGCCTGCGCGTAACGCGCTTCGATGCCGGCATTGCGCGTGGCCATATCGGCAACCACCGCATCTGCTTCATCCAGCTTGCCGGCCGTCCGCAGTTCATTGCCCAGCGCATACGCCAGCCAGGCATCGCCGGGCAGTTCGCGGCGCAGCTCACGCCCCAACGTGATGGCCGCATCGGCATCACCAGCGGCCAACGCCTGCTCACGACGCTCACGCAGCCGGCTGATCTGCAGCTGGCGCAGGTCTTCGGCGTACAGGGTGCGCTGCGCTGCAGGCAAGGCGTTGATGAAGGATTCCAGACGCTGCGGGTCGGTACGGCCATACAGCTGCACCAGCTTGCGGATCACATTGGCATCGCGCGGGGCGATCCGCCGCGCGGCCTGCAGCTGCCGCTCGGCGGCCTCATCGTCGCCACGCGCCACCGCGACATCGACCAGGCCGAGGATGGCGTTTATCTCGCGCGGCTGCTGCCGGCGCGCCTGCGAATACAGTGCCTGAGCATCATCGAGCCTGGCAGCGGCCAGCGCGGTGTCGGCCTGGTCCAGCAGCAGCCAATAGCGGGTGCTGGTGATCAGGTCGCGCCATCTGTCGCTGGTATCACCCGCGGGTGTGGCCTGCACGGCACGCTGGAAATAGGCGATGGCCTGCTCGCGGCGCCCCTGCCGCATCAGGGCCATGCCCAGCCCACCGAGGAACTCCGCTTCGCGCGGATAGCCGCGCAGCGATTGCAGGAATGCGCGCTCGGCCTCTGCATTGCGACCGGCGTCGAGCAGTTGCTGGCCACGCAGGCCTGCGCGCCAGGAGGGATCGCTTACCCGCTTGTGCTGTTCGGCATAGCGTTCGCGCACCAGCGCAATGTCGCTGAAGGTGGGGTTGCGGGTGATGAATTCCTGCAGGCGGCGCACGTTGCGCTCGTCGGCAGGCTGGTCCTGCAAGTAGCCCCATTCGGCATCAGCCGCCAGCGCGCGCGCTTCCGGATTGCGCCCCATGCGCTGCAGCGCCGCCAGCGCATCGGCGTCACGCCCGGCTGCGAACAACAGCTGCGACAGTGTCTGCAACAGGGTGGTGTTGCCGGGGTAACTGCGGTCCAGCGCGGTCAGTTCCCGGATTGCGGCATCGCGCCCGCTGGCCTGCGTGCCGCGCAGGCGCCAGTACTCCAGGCCCAGCTGCAGCCCCGGTGGATCGTCGTTGAACAGACGGCGGTAGATCAGCAACGCTTCATCGCTGCGACCACCGGCGGCGAACAGCCGTGCCTGCTGCAGTTCCTGCTGCAGGTCGCCGCGATAGGCGCGCCACAGGCGCTCACCGGCGGCCAGTTCGCGGCTACCGGCGCCGAGCTGGCGCAACCGTTGCAGGGTCGCATCGGCATCTTCCATCTTCTGCTGCGACAGCTGCACTTCCAGGATCGCCACCAGGGTGCTGCGGTCGTCCGGTGCCAGCATTCGCAGCCGGGCCAGTGCATCTTCGATCAGCCCCTGACGGCCGCTGGCCTCGCCGATGCGCACCTGCTGCAGCAGCCATTGCCGCTGCTCGGCAACAGTGCCGCCGGGCGTGGCTGGCAGCGCCTGCGCCGCGCACGGGCCCGCCAGCCCGATCAGGACCAGGCCGGAGGCGGCGACCAGCGACGGCGGCGTACGCACCATCAATCAGTGCCCCGGATCCAGCCGCTTGGCTGCCACCCAGCGCAGCACACGCCAGAACAGGAATGCCACCATCAGCACCACCACCGTAGCCAGCACCGCCAGCAGTGCCGGATGGTCGGCCAGGTGGTACCAGAGCAGCAGCCACCACGGCAGCGCGCCAACGTAGTAATGGTCGCCGACGAACTGGCTGTGGATGCCCGAACTGCGCAGGATCGCCACCGAACCGGCGATCGCCTGGCGCTTGCCGGTATCGCTGAGGGCTTCGTCGAGCAGGCCGTAGTCGGCGGCATTGCTGGCCGCCAGCGAGACGATGCTGCGCTGCGCGTGATGCGGCGACTGCAGGCCGATGATCGCCGCGAAGGGCGCTTCGGCGGTGACCGCCACCTGGGTAACTGCCGGATCACCGGCACGGCTGCCGCGACGGGCCTGCTCCATCGCCAGCTGCGGCGACGGTGACTGGCCATTGAGCAGGCGCGTACGCTGGTCATCGATCAGCAGCGACAACTGATCGCTGCCGCGCAGCTCTGCCGGCATTGCACCCAGCATCAGCAGGTCGGCATCCAGTGCGCTGGCCTGCTTCCAGTCGTCGGACAGGCGCAGGCCATAGGCCGGGTACCCCGTCTGTACGCCCAGGCCGCCCACCAGGTTCAACAGCAGGCTGACCTGCGACTCGCTCGCCGTTGCCGGCACCAGCACCACCGTCTCGGACAGATCGGCCATGCGGCTGAAGGGGAAACCGCTGAGCGCGAATGCGGACAGGTCCGGCAGGCCCATGTAGTGGTGGAAACCGGAGAAGTCGATGGTCGAATCTTCTTCGATCGCCGCCTGCAGGTTCGGCGGCAGCACGGTCTGGCAGTGGTCGCGCTGGGCACTGCCCATCACGCTGGCAAAGTTGAAATCAAAGCGCAGCTGGTTGCGGTCGCCCAGCTTGAGCGAGGGAATCAGCAGGCGGCCGTCGTCGGCACCGGCGTCGCCGGCCAGCACCGGCAGGCGGATTTCCTCCAGACCCTGCTTGCCGTTGCGGCGCACCAGCGGGAAGCTGGAAATGAACTGGTCGTTGATTGCTACGCCCAATCGCGATTCATCGCTGCCGAACGGCGGCGTGTAGCGGTAACGCAGGTTCAGCGGAATGCCCTGGTTGCGCCAGATGAAAAGATCCGGCGGCAGGTTGAGGTTGACCGTGATCGGCTGCGGCGACACGCCGTTTGCATGCAGCTGCTGCGGGTAGTCGAGCAGTTCGGCCAAGCGCACGGCCCGGTCGGTGCGCACCCAGTTAGGTGCATCGTACGGCTTGCGCGGGGCCAACGGCTTGACCTCGTCGATGCTGACCTGGCGGCCACGGAACAACGCGTTGCCCGCCGCCATCGCCGCCACCGCCTTCTGCAGATCGTCATCGTTGCGGCCCAGCACCAGCAGAAGCTTGCGCTGCGGATCCTCCGGCAGCGCCATCAGCTCGACCACCGGGCCCTTCACCGGTGCATGGTTGGCGATCACCGGCGGGAACTTGCCATTGACTGCCAGCACCACGGCATGCCCCTGCGCCGGCAGTTGGCCGAAGCTGACCGGGAAACGCGCCTGCCGCCACCAGCCGGCCAGGCTGCCGAAGTAAGAGGCCATCACGGCACCGGCGCGTTGCTGGGCCAACGTCGGTGCGGCACCGAACACCACCGGCAGCTCTAGGCGCGCGGTATCGCGTGGATCGAAGAACGGCAGCGGGAAGTTGGCCAGGTCATCCTGCATCGCCAGCAGCTGTCCGCCCAGGCGCAGTGTGCTGTTGCTGGACAGGTTCACCCACAGTGAACTGTGGGTGGGTTCTTCGCAGATGTCGGTGTAATGGCCGACAAATTCCAGCCGCACCTGGTTGAAGTCTGCGATCAGGCGCGCATCCAGCGGCAGCTTGGCCTGCACCGGGCGGCCAAGCTGGTCGTTGCTGATCGGCACCACGCCCATCAACGCATCGTTGAGATAGACCCGCAGATGCGACAGGGTCGGCAGCAGCGACGGCGACGGTGTGAAGCTCAGGTCCAGTTCGGCCTCGCGCGCGAGCCGGTCGCGGCGCACCTGGAATTCGAAGGTGGTCGCGTTGCGCACGCCCGACAACAGCGTGTCCTGGCGACGACCCAACTGGGCGAAGGTACTTTCGCGTTGCCAAGGCCAGGCACTGCCTGCCCAGGTCTGCGGCAGTGCAGCTTCACTGCGCTGCGCAGGAACCGCTGCAGCCGCCACCGGGGTCGGTACGGCGACCTGGGCAGCCGGTGCGTCCGGGGTGGAACCGGTGGTCGGCATGCGTGCCGGGGCCGGCGCACTGTTGCCCGAGGCCACAGGCAAGGCCAGCAGGGGCAGCAGCAGCCAGCGCAGAGAGGACGGAATGCTCATGGACGAAGCCCTGGATCAGCGGCTGGGTCAGCCGGGTGGGATGGAAGCGGACGTTGCGGGGCGAAACTGGCCAGCCAGCGCAGCAGGCGACGGTTCCAGTGCGCGGGACGGTCAAGGTCGAACGGAGTGAAGTCGCCCATCCGCCGGTAACCGCGCCAACCCAGCACCAGCACGCTCCACAGGCTGCGTGGCAGGCTCTTGGGCTGGTAGCCGGCGTGCCAGTCGAGCCACGCATCGGCGCGGGCGAAGGTGCACTGGGCAAATTCCACGCGCTGGCGTTCATTCTCGAACGTCAACAGCAGGCCGAGGCGATGGCCAACGCTGCGCTGCACCCGTGCGGGGAACGCAAACTCGCGGCGGCCCCGGCCCAGCAGCACCTGCACCGGTTGCCCCTCAAGCAGCTGCGGGTCGTCGCCCAGCTCGATGCCGACACCGTCGTTGGAGTAATCCTGCATGACGCCACGCAGGCGGCGACCATCGGGAACCTGCAGGGCCATCGGCAAGCGTGTCGTCACGCGATGGGTGCGGCGCACCTGCTGCACCTCGGCGGCCACGGCCAGCGCGCCACCGATGATCAGCAGGTTGTACAGCACCCACAGCGAGCTGACGACCACGGTGCCGCGTTCATCAGCCGGGCCGTGCATGAAGCGCCAGACCGCAAAGCACAGGCCCAGCACGTTCAACAGTGCCAGCACCAGGTATGGCCGTGCCACACGCCAGTCGAAACGGTCACCGGCCTGGGTGCCGCCCTTGTCGGTGACGTTGAACTTGCCGCGCCCCGGGCTGAACAACGCAATGGTGGTCGGCCGTGCGATGTACCAGGCCAGCACGGTCTCGTAGACCTCGCCCCAGAAGGGCCGCCGATACTTGCCCTGGATGCGTGCGTTGGTAAGGCTGGCGTGGGCCATGTGCGGCACCACGAACAACAGGATGGCCAGTGCTGGCGCATAGATGATGTAGACGTGCAGCAGCAGGAACGCCAGCGGCGCGGTGAGGAACACCAGACGTGGAATGCCGGCGAGGAAGTGCAGCATCGCGTTGGCGTAGCAGAAGCGCTGGAACAGGCTCAGGCCCTTGCCGATCAGGGGATTGTCGATGCGGAAGATCTGCACCATGCCGCGCGCCCAGCGGATGCGCTGGTTGACATGCGCTCCCAGGCTGTCGGTGGCCAGGCCAGCCGCCTGCGGGATACGCAGGTACGCCGAGTTCCAACCGTTGCGATGCAGGCGCAGCGCAGTATGCGCATCCTCGGTGACGGTCTCGGTGGCAAAGCCGCCAATGGCATCGATCGCCTCGCGGCGCAGCACCGCGCAGGAGCCACAGAAGAAGGCCGCGTTCCACAGGTCGTTGCCATCCTGCACAAGACCGTAGAACAACTCGCCCTCGTTGGGGTCGCTGCGGAATACCTGCAGGTTGCGCTCGAACGGATCGGCCGAGAAGAAGTGGTGCGGCGTCTGTACCAGCGCCAGCTTCGGGTCGCGCAGGAACCAGCCGCAGGAGACCTGCAGGAACGACCGCACCGGCAGATGATCGCTGTCGAAGATGGCCACCAGTTCGCCATCGATCAAGGTCAGGGCGTGATTGAGGTTGCCCGCCTTGGCGTGTCGGTTGTCGGTGCGGGTGATGTAGTTCACTCCGGTACGTTCGGCGAAAGCGCGGAACTCCTCGCGCCTGCCGTCGTCGAGAATGTGGATGCGCAGCTTGTCGGCCGGCCAGTCCAGGCCCATCGCCGCGTACACGGTGTGCCGCACCAGGGCCAGGTCTTCGTTGTAGGTGGGAATGAGCACATCCACCGTCGGCCACTGCTGGACATCGGCGGGCAGCGGCGCCGGGCGACGGCGCAGCGGCCAGGCCACCTGCACATACCCCAGCATCAGCACCAGCCACGAGTAGGTTTCCGCAGCCAACAGCACCAGCCCGCAGATCAGGTCGAAGGTGCTGTTCCAGTTCAACGTGGCCGTATAGCGCCACCACAGGTAGCGGCAGGACACGGTGATCGACAGCACCACCAGCACCAGGGTGGCGTAGCGCCCCTGCATGCGCCGCACCAGCAGGGCGATGACCCACAGCAGCAGCACGAACACGAACTGCGCGAAGTAGGTGAACGGCTGGGTGATGCACAGCACGGCCAGGCCCAGCGTGACCAGGCCGATCAGGAACGTCAGCAGATTGCGCCTACGCGGCGACAGCCCCTGCAGGCGCTGGCTTGCCCAGGCCATGAAGCGGCTGTTCCAGACCTCGTTGGGTGCATCGCGCATTGCGCGCACGTAGCGCAGGTGACCACGCCCGGCGGCACCGCGCAGCTCGGCGATGCGTTGCCGGCGCGCGCGCGCCAAGCGTTGCCGGCGCTGCGAAGGGCGCGGCACCAAGCGCACGATCGACAACCAGAGCGCCTGGATCAGCAAGCGGATCGGATCGCCGGGGCGCCAGCGACGGTCACCCTGCAACTGCGGGAAGGCACCGCGCAGGCGCGGCGCCAATGCCTGCCATGCCGGAGCTTCCAGGCGCAGGAACGCCCAGCCGATGGCCTGCAGCAGCCACAGCACCAGGCAAGTCGCCCACGGCGCATGTACCCGATCACGCAGGCGGCTCCAATGCAGGTAGTACACCCGCGCGCTCATCCGTGCGCGCCCTCCGCCTGCCGCCGGGCAGACTCGGCCAGGCACCACAGCGCGAGGCCATCGATATCAGCCGCGGCCAGCGAATCGGCCGCGTAGCGGCCCAACGGCTGCTTGCTGGCCAACGCCGCCGGTACCCGCGCATCCTCATGCAGCGGTTGCGGCAACAGGCGCGCAGCATGCGAGTGCAGCCACAACTGCATCAGGTCGCGCTGTACCGGCACAGCAGGATCGTAGCGATTGGCCAGCACACGGCGCGCGTCGGCACTGTGCCGTTGCAGCGCCACATGGTTGGCCGGATCGACACAGGCCAGGCGGAGCGGCAAGGTGCAAGCGGCATGCTGGTTGATCGCGGCCACGTGTGCAGGCAGCCGCTGTGGCAGGTCGAACATCACCCAGTCGAACTGCGGCACCAACAGCGGCATGCGATCGGCCCAGGTAGCCGGCGCCGCCTGCAGCCACTGCTCTACCTGCAGTGCCTCAGCGTCATCGACGCGGCCATAGGGAAGCACGGCCAAGCCAGGCGCGCAGGCGAAGGCCGCCGCGCGCCAGTCGCCTCCGTCAAGCTGGGCACGCGCCCAGCCACCCGCTTCCTTTGCGGGCAGGCCCAGGTGCAGGCCAAGCATCTGGTCCGGGCTGCATTCGACCAGCAGCACGCGCTGGCCCTGCGCATGCAGGGCCTGGCCCAGCGCTGCCAGCACGGTGGTTACCCCGGTGCCGCCATGCACGCCCTGCAGGGACAACAGCGTGTTCATCGCTGCTGCTCCAGTTCCGCCAGCAGCGGCCAGCGCGCCAGCGCCTGCTCGCGCTCGCGCTGCGCCGAAAAGTCCACGTAGGGCATCTCCGGCATGTTCAGGCTGCGCCGCAGCAGGTCGATGTCGTCTTCCTCGACCGACAGGGTGGTGGGCACCGCAAGAATGTCGGCAGCCATCAGCGTTTGTCCTCGGGGTAAGGGCTCCAGGTCTGGCTGCCCTGCAGCTGCAGCCACGGCTTGCCGTCGTAGTCGATGACCTTGGCGCCTTCGTTCTCGGAAACCGATGGCGTTCGCGGCAACCCCTTCAGCAGGCTGTCCCAGTCACGGTCGGCCGGCGGCGACTGCGCGTTGAGCGCGTAGACCCGTGCCACCAGCTCGGAGATGGCCAGGTAGCTGCTCGGTTCGGGAATGTGGCGCGGGCCGCCGGCAGCAGGTGCCCCCATACCGACCAGCTTCACGCCTACCGGCACGTGGGTGATCGACGGGCTGGGAATTTCACGCATGCCCGGGATCTGCATGCGATCGCCGTGCAGTGCGGCACCGTGTTCGGGTACCACCACGATCATGGCGCGGCGCCCACTCTTCTCCACCGCGTCGACGAAGCCGGCCATGTCACCGAGCACCATCTGCGCACGCGCCTTGTAGTCGGCAGCGTTGGCACGACCATCGGCGCCGACGATGCGGTTGCCGTCGTGCAGCGAGATCGTGTTGTAGAACAGCGCGACCTGCTGGGTGGATTCGGCCTGGCGTTGCTTGAACCAGCTGTTCAGCACGTCGCCATCGCGACGCAACGGTGACTTGTCGAACGCCACCAGCGCGCGCGGCAGTGGATTGATGTCCATCGGTTTGGCCTGCAGGCCGCCGTACTTGGAGAGCTCGCCGATGAAATCGTCGAAATGGCCATCATGATTCATGGCCAGCTCGCTCTGGAAACCGAGGCGCTGCAGGTTGGAGAACAGCTGGCACTCGGCCGGTACCGGGTCGAACAGCGCGGTGTGCGAAGTCTGCCCGCAGCTGGCGCGCAGCAGGCGGATGGCCGCCGGCCCGCTGTAGGCGGTTGCCGAATTGAAATCGTCGAAGACCACGTCCATGCGGTCGAGCAGGTTGTTCTGGCGCAGCCCCACTTCGTCCAGGTCGCTCCAGGCCAGCGAGCAGATGTTGAGGATGATGACGTCGAAGGGCGCGCCGCTTGCCGGCGCCGGGAAGGCCGTCTTCAAACTTGACTGCTGCTGGTAGAAGCTTGCCAGCCAGGCGTTGAGGTTGTCGTTGCTGGCAGGTGCCAGCGGCGCACGACCGGAGCCCGTATTGCCGGTGGCGGCCACGGCCTGGCCCTGTCGCGCGACCAGGTCTGCCGGCAGCGGCAGCGCAACCACCGCCATGCCGAGCATGCCCAGCACGCTGAGGGTGGTGATGCGCAGCCACGGTTTCAGCAGGTAATAGGCCACCAGCAGCAGGGTCAGCACCGCCACCATCTGCCAGTTGATGAAGCGCTGGGCCAGTTCCAGCCAATAGTCGGCAGAAAAGTCGAGCACGCCCGGCTGCGCCAGCAATCGCTGGAACGGCGGCCACCAGGTGTCCTGGTAATACAGCGCCACGCCAACGGGGACAGCCACCACCGTCCGCGCGATACGCGCCCAGCGCCAGCGCAGCGGCACCAGCAGCGCGCCGAGGAACAGCAGGTTGGGCAGGATCTTCAGGTCCAGCGCACCCATCCAGGCCAGCACCACCTTGGACAGGAAGTACAGGTTCCAGCCGCGCAGGTCGGCCCAGGCGAACGGCGATGCGGGCAATGCCTGCGGACTCATGCCGGCCTCCGCGGTGCGCGCTGGCGCACGCCCGCCCGGCGCAGGTGACGTGGCGGCAACCACCCGCCGACGCGTCGGCGCAGGCCTCGCCACAGCACGCCCAGCATCGCGCCGAACGGAATCATCAATACCGCGCAGGCGACGATCAACGTCCACAGCTGCTGGTCGGTGGTCATGTGTCGTCTCCCAGCCGCAACGGTGTTGGCGTTGCAAATGGCACTGCTACAACCGTCGCAACTGCGACCGGCGCGGGTTCCGCAGGCTGCGGCAGCAGCTCCGTCTCCGGATCGCTGCCGCTGGCGTTCATCGCCGCGATATCGTATTCGGCAAGCCGCTGGTAACCGTCGAACAGCTCGCGCCAGGGCAGCCGGAACAGGTTGCCCAGCGCCTGTTCGATGGCATCGCGGCGACAGCCGAACAGGAACAGGCGCACCTGCCCGCGGTACACGCAGGCCAGGTCGCCCTGGCGGCGGATGCGCAGCTGCTGCAGCGTCTGCTCGGCACGCAGGCCAGCCACCGGCTGCAATGCCAGCACTGCACTCTCCACGGCGCTGCCGTCCTGGTCGATGCGTTCACTGGCGATCTGGCGGAAGCGCGACGCACTGACCTGGCCACTGATCGACGGCGGCCGGTGCGCACGGATCAACGGTTCCGGATCGTCAGCCAACTGGCCCTGCCAACGCTGCCGCTGCACGGTATCGAGCAGGGTCAACAGGCGCGGCAAAGGGGTGTGGGCAGGCACCACGAGGCTGCCGCCGCACTGCAGCAACAGCCGCTCATCGGCGTAGCGCAGGCAAGGTTGCAGTTCACGTACCACCAGCTTCACAGCATCGCCGCGCTCACGCCGCAGGCGATGCAGCAATCGCGCCAGGGCGTCGACCTGTGCGTTTTCGCTGATGGCGACCACCACCGTGGCTTCGCGTGCCTGCAGCGCGGCAGGCATCAGGCCAGCCCAGCCTTCATACAGGCGCCAGGCCGACGACAACGGCGGGGCACCTTCCAGTACATCGGCCTGGGCCAGGAACAGGTCGCGGTCGCTGCCGCCCTCGCCCGCCACTGACGGCGCTTCAACCTCGGGGTCGACCAAGCGCTGCAGACGCTGCTCGACTTGTTCAACGGTGAAGGCACGTTGTGCGACGACGCCGTGGCTGTTGGTCCAGTAATGCAGCAACAGCTGCAGTGCACCACGGTGCGGATGCAACTGGGCGACACCGGCGCAGCTCCGGTTCAAGGGCAACAGACGCGGAGCGAGCGTGGCCACCTCGCCATGGCAGAGCAGCAACAAGACCTGCGCGGCGTTCTGCGCCCACTGCTGCAGGCGCTGGCACCAGCGCGACAAACGCGCGTCGTCCCAACCGTCCAGTGCAGCCACGGGGAACTGCACGATGCACATGCGCGTTGTGGCGCCTGAAGCGCGAGGCAAGTCCTCGGCAAGGCCGCGCAGGGCCAACTGCATGCCCTGGTGCGAGCACTGGAACATGTGCACCCGTGCAGGACCTTGTTCGGGCGTCAGCAGAGACAACATCGGCTCGACGCCGCGCCCCAGCGTTGCCAGCACTACGTCATCAAGATCGCCCGCGCCGATCAACGCACTGGCGCCGAGCAGATCGGCCGGCGCGCTGCCAGCAGCAACGACCCAGTACACGCTGCCACCGCGCATTTCGACGAATTCGGCCGGCATGCCGGCAATGGCAAGATGAGGCGCCGTCACGCGTTGTTCCTTTCAGCGGCCATCGGTGGGTCCATTGGCAGACTTGCAGGGTGGATACTGCAGCGAAGGAAACTCATTTGATGACGCACGTCACATTCGTGTGGTTGTGGGCGCATCATACCGTCGATCCTGATGCTTGCGGCATCAAGGCACGGTCAATTACTGCCACCCGCGATGTGCGGCAAGCACCACATGCAGGCAGCCACGGGCCGCGGTGCGGCCCCGGACCGACCGCGATCAGGCCTGGGCCGGATCCGGCAATTCGAACACCTGGCGCAGGTAGGACAGGTAGCCCGGGTCGTCGCACATGCTCTTGCCCGGCGAGTCACTGAGCTTGGCCACCGGCTGGCCGTTGCAGCGGACCATCTTGATGACGATGTTCAGCGGGGTCGGCCCCAGATCGTTGGTCAGGTGGGTGCCCACGCCGAACGCCACCTGGCAGCGGCCACGGAAGTAGTCGTACAGGCGCATCACCTTGGTGATGTCGAGCCCATCGCTGAACACCAGTACTTTGCTGCGCGGGTCGACGCGGCGCAGCTGGAAGTGGGCCAGCATGCGGTCGCCCCAGTCGAACGGGTCGCCGGAATCATGGCGCACGCCGTCGAACAGCTTGCAGAAATACATGTCGAAGTCGCGCAGGAACGCATCCAGCCCGACCACGTCGGACAGGGCGATGCCAAGGTCTCCGCGGTACTCGCGCGCCCACGACTCCAGCGCCGCCACCTGCGAATCGCGCAGGCGCGGGCCCAGTGCCTGGAACGCCTGCAGGTACTCGTGGGCCATGGTGCCGTGCGGCGTCATGCCGTACAGGCGCGCGAAGTGCACGTTGCTGGTGCCGACCAGCTGCGGGCCCAGCGCATCGCGCAGCAGCGGCAGCAGGCGGGCATGCCAATCGCGCGAGTAGCGGCGGCGGCTGCCATAGTCGGCGATGCGGCACTGCTCGAAGCCAGGGGTATCGCGCAGCAGCGCGGCCTTGGCCTGCAGGCGGCGTTCGCCTTCGGCGAAATCCGCCGTGGTGGTGTTGCGGAACCAGACTTCGTTGATGATCGCCAGCAGCGGCACTTCGAACAGGATCGTATGCAGCCACGGACCGGTGATGTCCAGTTCGATCTCGCCGGGCACCGTCTTCGACGCGCGCAGCTGGATGTATTTGCGGTCCAGGTGGAACAGGCCGAGGAAGTCGGCGAAATCGGGCTTCACAAAGCGCAGGCCACGCATGTAATCCAGCTCTTCATTGCTGAAGCGCAGGCTGCACAGGTGGTCGATCTCCTCATCGATCTGGTCGATGTAGCGGGCCAGCTCGATACCGGGGGTGCGGCATTTGAAACGGTATTGAACCTGCGCGCCGGGGTGCTGGTGCAGCACCGCCTGCATCATGGTGAACTTGTACAGGTCGGTGTCGAGCAGGGACTGGATGATAGGCATGGGGGAATTATGCGCCCGTTCGGGTGAACCGGGGTCCGTCGTGGAGGTGGCGCCCTCACGCGCTCTGCAGTCGATCCACGCCATGCGTGGATGATCCTGTGGCAGCGCGCTACAGCGACCTGCGCAGCAACCTCGGCACCTGCACCAGTGCATGGGCCCAGATCGCCCCCCACACCGCCACCCGCACCGGCAACGACCGCTGCGGCGCTTCGAACTTGCTGAAATAGCGCCATAGCCCGCGATGCTTGTGCCATTCAACGAAGAACGGGCGCGAGCGGCTGGACACCCCGCGCACGTGGGTCACCTTCAGGTCGTTGGCGATGGCAACCACGCCACCGGCCTCACGCACGCGGCGGCACAGGTCGAGGTCTTCGGCGTGCAGCCGGTAGCCGGCATCCCAGCCGCCGATGCGATCAAACAGGGCGCGGGGCATCAGCAGCAGCGCACCGGACAACGCCGGCACCTGCTGCAACGGCTGCGCCGGGTCGCGGGCAATGGCCAACCGCGCGCCACGACCGGGCGAGCGCAGCATGGCAAGGAAGTCCGGATCACGGCGCCGTACCGCGTCATCGGCCAGGCCCTGTTCGTCCACCTGCTCCACCCCCAGCAGACTGTCGCCCACCGCATTGGCGCGGTCACGCAGGGCTGCCAGCGTATCGACTTCGACCATCAGGTCGGGGTTGATGAAGGCCAGCCACGGGCTGCGTGAATCGGCAACGCCCTGGTTGTTGGCTGCGGCAAAACCGGGATTGTCCGGGTTGGCGATGAAACGTACACGCGGATCATGGCTGGCGTGGCGCTGCACGACTTCCAGGGTGTCATCCAGCGATCCATTGTCGACCACCCGGATCTCGGCCACGTCCTGCGCCTGGCGCAGCCGCGACAGGCACGCATCAATGGTGCTGCCGCTCTGGTAGGTGACGACGATGGCGGCAATGGCGGAATTCAAACAGGCGGCTCCAACGGTGATGGCGGGACGAACAGGTCGCCCTGCCCGCGCGGCATTATCGCCTGCTGCAGGCCGTGCTGCAGGTCCTGGCGCAGCGTGTGCAGCGGGTCGTGCATCAGGAAGTCAGCCAGCCGCGGTACCCAGCCCGGCCAGCGCGCGGCCAGTGCTTCCAGATCGCCGTCGCGGCTGGGTGCTTCACTGGCACGGCTGACGAAGGCGTTTTCGCACAACACGTTGCGCCAACCGAGACCAGCCATGCGCAGGCTCAGATCGACCAGCGCCGCGTTCCAGCCCAGGTAGCTTTCTGCATCCAGGCCGCCGGCGCGCCGCCGAGCATTGGCGCGCACCAGCACGGCGTGGGTGACCGCCGAAGGGAGTTCAGGATGCAGGCTCGGCAGTGCGGCGCAGACATGTGCCAACAGCGCCGGGTCGCCCGGTTCGGGGTTGAGCTCACCCAAGCGCGGCCACGCCGCGGTTTCGCCCACGTTGCACCACGGCGTGGCCGTGGCAATGGCCGCGTCGCGTGCAAACGTGGCCTGCAGCTGCTGCAGCCATCCCGGTGCGGGCACGCTGTCCGGGGCCAGCACCGCCACGTCCAGGCCATCGCAGGCACGCAGCATTTCGTCCAGGTGGGCAACCTCGCCCAGCGGCCGCGCGCGGCGGGTGTATTCGGCCTGCAACGGCGTATGTGCCAGCCAGTGTTCGACCACCGCCTGTGCACGTGGCCCGGCCTGTGCGTCATCGGCCAGCCAGATCGATGTTCCCGCTGCGGTACCGGCATCAAGCGCGGCCAGGCAGCGGTCAAGTACCGCGTCGTCCACGCCCAGCGGCAACAACACGATCGCCCCCATCCCGCCTCCGTGGTTGTCGGTGGCCACAGCGTAGCATCGGGTGGGTGTCGGCCGGGTTGCACCCGGCACCCGCAGAGGCCGCAGCAACAGCAACGGCAACGGCAAAAGCTGACTTCCTGGGAATGGCGGGGTGGGTCCGGTGGCGGAGGACGCCGTGAATCCATCCCTGGAGGCTTGGCCGCGGCATCCATGCCGCGGACACCCCCGCCACCGGACCCACCCCGCCTTCGACAGATTTCCGCGACCTGTCTGGCCTGTTCCTGGTAGTGCCGGCCGCTGGCCGGCACATGCAGGTATCGGGAACGAAAAGAATGGGGTCAGATCCGTTTCCCCTTGGAAAACCGATCTGACCCCATTCTTCGAAATCTGACAGAGATTCATCCACGCATGGCGTGGATCTACTGGCCGCCGGGAAACTGTCGAAGGCGGGGCGGTGTCGGATTGTGGGGTGCCAGCCGCATGGATGCGGCTGCCAAGCCTACAGGGACGTACTTGCGGCGTCCCCGCAATCCGACACCGCCCCGCCATCCCACGGAATACCCGCTGTTGCTGTTGCTGTTGATTCGGCAGGTGCAGGGTGCAGCCCTGCCGCCCCCCCTTACTTCTTTGCGCGCGGCTGGTTCAGCGGCTCCATCGCGCGGAAGCGCTGGCTGTACTCGTCGGTCAGGGTGCGGGCCTCCTGGCCGTTGCGGACGATGGTCGGGGTCAGCAGCACGATCACTTCCGAACGACGGCTGGTGCGGCTCTTCTGGCCGAACAGCGCGCCCAGTACCGGAATCCGGCTCAGGCCGGGAATGCCGCTGCTGCCATCGGTGGCCGAATCGGTGATCAGGCCGGCCAGCATGATGGTGTCACCACTCTGCACCGCCGCCTCGGTGGCCAGCTTCTTGGTGGAGATGCGCGGATTGCAGTTGCGCTCCTGCGGATTGCAGTTCTCCGGCACGTCCGATGCGCTGCTGATCTCCTGCACGATATCCAGGAACACCGTGCCGTCGCGGGTGACGCGCGGGCGCACCTTGAGGATCACGCCGGTGTCGATGTACTGCACCGAGCTGTAGCTGCTGGTGCCGATGCCGGTGTTGACCGTGGTGGTGTTGATCGGCACCTTGTCGCCTACGTTGAGGGTGGCTTCGGCGTTGTTGCGCACGAACACCGAAGGCGTCTGCAGCAGGCGCACGTCGGTGACCTTGTCCAGCGCACTGACCACGGCTGCACCGTTGTGCCCGGTGAACGCCCAGCCGGCGCCATCGGTACCGGTCACCGCACCGGCGAAGGTGTTCCAGGAGCCGCCGGCCGCTGCTGGCAGGGTCAACCCGGACAGCGCGCCGGTCAGCGCGCGCCCCGCCACGGCATTGTCGAAGAACCAGTTGACGCCGTACTTCAGGTCGCCGGTCAGCCCGACTTCGGCCACCTGCGCTTCGATGTGTACCTGCAGCGGCATCACGTCCAGCTTTTCGATCACCTCGCGGATCGAGCGCCAGGCCTGCGGTGTCGAACGCACCAGCAGCGTGTTGGTTTCCTCCACCGCCGACACGCCGACACGATCGCCTTCCACTTCCAGGCTGATGCTGACGTTGCCCGACTGGCGCTGCGGCAGGTTCAGGCTGCCGGCGCTGCTGCCACTACCACTGCTGCTGCCGCCACCGACCTGGTTGTTGAAACTGCTGCTGTTGCCCGCGTCCATACCGCGGTCGCCCTCGCTGCCCAGCTGCGACGGAATGGCACCCGGCGCCAGCGATGCCGAGCCGGAGCCGCCGCGGTTGCCGCTGCTGGCAAAGGCTTCGCTGAGGCGTTCGGCCAGGTCGCGTGCCTTGATGTATCGCAGTTCATGCGAGAACAGGCGCGCGCTGCCGCCGGCGGTATCGATGCGGTCCAGCCACTGCTGGATCTGGTCCAGGTAGCGCACCTGCGGGGTGATCACCAGCACTGCATTGGCGTTTTCCAGCGGCAGGAAACGGAACATGCCGGCGCTGGGCGTCTTGCTCTCTTCGCCGAAGACCTTCTCCAGATCCGCCGCGACCTGCTCGGCCTTGCCGGACTGGATCGGGAATACACCCACCGACATGCCCGAAAGCCAGTCGACGTCGAAGATCTCGACGGTATGCAGGTAGTTCTCCAGTTCCGCACGCGTACCGCCGAGGGTGATCACGTTGCGGCCGCTGTCGACGTTGACGATGGCATTGGGCCGCGCATAGGGCTCCAGCACCTTCTTCATCTCGGTGGCGGAAATGAACTGCAGCGGCACCACGCGCACTTCAAAACCGCGTGCGCTGGAGGCCGGCGCGGTGCTCGGCGCCACGGTGCCGGCCAGTGCCTGGTCGGCGGCGACGATGTTGTAGCGGCCACCGCTGTAGACCATGCGGGCGTTGTTCCAGCCCAGCACCATCTCCAGCAGGTTCAGTGCCTGTGCCGGCGATACCGGCTTGGGCGTGGCCAGCGTCACCGTGCCCTGCACCCCCGGGGCGATCACGTAGTTCTGGCCGAGCATGTCCCCGAGGATGGCCTTGACCACCGCGTGCACCGACTCGCCTTCAAAGTTGAAGGTCGCCTCACCGGAGCTGGCCGCATGCAGCGCGGGCGACGGCTTGCGCGCGGCTTCGCGGTTGATCATGGTGCCGGTGCCACGGCGGATCACCGCCTGCGGCGCCCCCTGGGCTTGATCGGCCGCTTCGGTCTGCGCATCGACGGCAGCCTGGCCGGCACTGGCCGAGGGCTGCAGGTTGCCGTTGCGTTGCACATGCGGGGCCGACACGGTGCTGCAGCCGACCAGCAGCGTCAGGGCGAAGGACCAGGGAAGAAAACGCAGATTCATGCATTCACTCTATCGGTTGGTGCCATCGCCCGGGGGCGGCGACGGTTGTTGCTGCTGTTGCTGCAGCTGACGGCGGCGGGCCTGGATGCGTTCGCGGATGGCCTGCATCTGCGCTTCGCTGGGACCGTTGGTGTTTGCAGGGGGTGCGGCGGCCGCGGCCGGTGCAGGCGAGGCGGGACCCACGTTGCCATCGGCGGCACGGGGGGTGGGCAGCGTCTGGCTGGGCGTTGGCTGCGGTGGCGGCGGCGGAACCACCGCGCCAGGCACAGGCGGTGTGCCAGTGGCTCCGCGCAGCGCGGTCGGCGCTTCACCGCCCTGGCCATTGAACACGGCCAGTTCCAGCACCTGGCTGCCACTGGAGCCGATCACCGTGGCCTGGCGCGGTTCCAATGCCACCAGCTGCCAGCCATCGACTGCATCGCCGTTGAGGCGCAGGCGCAGCGACCGGCCCTGCTCGGTGGTGAAGGTGGCCATGCTGAAGTCGCCGGTCATCAGCACGCCGGTCAGGCGCAGTGCCGGACTGGCGGCGGCTTCACTGCCCCCCAGCAGATACGGGCGTGGCTTGCGGTCCTCGGCGAACAGGGGCCGTTCGCTGATCACGCTGTAGCTGTCTGCACCGGCCATGCGTTCGGGCGCCAGCACGGGCAGCGCCGGCAGCGCGGACTGCGCGTCGCCCTCCGCACTGACCGTGGGCAGCTGGCTGCCAAGACCGAAGCCGGTGGCCAGCCAGATCGCTGCGGCCCATCCGGCCAGCGCCAGCAACAGCCCGGTGCGCAGGCTGATCTGCTCAAGCTTCATCGGCCACCTCCTGCGCATCGGTGGCAGGCTGCTCCGCCGGTGACGGCACAGGTGCCGGCGGCGACGCCACCGGCGCTGCTGCAGGCGGAGTGGCCGCAGGCGCTGTCGAGGGATCGGCAGCAGCCGCCGGCAGCAGGTAGCCGGCCAGCTCGAAGGACACATCCAGGCCGAGCCCGGATTCGTTGGGCGATTGCTGGAAACGCTGTGCGATCAGGTTGAGGTTGTCCACGAACAGGCGCGGGCTGCCGGTCTCCAGGCTGTGCAGCACGGTGGCCAGTTCGGCCACGCCACAGCGCAGGCGCACCTGCATGGCCACGCGCACGAACGCAGCATCGCGACGGTTGTCGCTCAACGGCGTGCGGTTGCTGATGGTGCAGCTGCGGTTGCCCGGGCTGGCCATCGCCACTGCATCCTGCAGGCGTGCGCCGAGCGCGGCTGCGGCGGCCTCGGCGGTGGCTTCCTGCAGGAACCCCGGGCGCTGCTGCAGGGCGTCGCGGGTTGCGCGCAGCCGCTGTTCGATCTGCGGCTGCTGCTGCAGCTGCGCCTGCACGCGCTGCTGGCGCTCGCGCAGGGCGGCGGCATCGGCATCGATGGCGCGCAGCGGCTGGGTGAACCACGGGTGCACCAGCAGCAGGTAGGCCAGGCCCAGCACTGCCAACAGCAGTGCCAGTGCCAGCCAGCGGTCACGGCGTGCGCTTGGCATCGGCATTGGCCGCCTCCGTGGTTGCAGTCGGGGCGGGTGCCGGCGCCGCTGCCGCCGAAGGCAATGGCTGCAGCTCGGCGGTCAGGGTGAAGCGGTCGCGGCCACTGGCGGCACCGTCAGCCTGCAGCACGCCGGTAAGGTTGACCTTGCGCCACTGCGGCGCGTCCTGCAGCAGCGTGACCAGCTGCGATGCTTCGCTGCTGAGGCCGATCAACTGCAGGCTGTTGTTCTCGATCGCCAGTTTTTCCAGGTAGGTGCCATCGGGCAGGCGTCGGGTCAGCTCGTTCCAGACTTCGACGGTACTGGCGCGCTGGTTGCGCTGTGTTTCCAGGAACGCCGCTCCATCCAGCAGCGCCTGCAGCTGGCTGCGTTCGCTGGCCACGCCACGCGCACTGCGGGCGCTGCGCTCGACGTCTGCGCGCAGCGCATCGACGGCGTCACGACGGTTGTCCAGCAACTGCATCGCCGCCAGCACCAGCATCACCAGCGCAGCCATGGCAAGCAGCAGGTTCCAGCGCCGCATCGGGTCCGGTCGCTGCTGACGCTGCGCGGGCGGCAGCAGGTTGACCTGCAGCGCGCGGCCCTGGGCATCGATCGCATCGACACCGGCCAGCACGTCGGCCCACGCTCCGATCTGCGCGCGCCAGTCATCCAGCTGGCGCAGCGGCCAGGCCACCAGCTCCACCTGCAGCAGGCCTTCGCCGGCACTGCCCAGCTCACGGATGTCATAGCTGACCTGGCTGGCTTCGAACGGTGTCTGCCGGTCGATCTCGTAGCCGACCACCGCACGCAGGCGGTCAGCGGCTGCGGCAGGCAGACGCAGATTGCGCCGCAGGACCTGCCCGGCCGGCAGCAGCCACACCCGTGGCAGGCTGCGCAGGCGCGGCTCCAGCACGCGGTCCAGGTCCGCCGGTTGCAGCGGCCACGGCAGGCGGGCCACGGGCTCGAGACCATCGCCGGTTTCACGCCAGACCTGTAGTTGCCCGTCCTCGCACTGCAGCAGCAGGCGGGTCTGCGACCAGCCCAGCGCCCATTGCCAACGCATCGGCACCCAGGCCAGCAACGACTGCCGCCACCAGCGCAGGAAACGGCCGGCACCGGGGCCGATCTGGCCCTGCACCTGCCGCAGACTGTCCTGCCACGCCGTCATCTTGCTGCCATTCCCTGCTCCCAGCGAAGCACTGTGTAGGTCCGGCCGGGCACCCCGCCCGATCCGTTGCGCACCACCGCCTGCAGCACCGACAGGCGTCCGCTGCCGTCAGTGGCGCGGGACTCGATACTATAGGTGCCACTGCCGCTGGCAAGCGCCGATGCACCCGCAGCGTTATCTCCGTCACGCTCCTGCTGGGCGCGTTGCGCCAGCAGTTGTTCCGCATCCAGGCCCAATGCCGTCAACACCGGCCCACTGGCGAAACGTGGATCCGGGCGCGCCTGCCTGCTGTAGAGCGTCAGGTGCGGCAGCATCGCGGTATACAGCGACCCGCGCATCCCCAGCACCCGCTGCAGTTCGCCCAGGGTTTCAAAGCGCTTGTTGCGCGGGCCATAGGGCAGGCCTGCGGCGGCGTACTCCGGCGCCTCGGCACCACCACCGGGCTGCAGCAGGCTGTCTTCGTCGCGCCAGTCGATGATCGCACCGGCCAGCTGCCTGGCGCTTTCTGCCGGCTCGCCCAGTGCCTGCATGAATGCGGACAGCAGGGCCGTATCGGCCAGGTTGAGGTTGATCTTGCCGTTCTCGTCCAGCACCCGGATCTCGATGCGGGCGTCGTCGAACTGCCAGCGATAGGCGCGGCCATCAGCCTGCCACGGCGGACGCTGCGGGTCCGGCTGCAGCCGCAGCAACGCGTATTCCAGGCCGGCGCGGGCGCGCTCCTGGCCGCGTGCGTCGTCACCGAGCACCCGCTGCTGCAGGTGTTCGACCCGTGCGCTGAGCGCAAAGGCGCCGACCAGCGCGGTCATCAGCGCGATCAACCACAGCACCAGGACCAGCGCGGCACCACGTGGACGCTTCATCGCGCACCTCCGCTGCCACCGGCCCGCAGTGACACCACCAGCGGCGGCCACGGCGTGCCCCTGGCCGGCACGATCTGCACTTCCACCAGCAATGGCAGGCGCCGGGTGTCCTCCCAGCGTGGCAACCATTCGGTCAGCTGCCCGTTGCTGGCGTCGACACCGCGGTAGCGCAGCCTTACGTCCTTCAACTCCTCCGCTAGCACTTCGGGCGGGCGCGGCGGGTTCTCTTCGATGCGCTCGCCTTCCTGCAGCAGCACCAGCCCCAGCAGCAAGCGGCGGTGCCCGGCTGCGCCATCCACCTGCAGCGCATGCAGGTAAGGGCCGCCACGACCGAGATAGCCCGGCAGGTCGGCAGCGAACTGCATGCCCTGATCGTCACCCTGGAAGAACACCGGTTCGCGGGTGGGATCGGGCACTTCCAGCGGGCTGCGCAGGGCACTGGCGAGCTGCCGCCGCAGCAGGGCCTGCACTGCGCGCATGCGTTCGCTGTGCGCGGCAATCTGCTCGCCGCGCTGGCTGATCGCCATCGCCGAGCGCACGCTGGCGAACGCCAGCGCCAGGCCGCCTGCCAGCAGCACCGTGGCCAGCATCACTTCGACCAGGGTGAAGCCGCGTGCGCGGCGCCTCATCGCGCATTCTCCAGCGCGGGCGGCAACAGACGCAGGCTGCGCCAGCGCAACTGCTCGCGTTCACTGTCGCCCCAACGCACCTGCAGCTGCAGTTCCGCCAGCCAGGGTGCGCCCGGCGACTGCGCAGCGGGCAGCGCACCACTGCGCGGCTCGGCCCAGGGCTGCACCTGCAGCTGCCAGTGATAACGCCCCTGCTCCCACTCGCCCTGCTGGCTGCCGGCCTGCAGCGGTGCTTCCACCCCGGCGGCGGCCAGCAACGACTGCGCGTGCAGCACCGCGCGCGTGCGCAGCTCGGCGTCGCGCACCTGCCGCGCGCCGCCGGACAGGCTGCCCAGCAACAGCGTCAGCGCCAACCCGAGCAAGGCGAAGGCAACGATCACTTCCAGCAGGGTGAAACCACGGGCGCGCGACCTCATTGCGCCCGCCACGGTCCGGAACGGACTTCACCGGTCAACCAGCCCACATCGATGCGCCACTCCGCGCTCTCCAGCTGCAGGCGGATGCGGCCGCCACTGGAGCCGCCGTCGGGATGGAATTCGATCACGCCCTGGCCAGGCGCGGTGGCCAACTGCGCGGCACCTTCGAACTGCACCTTCAGCTTGGCCGGCACTTCACCGTGGCGCTGGCTGGCGCCCTGCCAACGATGCTGCGCCGGTTCGATCACGAAGCGCTGCGGTTCGCCGCGGGCAATGGCCTGCGCGCGCACCATGCGCAGCTGGTTGGCGATGTCCTTGCCGGCACTGCGCAGCTGCATGCCGGCAAAGCCGCGCGACATGCCAGCGGCGGTGATCAGGCCGATGGCCGCAATCAACGCGATCACCAGCAGCATTTCCAGCAGCGACAGGCCCGCCGCGCGCCTGCCGTGCAGGCGCGGGCGTGACACCCGGCGCGGCAGGAAAAGCAGCATGCGTGCTTACGGCTGGTAGCGGATGTCAGCGTCGACGCTGCTGCCGCCGGCCTTGCCGTCCTTGCCCAGGCTGATCAGTTCATACGCCTGGCCCTCGCCCGGTGCGCGGTACTCCAGCGCGTGGCCCCACGGGTCGTTGAGGTCGGCAGGCTTGGCATACGGGCCCAGCCAGCCACCGACGCCGGCCGGCGCGGTCACCAGGTCGTTGAGCGAGGCGGGCAGCTTGCCGGTGTCGATCTGGTAGTTGTCGACCTTGGAGGCAACGGTCTGCACCTGCGCCTTGGCGATGTTGGCCTTGCCACGATCGGCGCCGCCGAGCACGCGGCTGGCGACCAGGGTCAGCACCGCGCCGATCAGCACGATGACGATGATGATCTCCAGCAGGCTCATGCCCGACTGGTGGCGTGCGGCGGTGAAGGAAAGGCGGATCGGTCGACGGGAAGCAATCATGGTCGGTCCTTTCAGGTACGGGATGTCGGGGTTGCGAAGGAGGCCATCGTCAGCCGATGGCGTTGGTAAGGTCGTACAACGGCACCAGCACGGCCACGATCACCGCGCCGACCACCGAGGCCAGCACCAGGGTGATCGCCGGCACCATCGCCGCCAGCAGGCGGTCGATGCGGCGGGCGCTGTCCTGTTCGAAGGTATCAGCAGCTTTCAGCAGCATGGTATCGAGCGCGCCGGACTCCTCGCCGACCTGGATCATCTGCAGCGCCAGCCGGGGAAAACGCTTGCCGCGCGACAACGCCAGCGACAGGCCGGTGCCGTTCTTGACCTCGTCGGCGGCGGTCTCCAGGTCTGCGGCCAGCGCGCGGTTGCCGAGCACGTTGCGGGCGATGCCCAGCGCCCCCAGCAGCGGCACGCCGTTGCGCAGCAGTGTCCCCAGGGTGCGCGCCAGCCGCGCGGTTTCCAGCTCGCCCAGCAGGCGGCCGATGCCCCGGCGCTGCAGCAGCCAGCCATCCAGCGCCAGACGGAACGCGGGCTGCCGCACCTTGCGTTCGAACAACAGCAGCAGCACGCCCGGCACCACCAGCAGCAGCACCCACCAGTCGCGCACGAACAGGCCCAGCTGCAGCACCAGGTTGGTGAACCATGGCAGCGCCACGTCCAGGCTTTCGTACATCTGTGCGAACTGCGGCACCACGTAGCCCAGCAGGAACAGCAGCGCACCGCCCACCACCACCAGCAGGATCGCCGGGTAGACCAGCGCGTTGATCACCTTGCCCTGCAGCGCACGGCTGCGTTCGAGGTAGTCGGCCAGGCGTTGCAGCGTGTCGTGCAGGCTGCCACCGGCTTCGCCGGCGCGCACCATGTTCACGTATAGACGCGAGAACAGGCCGTGCTGGCGTTCCAGCGCAGTCGACAGCGGCGCGCCACCACGCACCACGTCGCGGATGTCAGTGATCGCGCGGCGCGAGCGCTCGTCTTCGGGCAGGCTGAGCAGGATCGACAGCGCGCGGTCCAGCGGCTGCCCGGCACCGAGCAGGGTGGCCAGCTGCTGGGTGAACTGCAGCAGTGCCGCGCCCTGCAGCGGACGCTGGCGGAACAGGCCGCGCAGGCTGCTGCCGCCAACCGCACCCCCGTCGGCCAGCTGCGTTTCCATCGGCAGATGGCCCTGGTCCTGCAGGCGCGCGACCAGCTCGGCCTCGCTGGCCGCTTCCATCTGTCCGTCGAACACCTCACCGTGTGGGTTCAGTGCCTTGTAACGGTAGTTCGGCATGTCAGCGTCGTCCCTGCACGCGCATCAGCCTTCCTCGGTCACGCGCAGGACTTCCTCGAGGGTCGTCTGCCCGCTCAGGGCCTTGCTCAGGCCGTCCTCGTACATGGTGCGCATGCCGGCTTCGCGGGCGATGCGCTCGATCTCGCCCATGCCATCGCGACGCATCACCGCACGGCGCAGCGCGTCGTTCATCACCAGGAATTCCATGATGGTGGTGCGCCCCAGGTAGCCGGTCGGCGCCAGCGCCGAAGGCTTCGGGCGATACAGGTAGATCGTCCCTTGAGGCTGCAGGCGACGCAGGTCGAAGCGTTCGATCTCTTCCGGCGAGGCTTCGTAGCGTTCGGCGTGGGTCGGCTCCAGCCGGCGCACCAGGCGCTGGGCCAGGATGCCGTTGATGGTGGAGGTGAGCAGATAATCTTCCACGCCCATGTCGAGCAGGCGGGTGATGCCGCCTGCGGCATTGTTGGTGTGCAGCGTGGAGAGCACCAGGTGGCCGGTCAACGCTGACTGGATCGCGATGCGCGCGGTTTCCAGGTCGCGCATTTCACCGATCATGATGATGTCCGGATCCTGGCGCACGATGCTGCGCAGCGCATTGGCGAAATCCAGCCCGATCTGTGGCTTGGCCTGGATCTGGTTGATGCCTTCGATCTGGTACTCGACCGGATCTTCAACGGTGATGATCTTGACGTCGGCGGTGTTGAGCTGGCTCAGCGCGGTGTACAGCGTGGTGGTCTTGCCCGACCCGGTGGGGCCTGTCACCAGCAGGATGCCGTGCGGCTGTTCAAGCACCTTGCGGAACTGCGGCAGGAAGGCATCGGTGAAGCCCAGCCGATGGAAGTCGAACACCACCGTCTCGCGATCAAGCAGGCGCATCACCACGCTTTCGCCGTGCGCGGTGGGCACCGTGCTGACACGCAGGTCCAGTTCCTTGCCCTGCACGCGCAGCATGATGCGGCCATCCTGCGGCAGGCGGCGCTCGGCGATGTTGAGCCGGGCCATGATCTTGATGCGGCTGATCACCGCGGCGGTCAGGTTGGCCGGCGGACTCTCGCCTTCGACCAGCACGCCATCGACGCGGTAACGCACCTTCAGCCGGTTTTCGAACGGCTCTACGTGGATGTCCGACGCGCGTAGTTCGACCGCGCGCTGGATCACCAGGTTGACCAGGCGGATCACCGGCGCTTCGGAAGCGAGATCGCGCAGGTGCTCGATATCGTCCACTGCGCCGCCCTCGCCATCGGCGGTTTCCACGATCGCGCCCATCGCACTGCGGCCCTGGCCGAACCAGCGCTCGACCAGATCATCGATCTCCGCGCGCATGCCCAGCAGCGGCGTGACCGGTACACCCAGTGCCAACTGCACGGCCTGCTGCGGGTAAGGATCGTGGGCGTCGGCCAACCACAGCTGCACGCCGTGCTCATCCAGCGCCAGCGGGCACACGTGGAACTGCTTGAGGAAGCGCAGCGACAGCGGCAGGCCTTCGGCCAGCGCCTGCGGTGGCGATTCAGGCAGCTGCCGTCCTTCCAGCAGCGGCAGGCCCAGCACATCGGCGCTGGCCTGCGCCTGGTCACGTTCGGACACCAGCCCAAGCCGTACCAGCAGCCCAAGCAGGCTGCCACCGGACTCGGCATGCAGCGGCCGCGCACGCGCCAGATCTCCTTCCTTGAGCCGACCACGTGCCAGCAGCGCATCGAGGATGCGGCCTTCAGTGTCGTCGATGGCAGTGGCAGCGAGCGCGTTCACATTACTCTCCTGTCGATCGTCCCGACTTTAGCAGTTAAGCCGTGGTTTCCACCCTCTCCGGTTCTTCTTTCGTAAAAAGACGAGGCCCGTCACACAGGTGACGGGCCCCGCTTATTCATTTACGACAGTCGGTTATTACTGGGTCGCCAGGATGCTCACCCCGCTGTAAGCGGCCTCACCCACCACCTTGATGTAGTAGGTACCGGCCACCGGCTTGGCCACGCGCACGGTTTCGGTATTGCCCGGGCGGGTCGACTTGGCATCGTTGTCGGTCGCGGTGGGCACGCGGCCCTGCGCCAGGTACACCGACACGTTGCCGCTGCCGCCGTAGGTCAGCACGCTCAGCGTCTTGCCGGCGGCCGCTTCGAAGGTATAGACGGTTTCGCTGGCGGCCGCACCGGCCAGCCCGCCCACGGTCACCTTGTTGGTCAGCGGAATGCCTTCCGGCTCGCAGTTCTCGGTGCACGGCTCCTTCAGCGCGGCATCCAGTGCGGCCTTGGCATCAAGGATGCCGCTGCCGATCGGGGTGGCCGCCGGGATGGTCACCGGGAACTTGCGCGCCGACTGCTTGAGCAGGGTTTCCAGCGCGGCCGGGGCCAGCGGTTCCTTGCCCTTTGCGATCAGCGCGCTCTGCACCAGGGCAGCCACCGCAGCGACGTGCGGCGAGGACATCGAGGTGCCGCCCTTGCCCATCAGCACCCACTCACCGGCGTCCGGGGTGGTTTCCGAACTGGAACCGACCTGCCAGATGTAGCCGTTCGGGTTGCCGTCGACACTGCCACCACCGCCGGGGGCCGACAGGTCTACCGCGGTGCCGTAGTTGGAGTAATAGGTGATGCCACCGGTGACACGGGTCGCACCCACCGCCACCACGTTGTTGCAGCTGGCCGGACGGTACTTGGACGCGTTGTCGGTTTCATTGCCGGCCGCGACCACCACCAGGGTGCCGCGCGAGACGGCGCCGTTGATCGCGTCCTGGTAGGCGGCATCGCAGGCGCCACCACCACCCAGGCTCATGTTGATGATTTCCGCCGGATTGGTGTTGGCCGGAATGCCCGGCACGGTGCCGCCCGACGCCCAGGTGATGGCGTCGCTGATGTCGGCCAGGGTGCCGCCGCACTTGCCCAGCACGCGCACCGGCAACACCTTGGCCTTGTAGGCCAGGCCTGCCAGGGCACTGCCGTTGTTGGTCACCTCGGCAATGGTGCCGGCCACGTGCGTGCCGTGCCAGGAACTGCCTTCCGGTTCGGAACCGGTGTAGCACTCGTTGGCCGTTTCCACCCAGTCGCCGTAGTCGGTGGCACCCGGTGCACGGCCATCGTTCGGGCGGCGCGAGGATTCCTTGTCACTGATGAAATCGTAGCCTTCCAGCAGGTTGCTGCCGAAATCCGGCACGCCCGGCAGGATGCCGGTATCGAGCACGGCGACCACGATGCCCTCGCCCTGCGAGAGATCCCACGCGGCCGGTGCATTCACACCACCGGTGGCGTTGAAGAAATTCCACTGGTACTGCGCGTAGTTGGGATCGTTGGGCACCAGTGCCGGCTGCGCATTGGTGGCACGCAGGTCCGAGCGCTGCAGGCGCACGTTGGCCACCGCGTACTGCACCGACGGATCGGCATTCAGTTCAGCCAGCACCTTCTGCATGTCGGCCGAGCCCAGCCGGGACTTCAGGCGGATCAGGTCGCCACCGGTACCGAGCTTGCGCTCCACCAGCGGGGAAAGTGCCGCAGCACGGCTGGTGGTGCCGCTGCTGACGATGGCACGCGACAGTGCCGACTGCACGACCGAGAGCTTGGTCGAACGATCGCTGGCGGCCGCGGTGCCGTTGCGGTACTTCACGATGATGCCGTCCACGCTCTGCTGGGCAGTGCTGGCCACGCGCGCCGGTTCCTTGGCCACGCCCGGCTTGGCCGCATGCGCCGCACCGACGCCGACAGTCAGCGACAACACGGCGGCAGCCAGCACATTGATGCGAAGGGTCTGCTTCTTGGTCACGTTCGAAATCCTCTTCAAGGTCATGGTTGAGCTTTCCTTCTCCGCCCGTTGCACGGACGGAGCTCACTACGGCCATCACTCCCTGCGACTGCCCTGGCTGGCCCACCAGGGTTGCCATGCCACGCCCCTTTGGCGCTCACTGCTCGACGTGCCGATGGATTGCCCACCGGCACGTTGTTGCGCACTTACCAGCCGAAGCCGGCACCGACGCCGACCGAGCTGTCATCACTGCTGAAGGCACCACCGACGGTGACCGTGGCGCGATCGCTGATCGCACGCTGGTAGCCCAGCGACATGGCCGACTCGCCGCCCTGGAAACCGATGCCGACGCCGACCCGGTTCTGGGTGCGGATGCCGGCGGCACTGGTGGCCATGTTGAGCATCGCTGCGCTCATCGCGCCCTGGCGGTCGATGCGGCGATCCATGTGGCGCAGGCGCCCATCGACTTCACCCTTGAACACATCGAAGCTGTCGGTGACTGCCTGCACGCGGCTGTCGGTGTAGCTGTTGGCGGTAGTGATGCCACGATCCAGCTGGCCCTTGTTGACCGCATCGGTGGCGGTGGTGCCGGCCGCCACGTTGGTGACCTGGCGTTCGTTGCCCTCACTGCCGACCGAGACGGTGTTGGCGCGATCGGCAACCGAGCCCTGGCCCAGCGCCACCGCATTGGCCGCCGTTGCACTCGCGCCCTGGCCGACAGCGGTGGACGATGCGCCGCTGGCGACTGCGCCATCGCCCATCGCGACGGCGTTGACGCCACCGCCTGCGACCAGTGCTGGCTGAGCACTGCCTGCGCTGGCAGCGGTCGGCGTGCCCTGCACACGGGCCGTTGCCGATCCGCCATCCGCCAGGCTCGCGTCGGTGGCAGCCGACGCCGTGGCCACGTTGGACGCGTCTGCGTCCAGCGGAGCGGCCATCGAACGCAGGCTGGCCGCGCCGGAACGCGTGCCGCTGGCGGTGCGACGATCGATCTCGCTGACCTTGCGGTCCAGTGCGCCCAGCGCGTCGCCGACGTTGCTGTAGGTGGACCCCTGGATCACATAGTTCGGCGCGACGAACACACCCTGCATGCCGACGCTGGCACCGCCGCCGAGGAAGCTGGCGGCATCGCTGAGCGACTGGAACAGCTGCCCACCGTTGATCGCCTGGCGGCTGCCAGAGGCGATGCTGCCGGCGCCGACGTTGTCGATGGTGGTGCCCTGGATACCGGCCAGGGTCAGGCGGTCACGGCTGGCATCGTCGTAGCCGACCGAGCTGGCCGCGCTGGTTTCAACGGTGGCGATGCGCGAGTCGAAATCACCGACCCGGGTTTCCACCGCACCCACGCGCTGGTTGGTGACGTTGAGCTGTGAACCGGTCACGGCGTCGCTGCTGCCGGCGGCGATGCGGCCATCGGCAACGTTGACGATGCGGCGCGTAGCAGGACCATCAGTGCCGTTGCCGCCGCCGACCGACACCACGTTTGCATCCACCGCACGCGCGCCGGCACCGAGTGCCACTGAGTTGCTGCCGGTGACGGCGGCATTGGCGCCTACGGCCAGTGATGCGTTGCCGACGGCGCTGGCGTTGCTGCCCAGTGCATTGCTGCGGTTGCCACTGGCAGTGGCACTGGAGCCCACCGCCACTGCGTTGGTACCGCTGGCAGTGGCGGTGCCGCTGCCGTTGGCACGGAAGTGCCTGCTGGTGGCGTCGGCGGTGGAGGCCACCGCATCCAGCTGGCCCTTGTTCACCGCATCGTTGGCCTGGGTACCGGCGGCCACGTTGGTCACCTGGCGGTTGATCGCGCTGTGGCTGACTCCGGCAGCATCGACCCACTCCTGCGCCGCACCCACCGATACCGCGTTGGCACGGTCGGCCAGCGAGCCTGCACCGAGCGCCACGCTGTTGTCGGCGTCTTTGGTGGTCCAGGTATTGCTGCCCAGCACGGTGGCATTGGTGGCCTGCGCATAGCTGTTGTAGCCGACCACGGTGGCACCGTCCTCGGTGGCCCATGCCTCGCTGCCGATCGCGGTGGTGTACTGGCCCGTGCCGACGCTGTTGGCGTCCTGTCCGGCCAGCGCGTTGAAGCCGACCGCCACGCCATTGAGCCCGGTGGTGGCATTGTTGCCCAGTGCGGTACCGAACTGGCCGGCGCGCGCCTGCACGCCGAAACCAGCACCGGCGATCTGCGCGACGGTGCCCTGGCCCACGGCTGTGGACACTTCGGCGGCCTGCGCGCCACTGCCCAGCGCGGTGCCGAAGAAGGCGGACGTGGCACCGGCGCCGTAAGCGGTGGACTGCCAGCCGTTGGCCGACGAGAAGTTGCCGACGGCGGTGGCTTCGCGACCATCAGCGGTTGCGCCATAACCGACGGCGGTTGCGGCCAGCCCATTGGCCTGGGCGATGCCGCCGACGGCGACCGCACCGATGCCCTGCGCCTGGGACTGCGCACCGAGGGCCACACTGGCCGGGCCTGCGCTGCTGCTTTCCACGCCGATGGAAATCGCGCCACCGGCCGTGCTGCTGGCGCTGCTGCCGATCGCCACACCGTCTTCACCACTGGCCAGCGCATTGAAGCCGACGGCGGTGGCGTTGACCGCGACCGCGGTGGCACCACTGCCGAGCGCACTGGCGCCATTGCCGATCGCATTGGCCGCTTCACCGGCCGCCAGCGCATTGTCACCTTCGACGTAGGCACCGGCGTCGCTGTCGGCGCTGCCGCTGGCCTGGAAGTGCTTGCTGGTCTTGTCGGCGACACTGGCCACGGCATCCAGCTGGCCCTTGTTCACTGCATCGGTGGTCTCGGTGCCGGCGGCAACATGGGTGACCTGGCGTTCACCGCCCGCGCTGCCGACGGCCACCGTGTTGTCACGGTCGGCCTTCGAACCCGCGCCGAGGGCGACACTGTTGACACCGTTGGCGGTCGCGCTGGCACCCAGGGCGGTGCTGTCAGCCGCATCGGCCCATGCATTCCAGCCGATCGCGGTGGCGTAGTCATCGGTCGCCCAGGCACCGGCACCGAAGGCCGCCGCACCGGTACCGCTGGCACGCGACGGGATCAGGCCGAAGAAGGTGCTGCCGCCGATGGCGACACTCTCTGCGCCACTGGCTTCGCTGGACTGGCCGACGGCTACGGCGCCGCTGCCTGCTGCCGCCGCTCCGAAGCCGACAGCCGTGGTGTTGGCACCGGTCGCTGCCGAGCCGTAGCCCAGCGCGGTGCCGAGGCGGCCGCTGGCTTCGCTGTAGCCACCGATGGCAGTGGTGCCATCGGCCGAAGCGGCACTGCGGAAACCGCTGGCCAGCGACTGCGCACCGCTGGCGACGGCTTCCGCACCGTTGGCGGTGCTGTAGACGCCGCTGGCCTGTGCAGCGGTGCCGGTAGCGGTGGCGCTGATTCCACTGGCTACCGCGCCGTTGCCGAGTGCGGCACTGTCTTCACCGGTGGCCTGCGCGTTGCTGCCCACCGCAGCCGCATTGCTGCCCGTGGCCAGCGAGTTGATGCCCACGGCGGTCGCGTTGGCGGCCACGGCCGTGGCACCACTGCCGAGCGCGGTGGCGCCATTGCCGATCGCATTGGCCGCTTCACCGGCAGCCAGTGCGTTGTCGCCTTCCACATAGGCACCGGCATCGCTGTCGGCGCTGCCGCTGGCCTGGAAGTACTTGCTGGTCTTGTCCGCCGTTGCAGCGACAGCATCGAGCTGGTTCTTGTTGACCGCATCGGTGCCTTCGGTGCCAGCCGCCACGTGGGTCACCTGGCGTTCGCTGCCGGCACTGCCGACGGCCACCGTGTTGTCACGGTCGGCCTTGGAGCCTGCGCCCAGGGCGACGCTGTTGGCACCGTTGGCGGTAGCGCTGGCGCCCAGTGCCGTCGACTCGGCGCCATCGGCCCACGAATTCCAGCCGATTGCAGTGGCGTAGTCGTCGGTGGCCCAGGCACCGGCACCGAACGCCGCTGCGCCGTAGCCACTGGCACGTGATGGCACCAGGCCGAAGAAGGTGCTGCCACCAATGGCCACGCTCTCATCGCCGCTGGCTTCGCTGGAATCACCCATCGCCACCGAGCTGGCGCCCGACGCAGCAGCAAACACGCCGGCAGCGGTGCTGTTGGCACCACTGGCCTCGGTGCCATAGCCCAGCGCCGAGCCGAGGCGACCGCTGGCTTCGCTGTAGCCGCCGACTGCGGTGGTGCCGTCTGCAGAGGCTGCCGAACGGAAGCCACTGGCCAGCGACTGCGCACCGCTGGCGACCGCCTCGGCACCGTTGGCCGTGCTGTACACCGCCGTCGCCTGCGCGCCTGCACCGGTTGCGGTGGTGCTGGTTTCGCTGGCCACCGCGCCGCTGCCGAGCGCCGCACTGTCTTCGCCCGTCGCCTGTGCGTTGTTGCCCACCGCAGCCGCATTGCCGCCGCTGGCCAGGCTGTTGAAGCCTACCGCCGTAGCGTTTGCCGCTACCGCCGTTGCACCACTGCCGAGTGCGGTGGCGCCGGTGCCGATCGCATTGGCGGCCTCACCGGCGGCCAGCGCGCTGTCACCTTCCACGTAGGCACCGGCATCGCTGTCGGCGCTGCCGCTGGCCTGGAAGTACTTGCTGGTCTTTGCGCCTTCGGCAGCCACCGCGTCCAGCTGATCCTTGTTCACCGCATCGGTACCCTGGGTACCAGCGGCCACGTTGGTGATCTGGCGGGTGTTGCCGCCGCCACCGACCGACACGGTGTTGTCGCGGTCGGCAATCGAATCGGCACCCAGCGCCACGCTGTTGGCACCGCGCGATTCGGCCGCGTTGCCCAGCGCGGTGCTGTTGATGCCCGGCGCATAGGCGCCGCCACCGACCGCAGTGGAATAGTCGCCGGATGCTTCGGTCGCCAGCAGGCCGAACAACGAGCCACCGACGGCCACGGCATTGGTGCCGGTAGCCAGGCTGCCCTGGCCGGTGGCGGTGCTGTAGGCACCGGATGCTTCCGAATCGCCACCCAGCGCGACGCTGTTGGAACCGGAGGCGTTGGCGAAGTTGCCGAAGGCAGTGGCGTTGAATGCCGAGGCGTTGGCGTAACCGCCGATGGCGGTGCTGTAGCCACCGGTCGCTTCGGCGCCGATGCCGAATGCTGCCGAAGCGGTGCCACTGGCCACGCTTTCACTGCCGACCGCAGTGGCGGCCTCACCGCTGGCGTTGCTGAAGTAGCCTACCGCCACGGCTTCTTCGCCGCTGGCTTCGGACAGCACGCCGCTGGCGGTGCTGCCAGCGCCGCTGGCCACTGCGGCCGCGCCGAACGCCGCACTCTGTTCGCCGCTGGCTTCGCTCTCGGCACCATGAGCAGTGGCGTATTCGCCGGTCGCCTGTGCGTTGGCACCGATGGCGCTGGCATTGGCCGCGCTGGCCAGGGCATTGAAGCCGATGGCCTGTGCGTTGCCGGCCAGTGCATTGGCGCCACTGCCGAGGGCGGTTGCGCCGTTGCCGATGGCGTTGGCCGATTCACCCGCGGCCAGCGCGTTGTCACCTTCCACGTAGGCACCGGCGTCGCTGTCGGCACTGCCGCTGGCCTGGAAGTACTTGCTGGTGGTCGCGGCACTGGCTGCAACCGCGTCGAGCTGCGACTTGTTCACCGCATCGGTGGCCTGGGTGCCGGCCGCCACACTGGTGATCTGCCGCTCGTTGCCGACGCTGCCCACCGACACGCTGCGGTCGCGGCTGGCCACCGAACCTGCACCCAGTGCAACCGCGTTGTTGCCACTGGCCGTGCTGCCCGCGCCCAGGGCGATCGCACTTTCACCGCCGGCCACCGTGTTGGTGCCGATGGCGATGCTGTTGATGCTGTTGCCCAGCGCCTGGAAGCCCAGCGCAACACTGTTGTCGCCGTAGCTGAAGGCGCCGCGGCCGACGGCGGTGGAACTGGTGCCGTTGGCCCAGCTGTTGTAGCCGATGGAGGTGGCACCATTGGCGCTGGCCCATGCCGCCGGACCAAACGCCGAGGCATTGCGGCCGGTGGCCCACGCGCCGGCACCGAAGGCGGTGGCGCCTTCCTCGCTGGCAGTGCTGTAGCCACCCACGGCGGTGCTGTCATCGGCCTTGGCGAAGGCGCTGTCGCCGATGGCGACGGCATAGCTGCCGGTAGCGCGCGACTTGCCGCCTGCCGCGAAGCTGTTGTCGCCGGTGGCCTGCGCCGCATTGCCGAAGGCGCTGCTGCTGGCACCGGTCGCCTGCGCGGCATTGCCGACGGCGGTGGAACCGGCCGAGGCGGTGGTGGCGATCTGCACCGGGTTGCCCTGCTCATCCAGCAGCGGCTGGTTGTATTCGTCGTAGGCCTGGCCGAGGCCACCCACGGCTACCGCACCGTCACCGTCGGCGAAGGTATTGCGACCCAGTGCCACGCTGTCGGCGCCGATGGCCGCCGCGCCTGCACCCTGTGCCAACGCACCGGCACCGATGGCGTTGCTGGCCGAACCCGCCGCCACCGCACCCTCGCCTTCTGCGTAGGCACCTGCATCGCTGCCGCTTTCCGGCTGCGCCTGGAAGAAGCGCGCGGTGGTGTCGGCGGTGCTGGCCACGGCGTCCAGCTGTGCCTTGTTCACTGCGTCGGTGGCTTCGCTGCCGGCCGCCACGCTGGTGATCTGCCGCTCGTTGCCGGCACTGCCCACGGCCACGCTGTTGGCGCGCACCGCTTCGGAATTGGCGCCCAGTGCAACGCTGTTGGCACCACGCGCAGTGGCGTAGTAGCCGACGGCGGTGCTCTGCGTGCCACTGGCCCAGGTCTGTGCGCCCAGCGCACTGGCGTTCTCGCCCGGTGCATAGGCGAAGTAGCCCACTGCGACCGACTCGGCACCGGAAGCCTCGGTCAGGCTGCCATTGGCCACGGCCTGGTCGCCGCTGGCGATGGCACCGGCACCGACGGCGGTGGCCGCTTCGCCACTGGCCTGGGTCTGCACGAAGAAGCCCAGGCCCGGGATCAGGTCGGCCGGGCCACCGATGGCCACGCTGCTGGTGCCGGTAGCGTTGCTCTGCGTACCGACGGCGGTGGAATAGTCGCCGATGGCGTTGGAGACAGCACCGAATGCCGACGACTGCGCACCTGCCGCATAGGCTCCTACGCCGTACGCCGACGCTGCGAAACCACCGGCATCGGCGCTGGCGCCGACGGCGGTACCACCGACCCCCGCACTGGTGGCGCCGGTCTCTACCGGCACGCCACCACTGGTGATCAGCGGATTGCCATCGGCATCCACCGCAGCACCGCCGACGGCGACGCTGCCCGGGCCGACTGCCTGCGCGTTGTTGCCGAAGGCCGCGCTGTTCTGGCCAGATGCAAGCGCGTTGTTGCCGACCGCGGTGGCGTTCTGCGCGACGGCGGTCGCACCTGCACCGACGGCGGTCGTACCGTTGCCGATCGCATTGGCGGCTTCGCCAGCGGCGAGCGCGTCATCTCCCTCGGCCAACGCACCGGCATCGCTGTCGCTGCTGCCGGTGGCCTGGAATCGCTTGGCGGTGGTATCGGCTACCGCTGCCACGTCCTTCAATTGAGCGACGTTGACCGCATCGGTATCTTCGGTACCGGCGGCAACGCTGGTGATCTGCCGGGTCAGGCCGTAGTCGACCGCACCCACCGACACGGTATCGACGCGGTCGGCCAGCGAGCCGGCGCCCAGCGCCACGCTGCCGGTAGCCACGGCCGCCGAATTGGAACCCAGCGCGGTGCTGTATTCGCCCACCGCCGTGCTGAACGCACCGACGGCAATGGAGGCTTCGTTGGCGGCGGTCGCACCGCGGCCCAGCGATGTGCTGCCAGGGCCCATCGCCACGGCACCCGCGCCGACCGCGGTAGCGCCATCGGCGCTGGCTTCGGACAGTGCACCCAACGCGGTGGCTGCACCGTTCTCGCTGGCGGCCACGGCACTTGCGCCTACCGCCGTATCGCCAAGACCGAAGGCGGCCGCACTCTGCCCGACCACTACGCTGGCATCACCCAAGGCGAGCGCGTTCTGGCCGAAAGCACTGGCACCAAGTCCTGCGGCAATGGCCTGGGTGCCGACCGCGGTGGTGGCGTTGGCCAGCGACTGGCTGCCACTACCGACCGCGATCGCGCCCTGGCCTTCGATCTTTGCCGCGTCGCTGTCATCGCCAGCGCCATCGGCCTTGAAATAGCGGCTGCCCTCGGCCGCCGCCTGGGCAAGCGCGGCCTGCGTGGCGCGCGCCTGTGCATCCAGCTGTGCCTTGTTCACCGCATCGGTGGCGGCGGTACCGGCGGCGACATTGGTCACCTGCCGTTCCTTGCCTGCATCACCGACGGAGACGGTGTTGGCGCGCGTTGCCTTGGAGCCGGCGCCCAGCGCCACGCTGTTGGCGCCGGTGGCGCTGGTACCCGCGCCAATCGCCACCGCGTTGCTGCCCTTGGCGCTGGCACTGCCATCGACCGCGCACTTGTCCAGCACCTTGCTGTTGAGCACCACGCAGTTCGCGCTGCCCCCAATCTCGACCGACTGCGCCGCAGCGATGCCGGTCATGCCCAGTCCCATTGCCAAGGCCAGCGCTGCAGCCAGTCGTGCCGGCGCGGCATCGGTCGCACCGCGGCGCTGGTCGACGACCCCGCCTGATGAGCTGGAAGAGGCCAGTTCCGAGGCCACCACCAACTGACCCAATGCTTTGTTCCAGACCTTGCGATAAATCCGATTCATCGGTACGGCTCCTGATTGGACTGGTTTTGGGCAAAGCAACGCCACCGCCGAGCCTTCGTGGCCCAACGTCCCCTGGGGGCGTTTATTCGCGTGATTTACTGCGGGGTATTGCCGTACGGCGCGCAGGGACAGAAAACCGAGCGCATGCGCCGTGCGGTTACTGCGGGATGAACAGATTTGAAACGGGGGTCAAGTGTTAACGTCATCTTTGCGAATCGTCAAGACTTTGACGCAGCAAAAGCCATTGCCGTGAAGCAGTTCACTGTTTCACTTGTTTATGTACGTATTTTGTTAGGTATACGTGATGGAATCTTCACGTATGAAAACGTATGTAACTGATGGCCAGCACAGGAATTTCCGTATTCAAAAAGAAAAACCCGCCGGTTTCCCGGCGGGTTTCCATACGCGATGGCATCGTCAGCTGCGCAACACGTGTGCGATCAGCCGCACCACACCCGTGCGTTGCGGAACATGCGCATCCACGGTGAATCACCCTGCCACTCGGACGGGGCCCAGCTCAGGTTGAGCGCGCGCGGGGTGCGCTCCGGGTGCGGCATCATGATGGTCACCCGGCCGTCGGTGCTGGTCAGGCCGGTGATGCCGTCGGGCGAACCGTTCGGATTCAGCGGGTACTGGCTGGCGACGTTGCCGTTGCCATCGATGTAGCGCAGTGCGACACGGGCTGTGGCCTGGTCGACGGCGCTGTCGAACACCGCCTGGCCTTCGCCATGTGCCACCGCCACCGGCAGGCGCGACCCGGCCATGCCACGCAGCAGGATCGACGGCGACTCCACCACTTCCAGCAGCGCGGTGCGGGCTTCGAACTGCTCGCTGGCGTTGCGGCGGAACTGCGGCCAGTGTTCGGCACCGGGGATGATGTCCTTCAGCTGGCTCATCATCTGGCAGCCGTTGCACACGCCCAGGGCGAAGCTGTCCTCGCGCGCGAAGAACGCGGCGAAGGCATCGCGCAGCGCAGTGCGCTCGAGGATCGAGGTCGCCCAGCCGCGGCCGGCACCGAGCACGTCGCCGTAACTGAAGCCACCGCAGGCAACCAGGCCGGTGAAGTCCTGCAGCGCCACGCGGCCTTCGATGAGGTCGCTCATGTGCACGTCGAACGCGCGGAAGCCGGCATGTTCGAAGGCGTTGGCCATTTCGATCTGGCCGTTGACGCCCTGTTCGCGCAGGATCGCAACGCGCGGACGCGCCCCGGTCTGCACGAACGGTGCGGCAACATCCTCATTGGGATCGAAGCTCAACTTCGGCTTCAGGCCCGGCGCGGTAAAGGCGCGGGCGATCTCGCGCTCGGCATCGGCGTTGGCCGGATTGTCGCGGCGCTTCTGCATCGCGTGGGTGACCGACCACCAGGCATCGAACAGCGCTTCCCAGCGCCATTCGGCCAGCGAATCACCACCCAGCGACACCCGCACCACCGGCGCAGTGGTCGGCTTGGCGATGCGCTGTGCGCACTCGGTCAGCGCATGGCGCTCGACCAGGTCGGCGAACGCGGCGCGGTCTTCGCGGGCGATCTGCACAACGGCGCCCAGCTCTTCATTGAACAGGCTGCGGAACGGGTCATCGCCCCAGGCATCGAGGGTGATGTCCAGGCCCAGGCGCGAGGTGAAGGCCATTTCGCACAGCGCGGCGAACGCACCACCGTCGCTGCGGTCGTGGTACGCGCGCAGCAGGCCGGCCTGGCGTGCATCGCGGATCAGCTCGAAGAAGCCACGCAGGCGCTGCGGGTCGTCCAGGTCCGGGGCGGCACCGGCGAAGGCCGGCAGGTCGCCGTGGTCGGCATGCACCTGGGCCAGGATCGAACCGCCCAGGCGCTGCTTGCCGGCACCGAGGCCGATCAGCCACAGCTCGCTGTCGATATCGCGGTCCAGCAGCGGGGTCAACTGCTGGCGCGCATCGGCCACCGGCGCGAACGCGGTGATGACCAGCGACACCGGCGACACGCTCTTGTGCGCCTGCCCCTGGTCGTGCCACTGCGCCTGCATCGACAGCGAGTCCTTGCCCACCGGGATGCTGATGTCCAGCTGCGGGCACAGTTCCATGCCCACCGCCTTCACCGCGTCGTACAGCAGCGCGTCTTCGCCCGGGTGGCCGGCAGCGGCCATCCAGTTCGCCGACAACTTGACTTCATCCAGCGCATCGACCGGGGCCGCGCACAGGTTGGTCAGCGCTTCGCCAACGGCCATGCGGGCCGAGGCCGCCGCGTCCAGCAGCGCCAGCGGCGTGCGTTCGCCCAGTGCCATCGCCTCGCCGGCCACGCCGTCGAAATCTGCCAGGGTGATCGCAACGTCGGCCACCGGCAGCTGCCACGGGCCGACCATCTGCTCGCGCGCGGTCAGGCCGCCCACGCTGCGGTCGCCGATGGTGACCAGGAAGTTCTTGGAGGCCACGGTCGGGTGTGCGAGCACGCGCAGCCCGGCTTCCTGCAGATCCAGGCCACCGGTCTTCAATGCCGGCCAGCGCGGTGCCGGCGGGTGCGCGGTATCGCGGTGCATTTTCGGCGGCTTGCCGAACAGTACGTCCATCGGCAGGTCGATCGGCGCGTCGGCCGGGATGTTGCCCGGCACGGCACCATAGGCCACCACCAGGTGTTCGGCTGCGGTGGCGACACCGACCGCAGCGAACGGGCAGCGCTCACGAGCGCACAGCGCGGCGAATTCGGCCAGGCGCTCCTGCGCCACGCCGAGCACGTAGCGCTCCTGCGACTCGTTGCACCACAGCTGCATCGGCGACAGCGACGGATCGTCGGTGGGCACCTTGCCCAGGTCGATGATGCCGCCCACGCCGGAATCGTGCAGCAGTTCGGGAATGGCGTTGGACAGGCCACCGGCACCGACGTCATGGAAGAACTTGATCGGATTGCCGGCGCCCATCGCCACGCAGCGGTCGATGACCTCCTGGCAGCGACGCTCCATTTCCGGGTTGTCGCGCTGCACGCTGGCGAAGTCCAGGTCCTCGGCGCTCTCACCGGAAGCGACCGAACTGGCGGCACCGCCGCCGAGGCCGATCAGCATCGCCGGGCCGCCGAGCACGATCACGGCATCGCCGTCCTGCAGCAGGATCTTGTCGACCTGCACGCGATCGATGGCGCCGAGGCCACCGGCCAGCATGATCGGCTTGTCGTAGGCGCGCACGAGGTCGGCGCCTTCCGGCAGTTCGAAGCTGCGGAAGTAGCCGAGCAGCGCCGGGCGGCCGAATTCGTTGTTGAACGCGGCGCCGCCGAGCGGGCCGTCGGTCATGATCTCCAGCGCCGGGGCCATGCGCGGGTTCAGCGCACGCGGCGCTTCCCACGGCTGCGGCAGCTCGGGAATGCGCAGGTGCGAGACCGAGAATCCGCTCAGGCCGGCCTTCGGCTTGCCGCCACGACCAGTCGCACCTTCGTCGCGGATTTCACCACCAGCGCCGGTCGACGCGCCCGGGAACGGCGCGATCGCGGTCGGGTGATTGTGCGTTTCCACCTTGATCTGGAACGCGCTGGGCACCTGCGGTTCACGGCGGTACTCGCCGCTGGCCGGGTCCGGGCGATAGCGCGAGGCCGGATGGCCTTCGATCACCGCCGCGTTGTCGCTGTACGCGCTGAGCGTGTGCTGCGGGGTCTGCTGGTGGGTGTTCTTGATCATCCGGAACAGCGAGCGGTCCTGCTCCTGGCCGTCGATGGTCCAGCTGGCGTTGAAGATCTTGTGCCGGCAGTGCTCGGAATTGGCCTGCGCGAACATCATCAGTTCCACGTCCGACGGCGACCGGCCCAGCGCGGTGAAGCGCTCGCGCAGGTAGTCGATCTCGTCCTGCGCCATGGCCAGGCCGAGGCGCTGGTTGGCGGCCTCCAGCTGGTCCACCGGCACGCGCTCGAGTTCGCCACGGGCCGGGGTCGAGAACAGGGACTGGCCCTGATCGACGCGCTCCAGCACCGACTGCGTCATCGGGTCGTGCAGCACCTTGACCAGTGCCTGCTGGGCGGCAGCGTCTGTCGGCCAGCCCTGCACGTCGATGCGCAGGCCGCGTTCGACCCGGCTGACCGGCTGGCCGGCACCGCGGACCAGCTCGCTGGCCTTGCTCGACCACGGCGACAGCGTGCCCAGGCGCGGCACCACGATGCGGCTGACCGCACCGTCAGCAACCGCCTCGGACTGCGGGCGGGCTTCCAGGATGCGGCACAAGGTATCGACGTCGGGGGCGGCAGTGCCCTCGGCCTGCACGAAGTAGACGTGCCAGGCACCGCTGATGCGCAGGGAGGGAGCGATGGACTGCAGGCGGGATTCAAGACGTTCGCGGCGGAACGGCGACAGGGCGGGCGCGCCCTCGAGGACCATCATGTCCGGGGAACCGTAGTTGGGAAACGGGCCCGACATTGTACCGGAAGCGGGGGATAGGCTTCGGCCGGGCGGCGCCCGGCACCCGCCGAAGCGGTAGTGCCGGCCGCTGGTCGGCAACCTCAACAGCAACAGCCGAAGCAACAGCAGAAGCTGGCATTCCGTGGGATGGCGGGGTGGGTGCGGTTGCGGGGGACGCCGTAAACCCATCCCTGGGGGCTTGGCCGCGGCATCCATGCCGCGGACACCCCCGCAACCGGACCCACCCCGCCTTCGAC
>NZ_JARXWD010000022.1:0-74785 GCF_029892765.1 Stenotrophomonas sp. 1278
GGGGGGGGGGGGGGGGGGGGGGGGGGGGGGGGGCCCCGCCCAACCCCCCGGGGGGGGGGGGGGGGGCCCCCCCCCGGCCCCCCCCCGCCCCCCCCCCCCCCCCCCCGACCGCACACCTCCAACATGGCCGCGGTGGCGGATGCAAACGTCAGAAGCAGAATCAGAGTCAAATGCAGGATCGCATCCGGCCGATGGCAACTGGGTCATGCGGGTGCCGGCTGCTGCTTGCGCCTGCGCGCGCGGAAAAATGGAAGGGGTGGGGCAAGTGAGTTGCTCAGGACCGTTCGCCGCATGGATGCGGCGATCGAGCCTACATGGACGTATTTACGGCGTGTCCTGAGCAACTCACTTGCCCCACCCAAACGCAGATCCGCGCTCTGCACCAACAAAAAAGCCCCGGCACACACATACCGGGGCAACATGCTGCGAGGGTTTTGCCTGTAGCGGGGGAGCGGGGGCGCAGCCCCCGCCAATCAACCCCTTAGAACTTGAAGACGTAGGACGCGCCGTAGACCAGCGGATCGATGTTGACCGTGCCGATCTTCTCGCCGTCCAGCTTCACCTTGCTGTCGATGTCGATCCAGCGCATGTCCACGCGCAGGGCGCCCTTCTCGCCAATCGCAAAGTCGATGCCTGCATGCGCGGCCAGGCCCCACGAATCCTGCAGCTTCAGCTTGCTGCCCGCCAGCGCACCGGTGGTGTCTTCGCTGAAGAAGGTCGTGTAGTTCAGGCCGGCGCCCACGAACGGCGACACCTTGCCCTTGCTGTTGAAGTGGTACTGCAGGGTGACCACCGGCGGCAGCTGCTTGGTGCTGCCCACGCGGCCCAGGCCGTTGATGTTGATGTCGTGCTTGAACGGCAGCGCCGCCAGCACTTCGATGCCCAGGTTGTCGGCGATGAAGTACTCACCGGTGATGGTCGGCTTGACGTCGTTGTCGACGTCGACCTTCAGGGTGCCGCCGGCCAGCCAGCCGTTGTTCGACTTCGGGGCGACCTGGTGCACGCCAGCGGAAAGGGTCCAGTCGCCCTTGGACTGGGCCATGGCCGGGGCAGCGGCCAACGACAGGGCGGCGGCCAGGCTGGCCACGATCAGGGGGGAGGTCTTGCGCATGGGGGTGATCTCGTTGCTGGGTGGATGTGGCCAGTCTCGGCCTCACGCCGCGCTAACGCTTTGATCCGGATCAAATCCTGTCCGGCCCCCGTCCCGGCGGCGGGCTTGGCCGGCGGTGGTCAAGGCCGGCCTGCTAGACTTGTGGGCCCTATCCACCCCGCCGCACCTGTCGCGGCTGCAGGAGCTTGAGAACATGGCAATCAAGGTTGGTATCAACGGTTTCGGTCGCATCGGGCGTAACGTCCTGCGCTCGGCGGTGCTGAACTTCGGCGACGACATCGAAATCGTGGCCATCAACGATCTGCTGGAGCCGGATTACCTGGCCTACATGCTCAAGTACGACTCCGTGCACGGCCGTTTCAAGGCCGACGTAGCCGTCGATGGCAAGGATCTGCTGGTCAACGGCAAGAAGATCCGCCTGACCCAGGAACGCGATCCGTCCAACCTGAAGTGGGACGAAGTCGGCGTTGACGTCGTGCTCGAAGCCACCGGCCTGTTCCTGGACAAGGTCAGTGCGCAGAAGCACATCGATGCCGGCGCCAAGAAGGTCATCCTGTCGGCACCGTCGAAGGACGACACGCCGATGTTCGTGTTCGGCGTGAACGACAAGACCTACGCTGGCCAGGCGATCATCTCCAACGCCTCGTGCACCACCAACTGCCTGGCGCCGCTGGCCAAGGTCATCAATGACAAGTGGGGCATCAAGCGCGGCCTGATGACCACCGTGCATGCGGCCACCGCCACGCAGAAGACCGTCGACGGCCCGTCCAACAAGGACTGGCGCGGCGGCCGCGGCATCCTGGAGAACATCATTCCGTCCTCCACCGGTGCGGCCAAGGCCGTCGGCGTGGTCATCCCGGAACTGAACAAGAAGCTGACCGGCATGAGCTTCCGCGTGCCGACCTCGGACGTGTCGGTGGTCGACCTGACCGTCGAGCTGGAAAAGGAAGCCACCTACGCCGAGATCTGCGCCGAAGTGAAGGCACAGAGCGAAGGCGCGCTGAAGGGCATCCTGGGCTACACCGAAGACAAGGTGGTGGCCACTGATTTCCGCGGTGAAACCCACACCTCGGTGTTCGACGCAGACGCCGGCATCGCGCTGGACGGCACCTTCGTCAAGCTCGTGTCGTGGTACGACAACGAGTGGGGCTATTCCAACAAGTGCCTGGAAATGGCCAAGGTCGTCGCAGCCAAGTAAGGCCTGCGAAGATCGTCGCGCGAACCCCGGCCTGGCCGGGGTTCGTCGTTTAAGGGGCCCGGCCTGACGTAGCATGGGCCCGTCGACCGCCGCCATCGTGGCGCGGGATCGCATTGGAAGGCGAGGAATGGAAGCACTCTTGGTCCTGGCAGTACTGGTCCTGTTGGCGATACCGCTGCTGCTGGTGGTGGCGCTGGTGATGATTGCCGGCCTGCGCCGGCGGGTTGCCGCGCTGGAGGCCGCACAGAGCGTGCAGGTCGCGCCCAACCCGGCAGGGACCGTAGACCGTGCGCCCTCGGCCGTGGCCGAGCCGCCGCGCGCGCCTGCGGCATCGCGCGAACCCGGCAGCGAGCCCTCGTTCCTGCGGCCCACGGCGGCCACGGCCCCGCCGCCGGTTGCCGCCCGCGAGGACCTGCCGCCACCGGTCCAACCCGCGCGTCCGTCGCCGCCACCGCCGTTGCCACCTGAGCCCACATTGCCGCCCTTGCCAGAGGAACCGGCCCTGCCGAACCTGGTCGAGCGCGCGATCGGTGCGGTCAAACACTGGTTCACCCAGGGCAATGTGCCGGTGAAGATCGGCATGCTGGTGCTGTTGGCCGGCGTTGCTGCGCTGCTCAAGTACGTCAGCGACCAGGGCTGGCTGGTGGTGCCGGTCGAGCTGCGGCTGGCGGGCATCACCGTCGGTGCGCTGGGCCTGCTGGCCTTCGGCTGGCACCAGCGCGAGCGCCGGCGGATGTTCGCGCTGGCCCTGCAGGGGGGCGCCATCGGCGTACTGCTGCTGACCATCTTCGCTGCCTTCAAGCGTTTCGATCTGCTCGCGCCCGGCTTCGCTTTTGCCAGCTCGATCGCGCTGGTGGCGGGGCTGTGCGTGCTGGCGGTCGTGCAGAACTCGAGGACGTTGGCAGTGCTGGGCATCCTGGCCGGCTTCATGGCGCCGCTGTGGCTGTCCACCGGCAGTGGCAACCACGTCGGGCTGTTCAGCTACTACGCCGTGCTCAACGCGGGCATTTTCGCCATTGCCTGGTACCGCCCGTGGCGTGTGCTGAACCTGCTGGGTTTCGCGTTCACCTTCGGCATCGGCACCTTCTGGGGCGTGCTGCAGTACGACGCGGCCAAGTTCGCCAGTACCGAACCGTTCCTGCTGCTGTTCTTCGTCTTCTATCTGCTGATTCCGTTGTTGTATGCGCGCCGGCAGCCGGCCGGGCGTCGCGATCTGGTCGACGGCAGCCTGGTGTTCGGCACGCCGCTGATCGCCTTCTCGTTGCAGGCCGGCATGCTGCACGAACAACCGATGAAGCTGGCCCTGTGCGCGCTGGGCCTGGCAGCGATCTATGCGCTGCTGGCACGGGCCCTGATCGCACGCGCGTCGTACACGGTGCTGGCGCAGTCGCATGCGGTACTGGCCGTGGGCTTTGCGACGCTGGCGGTGCCGCTGGCATTGTCGGCGCGGGCCACCGGTGCGGTGTTCGCGCTGGAAGGTGCCGGCCTGGCGTGGCTGGGGTTGCGCCAGAAGCGCTGGTTGCCGCAGGTGACCGGTGCGCTGCTGCAGCTCGCCGCCGCATTCGCATTCGTGGTGGGCGCCGACCATTGGCACCAGGACCAGCGTTTCCTGCTCAACCCGACCGCGATCGGCGCACTGCTGCTGGCCGTGGCGGGTTTCGCGGCGGCGTGGAGCTATCAGCGCAGGCAGCGCCATGACATCGCCCTGGCGTACTACCTGTGGGGCCTGCTGTGGTGGTTGGGCGGTCTGGTGCATGAAATCGGCCGCTTCTTCCAGCATTCGGCGCAGGCCGACGCGGTGTTGGTGCTGGCCGCCGTCACCGCCTGGCTGACCTCGGAGGTGCAGCGCCGCATGCCGGCACGTGCGCTGGGCGTGACCGCGTTGGCGATGCTGGCCGCCGGCTTCCCGCTGGCCCTGCTGCAGAGCGATGCCCACCAGCAGCCGTTTGCCGGCTACGGCGCATTGGCATGGGCAGTGTTCGCCGTGCTCGGCGTGCGCAGCCTGCTGTGCCTGCGCCAGGGCAGCGGCGGCGTGGCCCGTATCGCGCAGTTCCTGTGGTGGCTGCTGTGGCCGTCGCTGCTTTCGCTGCTGGCCCTGTGGGGCGGCGGCGACGCGCGCCTGGCGCAGGGCTGGACGGCATTGCTGGTCACGTTGCCGTGGCTGCTGCTGGCGGCGCTGTCGCTGTGGCGCTGGAACGTGCTGCGCTGGCCGCTGGGTGCTGCGTTTGACCCGGTGCGCCTGCCGCTGCAGTGTGTGATTTTCGCGCTGCTGGCGCTGGCCTGGTTGTTCGGCCTGACCCTGGCGGGCGACGCCACGCCGTTGCCGTGGTTGCCGCTGCTCAATCCTGCCGAGCTTGCACAGTGGGTCAGCCTGCTGCTGATCGCGCGCTGGCTGTATGACCCGCAGGGACCGGCGCAGCTGCAGCGGTTGCGTGTGCCGGTGCTGGCCGTGGCCGGTTTCATCGCGTTGACCAGCACCGTGCTGCACGGCGTGCATCATTGGGGCGGTGTGGTCTGGGATCCGACGATGGCCCGCTTCAGCCTGGCCCAGACCAGCCTGACCGTGTTGTGGAGCGTACTGGGCGTGATCGCCTGGGTGTGGGGCTCGCGTCGCGGCCAGCGTGTGCTGTGGATGGTTGGTGCCGTGTTGATGGCCGTGGTGCTGGCCAAGCTGGTGCTGATCGACCGCCAGCATCTGGGCAACCTGCTGGGAATCGCATCGTTCATCGCCTACGGCCTGCTGTGCACCGTGGTGGGCTACCTGGCGCCCGCGCCGCCGAGCGCGCCGCCAACCGTGGAGGAAAACCAATGAGGAAGTGGAGCCGAGCGTTGCTGCCGGTCTTGTTCGGCGTGGCCGGTGCGGTTGCCGCGCAGGCCACGGACTACCGCGCGCAGTACGCCGAACAGTGGCCGCTGAGCCTGTCCAGCGCGCAGTCCGGTGCCTATCGTGTGGTGCTGGAGCCGGCGATCTACCGCCGCGCAGGCGCCGCTGATCTGGGCGATCTGCAGGTGTTCAACGCTGCCGGCCAGGCATTGCCATCGGCGCTGCTGGCGCCGGACCAGCCGTTGGCGCAGCCGCCGGTGCAGCGCGAACTGCCGTGGTTCGCGCTGCCACCACTGGCCGAGGCCCAGCGCAACGATCTGCAGCTGCTGACCGAGCGCGATACCGACGGCCGTGTGCGCCGGGTCGAGGCCAGGCTTGGTGGTGGTGCGGTGGCGAACGGGCAGGGCGGCTGGTTGATCGATGCCAGCGTGCTTGGCCAGCAGCCGCTGGCAGCGCTGGTGCTGGACTGGGCCGAAAGTGGCCAGCCGCTGCAGGCGCAGGTACAGCTTGACGCCAGCGATGATCTGCAGCGCTGGCAGTCGATCGCCCGTGATGTCCCCCTGGTGGACCTGCAGCGTGCGGGCAAGCGCCTGCTGCAGCGACGCCTGCAGGTCGACAGCAATGTGCGCTACCTGCGGATCCTGCCGCAGGGCGAGGCGCGCCTGCCGGAGCTGCGCAGTGTATTGGCCGAACTGCCGCCGGCACCGGCAACGGTGCCCTGGGAGTGGCTGTCGCTGACACCGACCGCGCAGGGCAAGGGGGAATTCACCTTTGAACTGGATGGTCGATTCCCGGTGACCCGCGCCGACGTGGCCAGCACCGACAACAGCCTGGTGCAGTGGACCCTGTTCAGCCGCGACGACGAAAGCTCCGAATGGCAGCGCCGCAGCGCGCCCTGGATCGCCTATCAGCTGCAGCAGGGGGCACCGGGCCAGCGCCAGCAATCGGCGGCCCAGCCGTTGGGCGGCATGTACCGCGACCGTTACTGGAAGCTGGTCGCGAGCCCGGTGGAGACCACCAGCGCCCCGACCCTGCGCCTGGGCTATCAACCGGAGGTGATGGTGTTCCTCAGCCAGGGCGCAGCGCCCTACGCGCTGGCCGTGGGCAGTACGACCGCGCGCCGCGCGGAGGCGCCGATCACGGTGCTGATCGAGGAACTGCGGCAGCGCAATGATCCGTCGTGGCAGCCGACGCTGGCACGCTTGGAGGGCAGTCCGGAGACGCTCGCCGGTGACGCAGCGCTGAAGCCGCAGCACGATTGGAAGGCGTGGTTGCTGTGGGCGTTGCTGGGGCTGGGCGTGCTGGTTGTGGGTGGACTGGCGTTGAGCCTGCTGAAGCAGAAGCCGTCGCCTTCGGCGTAGTTTGCAGCGAACGGCGCAGCCCCTCGTGGGTGGCCGGTCGTTGAGAGCAGAAGCCGTGGTTTGGCCGGGCGGGTGGGCTGTGCAGGGGACGCCGCAAGTACGTCCTTGTAGGCTTGGCAGCCGCATCCATGCGGCTGACACCCCTGCCCAGCCCACCCGCCCGGCCTCTGACAATTTCCGTGTGCGTCCACCCACGGAAGAGAAAAAAGAAGAGCAGGAGCCAAAGCGGGTCGCTTCGCTCCACGGCCATCGGGGTCGGAGCCGTTTTCCGCAGGAAAACGGCTCCGACCCCTTCTTTCTTCATCCGACCCCAGAAACCGCCTTTGCTTTTGCCTTTGCCGTCCGCTCCGCCTCATGAACCTGTCGAGGCCGGGGTGGTGTGGGGTCGCGGGGGCGTAAGCGCCATGGATGGCGCGCCCGAGCCTCCAGGGATGGATTCACGGCGTCCCCCGCGGGCCCACACCGCCCCGGCCCACCCACAGCACAACGAAGCGCCAGTGCTTCGGCCGTTGCCGTTGCTGTTGCCGTTGCTTCGAAGCCTGCCGCAGGCAGCGGCGCGGCCGCCAGCCGCACCCGATACAATGACCGTCTGCCGCACGCCGGCATCCCATCTCCAGAGCCAAAGAGTTGCCCATGTCCATCGTCCGCATGACCGACCTCGACCTCTCCGGCAAGCGCGTGCTGATCCGCCAGGATCTGAACGTGCCGATCGAGAATGGCCGCATCACCTCCGAACAGCGCATCACCGCTTCCCTGCCGACGCTCAAGCGCGCGCTGGAGCAGGGCGCGGCGGTGATGGTCACCTCGCACCTGGGCCGCCCCAAGGAAGGCGTGTGGAGCGAAGCCGATTCGCTGGCGCCGGTGGCCGAGCGCCTGTCGGTGCTGCTGGGCCGCGAAGTACCGCTGGTGCGTGACTGGGTCGACGGCGTCGACGTGCAGCCGGGCCAGCTGGTGCTGCTGGAAAACTGCCGCATGAACGTTGGCGAAGGCAAGGACGATGAAGCCCTGTCGAAGAAGTACGCCGCTCTCTGCGATGTGTTCGTGATGGATGCGTTCGGTACCGCGCACCGTGCGCAGGCGTCCACCCATGGCGTGATCCGTTTCGCCCCGGTCGCTGCTGGTGGCCCGCTGCTGATGGCCGAGCTGGATGCGCTGGCCAAGGCCCTGGATGCGCCGGCCAAGCCGCTGCTGGCCATCGTCGCCGGCAGCAAGGTCAGCACCAAGCTGGAACTGCTGGCCAACCTGGTCGGCAAGGTCGACCAGCTGATCGTCGGTGGTGGCATCGCCAACACCTTCATCGCGGCGGCCGGCTACAAGGTCGGCAAGTCGCTGTACGAGCCGGACCTGCTGGATACCGCCCGGAAGATCGTGGCCGACGCCAAGGCGCGGGGTGCGGACATCCCGCTGCCGATGGACGTGGTCACCGCCAAGCAGTTCCTGCCCGACGCGGCTGCCGAAGTGAAGGCCGTCGATGCGGTGGCCGAAGATGACCTGATCCTGGATATCGGCCCGCAGACGGCCGCGCAGTACGCACAGCTGATCGCCAAGGCCGGCACCGTGGTCTGGAACGGCCCGGTCGGCGTGTTCGAGTTCGAAGCCTTCAGCAAGGGCACCGAAGCGCTGGCCCGCGCCATCGCCAGCTCGCCGGCGTTCTCCATCGCCGGTGGTGGCGATACCCTGGCCGCGGTCGACAAGTTCGATATCGCCCAGCAGGTCAGCTACATCTCCACCGGTGGCGGCGCGTTCCTGGAATTCCTGGAAGGCAAGACGCTGCCGGCAGTGGCTGCCCTGGCCGCGCGCGGCGCATGAGCGTCGATCCGCGGGTGGACGGAGAAGAGCGTGCAACGCTCTTCTTCGACATGGACGGCACGCTGATCGATTCGGAAGTGGGCATCACCACCTGCATCGCCTATGCGCTGCAGAAGATGGATTACCCGGTGCCGCCGCAGGAAACGCTGCTGGGCTGGATCGGCCCATCGCTGCGCACCACGTTCGCGCCGTTGTTCGGTGAGCCCGAGCGGGTGGAGCAGGCCGTGGCCTTCTATCGCGAGCGTTTCGACGTGGAAGGCTGGCGCGAGCATACGATCTACCCGGACATCGAAGCGGTGGTACGCGCGCTGCACGAACGCGGCCATCGTCTTGCGGTGGTCACCGCCAAGAACGAGCCGCATGCCCGCCGCATCGTCGAGCATCTGCCGTTCGGTGGCCTGTTCGAGGACGTGATCGGTTCAACCCCGGATGGCTCGCGCAGCAGCAAGCCGCAGCTGGTGGGCGAGGCGCTGCATCGCCTGCAGCTGGCGCCGGAACGCTGCTGGATGATCGGCGACCGCCGCATGGACATCGAGGGCGCCCGTCACCACGGGCTGCGCAGTGTGGGCGTGCTGTGGGGCTTTGGTGGCGAGCAGGAGCTGACCGAGGCCGGTGCCGGGCAGCTGGCCCGTGATCCGGCGCAGCTGCTGGCCTTGCTCGCCTGAGTTGGACGATGCCGCGCGCCGGGCCTTGCCCGGCGGCGTTTCGGCTGCCATCGACCAGCGTATGTCCGGAACATGTCCATGCGATGTCCCGCAGAGTCAGGCAGCACAAGGCTGTAACCGTATACATGGGACGTGAAGGATGTGCTAATTTCCGTCCTTTAACGGGAGAGGCCCATCCATCATGTTCGAGCGTCAGCGTCGCACCAAGATCCTTGCCACCCTCGGTCCGGCTACCGATCCGCCGGGCGTGCTGGAGGATCTGTTCCGCGCCGGCGTCAACGTGGTGCGCCTCAACTTCAGCCACGGTGACCCGTCCGGCCAGGCCAAGCGTGCCGCCGATGTGCGCGCCGCCGCGCAGCGCGTGGGTGTGGAAGTGGGCATCCTGGCAGACCTGCCGGGCCCGAAGATCCGCATCGAGCGCTTCGCCGAGGGCAAGGTGCATCTCAAGGCCGGTGACCGCTTCGACCTGATCGCCAGCACCGATGCCGGCCCCGGCGATGCCACCCAGGTGGGCGTGAGCTACCTCGGCCTGCCGCAGGACGTGACCGCCGGTGACGTGCTGCTGCTCGACGATGGCCTGATGCAGCTGCAGGTGGTGGAAGTGCAGGGCGAGCGCATCATCAACACCGTGCTCAACGACGGTCCGTTGTCCGATCGCAAGGGCCTGAACAAGCAGGGCGGTGGCCTGTCGCTGGGCGCGCTGACCGAGCGCGACAAGGAACTGATCGGCATCGTCGCCAAGATCGGCGTGGATTTCATCGCCGTATCGTTCTGCCGCAATGCGCAGGACATGAACGATGCGCGCGAGATCGCCGAATCGCACGGCTGCTACGCCGCGCTGGTGTCCAAGATCGAGCGCACCGAGGCCATCGAGAACCTGGAAGAGATCGTCGACGCCAGTGACGTGGTGATGGTGGCGCGTGGCGACCTGGGCGTGGAAATCGGCGATGCCGAACTGCCGGGCCTGCAGAAGAAGATCATCAAGGCCTCGCTGGCGCAGAACAAGGTGGTGATCACCGCTACCCAGATGCTGCAGTCGATGGTCGAAAGCCCGATCCCGACCCGTGCCGAAGTGCTGGACGTGGCCAACTCGGTCATCGACGGTACCGATGCGGTGATGCTGTCGGCCGAAACCGCCGCCGGTGCGTATCCGGTCAAGGCGGTCGAAGCGATGGCGCGCATCTGCCTGGGCGCCGAGCGCCAGTTCCAGACCGAGACCGACTTCGGCGCTTCGCCGCGCAACCTGGAACGTGCCGACCAGGCCATTGCCATGGCCACCATGTTCCTGTCCCAGCACGTGGGCGTGCGCGCGATCGTGGCGATGACCGAATCCGGTGGCACCGCGCGCTACCTGTCGCGATTCCGTGCCTCGGCACCGGTGTTCGCGGTCACCCGCCACGACGGCGCCCGCCGGCAGATGGCGCTGATGCGCGATGTGTTCCCGATCAACTTCGACAGCCGGGGCTTCACCCCGCGCGAAGCCGCACGCGGCAGCATCCGCCTGCTGGTGGAGGGCGGCATGCTGCAGGCCGGCGACCGCGTGGTGTTCACCAGCGGTGAGCACATGGAAACCCACGGCGCGACCAATACCCTGCGCCTGCTGGAAGTGGGCGAAGACGGCCGCGCCAGCGGCCTGGGCGACCTGTAAGAGGTGGCCACATCGGGTCGGAGCCGCGGGCGCGGATCCGACCCGGGGTCAGATCCCCGAAAGGGGCTCTGACCCGATCCGGCAGGACATTTCCTGTCCCGTACAGACAGTGGAACCGGTTCCATCCGAGCCTCCACGTCGGGGCAACGGATAGCGGGGCTATACTTACGTTTTTCCCGCACCCGCCACAGGAAGTACATGAGCATCGAACAGCTGGCTGAAACCGCCCAGGCCATGGTTGCCCCGGGCAAGGGCATCATCGCGATCGACGAATCCACCGGTACCATCGCCAAGCGCTTTGCCAGCGTCGGCATCGAGAACACCGAAGAGAACCGTCGCGCCTACCGCGAACTGCTGCTGACCACGCCGAAGCTCAACGAGCACATTTCCGGCGCCATCCTGTACGACGAGACCATCCGCCAGTCGACCAAGGACGGCGTGCCGTTCGCCAAGTACATGTCCGACCACGGCATGATCCCGGGCATCAAGGTGGACAAGGGTGCGCACCCGCTGGCCGGCTGCCCGGGCGAGCTGGTCACCGAGGGCCTGGACGGCCTGCGTGAGCGCCTGCAGGAGTACTACAAGCTGGGCGCGCGCTTCGCCAAGTGGCGTGCGGTCATCAACATCGGCGAGAGCATTCCGTCGGGCACCTGCATCGAGTCCAACGCGCATGCGCTGGCCCGCTACGCCGCGCTGTGCCAGGAATGCGGCCTGGTGCCGATGGTCGAGCCGGAAGTGATCATGGACGGCGAGCACGACATCGAGACCTGCTACGAAGTCACCGAAGCCACCCTGCGTTCGCTGTTCGACGCGCTGTACCAGCAGAACGTGCTGCTGGAAGGCACCATCCTGAAGGCTTCGATGGTCATCTCCGGCAAGGGCTGCGACGAGCAGGCCGATGTCGAGGAAGTGGCCGAGTCGACCGTGATGTGCCTGAAGAGCACCGTGCCGGCGATCCTGCCGGGCGTGGTGTTCCTGTCCGGTGGCCAGAGCGATGAGCAGTCCACCGCCCACCTCAACGCCATGAACCAGATGGGCAACCTGCCGTGGCCGCTGAGCTTCTCTTATGGCCGTGCCATGCAGCAGGCGGCGCTGAAGCTGTGGGGCAAGGACATGAAGGGCAACTACGCCGCAGCACAGAAGACCGTCTACGAGCGCGCCAAGGAAAACGGCCAGGCCGCGCTGGGCAAGTGGAACGGCTGATCCGCCGTTGCGCAGCATGAACTGAACAAGGCAGCGCCGGCATCACGCCGGCGTTTGCTTTTGCCGGTATCGTTGCCGCCTCCCGCACGCCAGGCCAGTGCGTGGGGCATACATGGAAGGCCAAGGAGAAAAAACATGCGTATCACCGCAATCACGCTGGCCGTTGCCACGGTGCTGGCTGTCGGCGGCTGCAACCGGATGGGCGGCAGCACGGACGTGGGCAAGGCCCCCTCGCTGGAGTTCGACAAGCCGGTCTCCGGCGAAATCACCTCGCGCAGCGGCGTCAATTTCAACGATGGCAGCCACCATCAGCTGTACCAGCTGAAGCTGGAAGACAAGCAACTGGCCGGCATCACGTTGACCGGTGCGCTGCGCGGCTCGATCGCCGTGTTCAACAATGGCGTGCTGGTGGCCAGCAGCAACTCGGGCTACGAGCGCGGCAACGACGTCTCGCTGGCGTTCCGCGCCAACGGCACTGGCAGCTACCAGGTGGCCATCAATGCCGACGGCCCCTCCGCCTTCGGTCCGTACCGCCTGCGCGCCGAGAAACTGGTGCCGTATGACGGCAAGCCGATGGTGGCCGAAGGTGAGATCGCCGACCTGCTGGTCTCCAAGTCGCAGGATTACACCCTGCAGGTGGACAAGGCGGGCATGTACGAAATCCGCCTGGAATCGAAGGCGTTCGATACCGTGCTGAAGCTGGATGGCAACGGCGTCCAGTCGGAGAACGACGATGGCGGTGATGACACCAATTCGCGCATCGGCATGCCGCTGGAACCGGGCAAGTACACCCTGCGCGTGCGCAGCCTGGATGAAGACAGTACCGGCGCTTTCAAACTGACGGCCAAGCGCACCGAGCTGCCGGCCAACATGGTCATGCGTGATGGCACCTCCCTGCCGAACAACGGCAGTGTCTTCGCCATGCTCGATGGCGAAGGCCGCCGCCGCTTCCTGCTGAGCCTGCCGCGTGCGGCCGATGTGCGCCTGGACGCCATTTCCAGCCAGGTGGATACGGTACTGCGCGTGGTCGGCGGCGACGTGGAGCTGGTCAATGACGATGGTGGCAACGGCACCAACGCACGCGTGGAAGAATCGCTGCCGGCCGGCCACTACACGGTGGACGTGTCCAGCCTCAGCGATGAAGCGGGCATGGTGGAAGTACGCGTGCAGATCGACGGCGCCGCTTCGGCCGCTGCATCAGCTGCTGCTACGGCGGCCGCCGACGCTGCCGCTGAAGCGACGGACTGACGCCGCCACGAGGACGCAAACGAAAAGGCCGGGCAATGCCCGGCCTTTTTTTTCCCACGTCCGTCGTTGTTTCAATGCGCCGGCACGAAGCCGGTATCGCCCAAGGGCGACAGCAGCGAACCGCGCCCGCTGTCGGCGACCTGGCCTGCGGCCGACAGTGCCTGCTGGTAGGCCTTGGCGGTCGCCGTGTTGAACGCCACCAGCACGATCCGCATCGGCTGGGCGTGGCTGCGCTGCCAGGCGAGTGTTTCGGTGACCGCGATCTGTGCGGCCTGATACAGCGGATAGCCATACACACCGCAGCTGATGGCCGGGAACGCGATCGACTGCAGGTTCAGTGATTCGGCCAGCTGCAGCGACTTCCAGTAGCAGTTCGCCAGCAATGCCGGTTCGTCGCGCTGGCCGTCGTGCCAGACCGGGCCGACCGTATGCAGTATGTGCCGTGCCGGAAGCGCATAGGCATCGGTTGCGCGCACCTCACCGGTCGGGCAGCGCACACCGGGGCGCAGCTCCGGCAGACGCTCGCACTCGGCCAACAGGCCAGGGCCGGCCGCACGATGGATGGCGCCGTCGACACCGCCGCCACCGAGCAGTGATTCATTGGCCGCGTTGACGATCGCATCCACCGCCAGGGCCGTGATGTCGCCCTGCCACACTTCGATCTTCATGCGTCCGTCTCCTGCCTGTAGTTGTTGCGCGCCGTGCCCATGCTGGCTGTACCCGCATCTTGCGGGACAGGGCATCGATGCTGCGTCATGACCGTCTCACGCACTGCGATCCGCCCGGTTCATGCACGATGGCCGGCATCGCCTTCACGCAGGCTGAAGCGAGCGCCGCACGCGGGCGAAACGAAAGTTTTCGGGGTGAATCTCTTATGATTTCTGGGGAAAGCTGTCCGCTTCCGTCGGCAATACCCAGACAGGATCACCCAAATAGCAAACGCCCACCGCGAGGGTGGGCGTCATCCTGCTGTCATCGACAACGCAGCGATCAGGGCAGACCGGCCAACCAGTCGTCGTCCGAACCTTCATTGACGTCGGCGAACAGCGGCGTGGAGAAATAGCGTTCACCGGTGTCCGGCAACATCGCCAGGATCACCGCGCCCGGTTCGGCGCGATCTGCCACGTCCAGTGCGCTGGCAACCGTGGCACCGGCGGAGATGCCGACGAAGATGCCTTCCTCCGCCGCCAGCCGGCGGGCGGTGGCGATCGCGCGGTCATCTTCCACCGTCACCAGCTCGTCCACCACATTGCGGTTGAGTACATCGGGCACGAAGTCCGGGGTCCAGCCCTGGATCTTGTGCGGCTTCCAGTCATCGCCCTTCAACAAGGCGGCGCCGGCCGGCTCGGTGGCGATGATGCGGGTGTCCGGGCGGGCGACCTTCAGTACTTCGCCGACGCCGGTCAAGGTGCCGCCGGTTCCCCAGCCACTCACGAAGTAGTCCAGCCGCTTGCCGGCGAAATCACGCAGGATCTCCGCGGCGGTGGTGTTGCGGTGGTAGGCCGGGTTGGCCGGGTTGGCGAACTGGCTGGCCAGGAACCAACCGTGTTCCTCGGCCAGCTCGCGCGCCCTGCGCACCATGCCGCTGCCGCGCTCGGCGGCCGGGGTCAGGATGACCTTCGCGCCGTAGGCCCGCATCAGCTTGCGGCGTTCCACCGAGAAGGTCTCGACCATGGTCGCCACGAACTTGTAGCCGCGTGCGGCCGCCACCATCGCCAGGGCGACGCCGGTGTTGCCCGAGGTGGCTTCGACGATGGTGTCGCCCGGCTTGAGCAGGCCACGCTGTTCGGCATCGAGGATGATCGCCAGCGCCAGGCGATCCTTCACCGAGCCGCCCGGATTGAAGGACTCGACCTTGGCGTACAGGGTCACGCCCTGCGGCGCCAGTCGTTGCAGCTTGACGATGGGGGTGTTGCCGATGGTGTCGAGGATGGAGTCGTACAGGGCCATGGGAGCGCTCCAGGAACAGGCCGCGCCGGGCTCGGCGGGCGGAAAGGAAGTGGGCTGGCTGTTCAGGCCAGCTGCTGCCGGCTGACCGTAGCGCCGGCATATGACGCCCGGAAATGACCAGATACCTTTCTTAAACAACCTTTGGTTATAAGCTGGTGACGGCAATTGACCCTAGAGTGGACCTCCGCCCCCACATCGCCCGCCTGCCATGACGCTGACCCAGCTGCGCTACCTGGTTGCCATCGCCGACGCCGAGCTGAACATCACGCTCGCCGCCTCGCGCGTGCATGCCACCCAGCCTGGGCTGTCCAAGCAGCTCAAGCAGCTGGAGGACGAACTGGGCTTCCTGCTGTTCGTACGCAAGGGGCGCAGCCTGGAGTCGGTCACCCCGGCTGGCACCGAAGTGATCAGCCGCGCCCGCGCGGTGCTGTCCGAGGCCAACAACATCCGCACCTACGCGGCCAACCAGCGTCGCGAGAGCCAGGGCCAGCTGATCCTGACCACCACCCACACCCAGGCGCGTTTCGTGCTGCCGCCGGCGGTGGCGCGCATCAAGCAGGCCTATCCCCAGGTCAGCGTGCACCTGCAGCAGGCCGGTGAGGCCGATGCGCTGGACCGGCTGAACCAGGGCGATGCCGATATCGCGATCATCAGTACCGCCGGCAGTGAACCCAGCGATGGCATCGCCGTGCCGCTGTTCCGCTGGCGGCGGCTGGTGGTGGTGCCCAAGGGCCATCCGCTGGACCGCGCCGGGCGCGCACCGGACCTGGCGGCATTGTCACGCCAGCCGTTGATCAGCTACGAATCCTCGACCCGGCCCAACTCCTCGTTGCAGCGCGCCTTTGCCGCGCAGAGCCTGGTACCCGATCTGGCGCTGACGGCGCTGGATGCGGACCTGATCAAGACTTATGTGCGTACGGGTCTGGGGGTAGGTCTGCTGGCCGAGATGGCGATCAGCGCCAACGACGAGGATCTGCGGGTATGGCCAGCGCCGGCGCCGATCACCGAGTGCGTCGCCTGGGCGGTGCTGCCGCGCGACCGGGTGCTGCGCGATTACGCGCTGGAACTGGTGCACGTGCTGGCCCCGCAGATCGATCCGCGCGACCTGCGGCGGGTGCTGGATGGCAACCAGGCCGCGTCCTGGCCGGTGCCGCCGACCTGGGAGTCGCTGACCCAGACGATCACGGTCTGAGGGGTGGTCGAGCAGGGCTGCGCCCTGCACCTGCTACGACATTCAAGCAACAACAACGGCAACAGCAACAGCAACGGCAACAGTGGGCATTCCGTGGGATGGCGGGGCGGTGTGGGTAGGCAGGACACGCCGTAAACCCATCCATGGGGGCTCGATGGCGCCATCCATGGCGCCAACGGTCCTGCCTACCCACACCGCCCCGCCTCTGACAGATTCCGGCGGCTGTTGGTAGGTGTCGACCTTGGTCGACACGGTAGATCCACGCCATGCGTGGATGAATCTCTTTCAGATATCGAAATCAATCTGAGCCCAAGAGCCATTCCAACAGATCGCGGAAATCTGTCGAAGGCGGGGTGGGTCCGGTTGCGGGGGTGTCCGCGGCATGGATGCCGCGGCCAAGCCTCCATGGACGGATTCACGGCGTCCCCCGCAACCGGACTTACCCCGTCATCCTCCAGAAAGCCCGCTTCTGCTGTTGCTGTTGCTGTTGCTGTTGCTCCAGCTAGTAGCGGGTGCAGGGCGCAGCCCTGCCGATAAACCCCCTCCTGCGACGGTTCGTCGCACGGTGCCTTCTGGAGGCACCTCTACACTAGCGCGGTGATCCGTACCGGCTGCCTGCGTCGAACCCTGCTCCAGCTCGCCTTCATCGCGACGCTGTTGATGGTGCTTGCGCCGCTGGTCAGCCGTGCGCTGCAGCAGCCGATGGACCATGCGGCGATGGTGGGCATGGACCACGCGGCCATGGGCCATGACATGCACGAGATGGCCATGGCCGGGCACGATCAGCGCGGTGCCGTGCCGGCCGCACCCAGCCGGCCGGCCGATCCGCACGCCATGCACGGGGAGGCCTGCGAGTACTGCGTGCTGGCCATGCGCCTGCTGCCGTGGCTGGCCGTGCTGGTGCTGCTGCTGCCCTTGCTGTGGCGGCCGAAGCCGATGTTCCCATGGTCGCAGCCGCGACTGCCGCTGCTGCATTGGCCGGCACATGCCGCGCGTGGCCCGCCGCTGATCTCCACCGTCCGCTGATTTCCCTATCGAATCCGCCGCACGAGGCCTGCAAGGGCGTCGTGCGCGCGTGCGTACCTTGGAGCTGTTTCCATGAAAATGACTTTCCCCGCTGCGGGCGCCCGTGCGCGCCTGCCGTTTGCGCTTGGCGCTGCCCTGGCTGCCCCCTTCGCCCATGCCACGCCCGCTGAAGAAGCGCGGACGCTGGATACGCTGGTGGTCACCGCCGCCGCGCCGTCCTCGCCGCTGCATTGGGTGACCGATCCGCGCCTGCCGCGGCAGCCTGTGCCAGCCAGCGATGGCGCCGATTACCTGAAGACCGTTCCCGGCTTTTCCGCCATCCGCAACGGCGGCACCAACGGCGACCCGGTGCTGCGCGGCATGTTCGGTTCGCGCCTGAACATCCTCAGCAACGATGGCAATCTGATTGGCGCGTGTCCCTCGCGCATGGACAACCCGCTGTCCTACATATCGCCGGAGAGCTTTGACCGGCTGACCATCATCAAGGGCCCGCAGAGCGTGCGCTGGGGCGCGGGTGCCTCTGCGGGCACCGTGCGTTTCGAGCGTGATACCCCGCGTTTCGATGCGCCCGGGCTGCGTGCCGATGCCAGTGCGCTGGTCGGCTCACGCAACCGCAACGACCAGGTGCTGGACCTGACCCTGGGCAATCCAACGGGCTACGTGCGTGCCAGCGGCAATCGCTCCGAAGCCGATGACTACAAGGACGGCAACGGCGATGTGGTTCCGTCGAAATGGCGCAAGTGGAATGGCGACGTAGCGGTGGGTTGGACGCCTGACGCCGATACCCTCTTGGAGGTCTCCGCCGGTGCCGGCGATGCGATCGCACGTTACGCGGGGCGCGGCATGGATGGTGCCGCGTTCGAACGCACCAGTTACGCCGCACGCTTCGAGAAGCGCAATCTGCCCGGGGCGTGGGACACGCTGCAGGCGAACGTGTACTACAACGAAGCCGACCACGTGATGGACAACTACACGCTGCGTACGCCGAACCCACACAGCATGATGCCGATGCCGATGGCGTCGAACGTGGATCGCCGCACGCAGGGCGGGCGCATCAGCGCCGAATGGCGCTGGCAGGACGTGCAGCTGGTGGCCGGCGTCGACGGCGAAGACAGCCGGCATCGCGGCCGCATGGGCATGGGGCGCGATACCTACAAGCAGGCGGACTGGAACACCGACGCCGATTTCCGCCGCTACGGTGCATTCACCGAACTGACCCTTGGCGTGGACACCGGGCAGCGTTGGATCGGCGGGCTGCGCATCGATCGTGCCAGCGTGCGCGATGCGCGTGCCGATATCGGCGGCATGATGATGGCCATGCCCAATCCCACCGCCGGCCAGCGCCGCAGGGAATGGCTGGGCAGTGGTTTCCTGCGCTACGAACAGGACCTTGCCGACGGCCTGACCTGGTATGCCGGGCTGGGCCACAGCCAGCGCATGCCCGACTACTGGGAACTGTTCTCGCCCGATCAGGGGCCGGCAGGTGCGGTGAACGCGTTCGCTGGCATCCAGCCCGAGCGCACCACCCAGCTCGACGTCGGCCTGCAATACAAGGGCCCGCGCGTGCAGGCCTGGGTCTCGGCCTATGCGGGTCAGATCCAGGACTACATCCTGTTCACCTATCGCGGCAGCGGCATGATGGGCATGAGCCAGGCTGACAATGTGCAGGCGCGCATCGCCGGTGCCGAGGCCGGCCTGCAGCTGCGGCTGGACGAGCAATGGAAGCTGGGGGGCACCCTGGCCTATGCCTGGGGCGAAAACCGCGATCAGCATCGCCCGTTGCCGCAGATGCCGCCGCTGGAAGCACGCTTGAGCGCTGACTGGGAAGGCCAGCGCTGGAGTGCCGGTGCGCTGGTGCGCGCGGTCACCCATCAGCATCGGATCGCGGACGGGCAGGGCAACGTGGTCGCGCAGGACCTCGGGCCGAGCAGCGGCTTTGCCACGCTGGCGCTCAACGCGGCCTATCGTTTCAGTTCGCAGCTGCAGCTCAGCGCCGGTGTCGACAACCTGTTCGACCGTGCCTACAGCGAGCATCTGAACCTGGCCGGCAACGCCGACTTCGGCTTCGCCGCTGACCCGGTGCGCATCAACGAGCCCGGCCGCAGCCTGTGGATGAAGGTGAACTACCGGTATTGATCCGCCGGGCATGACCCGGCGCTACCGGTGCGCCGCGCACAGAAGGCCTGCGTCCAAAGAAAACGGGGTCGGATCCCCGCCAGGTTCCGACCCCGCCCGGCGCCCTCGGCCAGGCCCCTCGACTGTACGACGGCATCGCCCCTGGCGGGATGGCCTGATACATCCCGACATACGCCGACACTGCGTCGGTGCCCCCTGCATGGAATGGGCACACGGCGCTATCGCAGCCCCGGTTCCACGCCGGTAAACGCTTGGCACATACCGCTTTTGCGGGGCCTTGCCTACACTCGGCGGCCGTGTACCACTCAGGACGCTTCATGTTGGCTCGTATCGCTTCGACCCTGGCCCTTGGCCTCAGCCTGGCCGTGCTGGCCGGGTGCGCAGGCAAACAGGAGGCCGCCGCGCGTCGGCAGGGCGAAGCCGTGCCGGTCACCGCGCAGGTCGTGCAGGCGGTGCAGTGGAACGACACGCTGCAGGCGCTGGGTACGGCCAAGGCGCGCGAGTCGATCAGCGTGACCGCCAAGGTGAGCGAGATCGTCGAGCGCGTGCACTTTGAAAGTGGCCAGCAGGTCGCCGCCGGTGCGCCCCTCGTGACACTGCGCGGGCAGGCCCAGGAGGCCGCATTGGTGCAGGCGCAGGCAACCTTCCGCGAAGCCGACCAGCTGTACAAGCGCCAGCGCGAACTGGCGGCGCAGCGGTTGGTATCCAGTGCCACCCTGGACACGCAGAAGTCGATCCGCGACGCCGCCGAAGCGCGGGTGGCACAGATGCAGTCGGACATCGGCGACCGTCGCGTGCGCGCGCCGTTCGCCGGCGTACTTGGCATCCGCCAGATCAGCCCGGGCACGCTGCTGACGCCGACCACGGTGATCGCCACCCTCGACGACGTCGAGCGCATGCACGTCGATTTCCAGGTGCCGGAAGTGGAACTGGCGTCGCTGACCACCGGCGACAAGGTGCAGGCCACCAGCGTGGCCTGGCCGGGCCGCACCTTCGAGGGCGAGGTCAGCACCATCGATGCACGCATCGACCCGGCCACTCGTGCGGTGACCGTGCGTGCCGACTTCGCCAATGGCGACCATGCGCTGCGGCCGGGCATGCTGCTCGACGTGCGCCTGTTCCATCCTGATCGACCGGCCCTGGTGGTGCCGGAAATCGCGGTGGTCCAGGTCGGTCGCGACAGCTTCATGTACCGCATCAAGGCCGATGACACCGTCGAGCGCGTGGACGTGGTCACCGGTGCACGCCGCGCCGGCGTGGTCGAGATCAAGCAGGGCCTGCAGGCAGGCCAGCGCATCGTGGTGGACGGCACCGGCAAGCTGCGGGCGGGACTGAAGGTGGCAGCCTCCGACGCTGCGCCCGCCAGCGGCGCGCAGCCGGCGACGGTTGAAGCACCTGCAGCCGCCGAGGGTCACGGCGGATGAAGCTGTCCGACATCTCCATCCAGCGGCCGGTGTTTGCCGTGGTGATGAGCCTGTTGCTGCTGGTGCTGGGCGTGATGTCCTTCACCCGGTTGACGCTGCGCGAACTGCCGGCCATCGATCCGCCGATCGTTTCGGTCTCGGTGGATTACACCGGCGCCTCGGCAGCGGTCATCGAGAGCCGCATCACCCAGGTGCTGGAAGACGCGCTGGCCGGCATCGAAGGCATCGATACGATCAACGCGCGCAGCACCAACGGCCGCTCGCAGGTCAGCATCGAGTTCACCTCCAACCGTGACATCGAAGCGGCGGCCAACGACGTGCGCGACGCGGTCAGCCGCGTGGCCGACCGCATGCCCGAGGAGGCACGGCCACCGGAGATCGCCAAGGTCGAGAGCGATGCCGACCCGATCATCTGGTTCAACATGGTCTCCTCGACCATGGATACGCTGGAACTGAGCGACTACGCCGACCGCTACGTGGTCGACCGCTTCTCCAGCCTCGATGGCGTGGCCCAGGTCCGCATCGGTGGCCGCCAGCGCTATGCCATGCGCATCTGGCTGGACCGCGACCAGCTGGCCGCACGTGGGCTGACCACCGGCGATGTGGAAACCGCGCTGCGCAACGAGAACGTGGAACTGCCGGCCGGCCGCATCGAATCCACCGACCGCGATTTCACCCTGCGCGTGGAGCGCAACTACATCAAGCCGGAAGACTTCGCGACCATCCCGCTGGGCAAGGGCAGCGATGGCTATGTGGTGCGCATGGGCGATGTGGCGAAGATCGAGCTGGCCTCGGCCGAGCGTCGCGCCTACTACCGCAGCAACGGCGAGCCCGGCATCGGCCTGGGCATCGTCAAGACCTCCACTGCCAACTCGCTGGATGTGGCGCGCACCGCGCGCGCCGAGGCCGAACGTGTCGCGCTGACCCTGCCCAAGGGCACGCAGATCTTCGTTGCCTTCGACAACACCACCTTCATCGAGGCTGCCGTCGACCGCGTGTACGCCACCCTGGTGGAGGCGATGATCCTGGTGCTGGCGGTGATCTGGCTGTTCCTCGGCAGCTTCCGCGCGGCGTTGATTCCTGCGGTCACCGTGCCGGTATGCCTGGTGGCGGCATTCATCGCGCTGTACGCGTTCGATTTCTCGATCAACCTGCTGACCCTGCTCGCGCTGGTGCTGTGCATCGGCCTGGTGGTGGATGACGCGATCGTGGTGGTGGAAAACGTGCAGCGCCGCATCGACCTGGGCGAACCGCCGCTGGTGGCGTCCAAGCGGGGTACCGCGCAGGTGGCGTTCGCGGTGATCGCCACCACCGCCGTGCTGGTGGCGGTATTCCTGCCGGTCGGCTTCCTGGAAGGCAATACCGGGCGCCTGTTCCGTGAACTGGCGGTAGCCCTGGCCGCCGCTGTCGCGCTGTCGGCGTTCGTCGCACTGACGCTGACGCCGATGATGGCCTCCAAGCTGCTCAAGCCGCATACCGGGCAGGCACCGCGCGGGCTGCACGGCTTCATCAACCGCAATCTGGAACGCCTGGCCGGCGCCTACGGCCGCGTGCTCGACCATCATGTCGATCGCACGTGGATCTACCTGCTGGTGATGGCCGCTGCGTTGGCGGCCAGCTGGCTGCTGATCAGAGTGCTGCCTTCGGAACTGGCCCCGGCCGAAGACCGTGGTTCGTTCCAGATCATGATCGACGGCCCGGAAGGCGCCGGCTACGACTACACCGTGCAGCAGGTGCAGCAGGTCGAAGCGCTGCTGGCACCGCACGTGGGCGCGGACAAGCCGATCGTGCGCGCCAACCCGCGCGTGCCCGGCGGCTTCGGCGCCAGCGAGGAAATGCACACTGGCCGCGTCAGCGTGTTCCTGCAGCCGTGGCGTCAGCGCAGCGAAGGCACGCCGGAAGTCGCCAACGAACTGCAGAAGGAACTGGACACCATCCGTGGCGTGCGCGTACGTACCCAGGTCGGTGGTGGCCTGGTGCGCAGTGGCGGGCAGCCGTTCCAGATCGTGCTGGGCGGCCCGGAGTACGCCGAGATCGCGCAGTGGCGCGACCGCATCCTGCTGCGCATGGCCGACAACCCCGGCCTGGTCGGCCCGGACTCGGACTACAAGGAAACCCGTCCGCAGATGCGGGTGAACATCGACCGCCAGCGTGCGGCCGACCTCGGCGTGCCGGTCACCGCGATTGGTTCGGCGCTGGAAACGATGATGGGCTCGCGCCGCGTCACCACCTTCGTCGACAACGGCGAGGAGTACGACGTGCTGGTGCAGGCCGGCCGTGATGGCCGCGCCAGCCCCGCCGATCTGGCCGCTATCCGCGTGCGTGCGACCTCTGGCGAGCTGGTGCCGTTGTCCAACCTGGTCACGCTGAGCGAAGTGGCCGAGGCCGGTACCCTGAACCGCTTCAACCGCCTGCGCTCGATCACCATCAGTGCCGGCCTGGCACCGGGTTATCCGCTGGGCGAGGCCATCGCCTGGGCCCAGCAGGTGACCAGCGAAGAGCTGCCGCAGTACGCGCAGGTGAACTGGAAGGGTGAATCGCGCGAGTACCAGAGTGCGGGCGGCGCGGTGCTGCTGACCTTCGCCATGGCCCTGCTGGTGGTGTACCTGGTGCTGGCCGCGCAGTTCGAGAGCTTCATCCACCCGCTGACGATCATGCTGACCGTGCCGCTGGGCGTGCTCGGCGCGCTGGTTGGCCTGTGGCTGAGTGGCGGCACGGTGAACCTGTTCAGCCAGATCGGCATCGTCATGCTGGTCGGCCTGGCGGCCAAGAACGGCATCCTGATCGTCGAATTCGCCAACCAGCTGCGCGACGATGGCCGCAGCGTGCGCGAAGCGATCATCGAATCGGCGATGGTGCGCCTGCGTCCGATCCTGATGACTTCGATCGCCACCGTGGTCGGCGCCATCCCGCTGGTGGTGGCCGGTGGCCCGGGCTCGGCCAGCCGTGGCACCATCGGCATCGTGATCATCTTCGGCGTCACCCTGTCCACCTTCCTGTCGCTGTTCGTGGTGCCGGCGTTCTACGCGCGGCTGGCCCCGTACACCCGCTCGCCGGAGGCGGTGAAACGCGAGCTGGAGAAGCAGGAGGCCGACTCGCCGTCGGTGGGTGGTCATGCCTGAGCCGGCGCGGATCCTGCACGGCGCAGGCTTCCTGCTGCGCCCCTGGCGCAGTGATGACCTGCAGTCGCTGCTGCATCACGCCAACGACGCGGACGTCTCGCGTGGGCTGCGTGACCGCTTCCCGTATCCCTACACCCGCGAGGATGGCGAAGCCTTCCTGGGCGGGCGCGTACTGGCCCCAGGCACGCTGAACCTGGCCATCGAGATAGAGGGCCAGGCCTGTGGCAGCGTTGGCGCCCAGCAGGGCGTGGCCGAGCGCGGGCATACCGCGGAACTGGGCTACTGGCTCGGCCAGGCCCACTGGGGGCAGGGCCTGATGACCGCTGTGGTCGGCCTGTTCGCGCCCTGGGTGATGGATGAGCTTGGCCTGTTCAGGCTGCAGGCCACGGTGGTCGACTTCAACCTGGGCTCGGCCCGGGTACTGGAAAAGAACGGTTTCCAGGAGGAGGGCGTGGAGCGCTGCGCCGTCTACAAGCGCGGCGTCCTGCATGACCTGCGCCGCTTCGCCCGGGTACGCAGGCAGCTTCCGTAACAGGCCGCCGGGCATGGCCCGGCGCTACCGTGGGGGCACGGTCATTGCCGGTCGCCGGGCATGGCCCGGCGCTACCCGTGGTGCGGCCGGCATACCCGGTAGCGCCGGGCCATGCCCGGCGGAGAACACGCCCCCACATCCGGCGCTATCGCAGCGACCTTCGATCAGGGAGAATCGACCGGTCCCTTCCAGCCGACGGGACGTCCTCACAACCCGCCGACTGGAGAGAGCGCGCGTGGAAGCTACCGTACATTTCATCAACAGCATCATCTGGAGCAAGGCGCTGATCTTCATGTGCCTGGCCGCCGGCCTGTTCTTCAGCCTGCGCACCCGCTTCATGCAGATCCGTGGTTTCGTCGAGATGTGCCGCCTCACCGTGTCCGGTGAGAAGTCCGACGCCGGCGTGTCCTCGTTCCAGGCCCTGGCCATGTCGATGGCCGGCCGCATGGGCATCGGCAACATCGCCGGCGTGGCCACCGCCATCGCCTTCGGCGGCCCCGGCGCGATCTTCTGGATGTGGGTGATGGGCTTCCTCGGCGCCTCCACCTCGTATGTGGAATGCACCCTGGCGCAGATCTACAAGACCAAGGATGCCGAAGGCCGCTACCGCGGTGGCCCGGCCTATTACATCGAAAAAGCGATGGGCCTGAAGTGGTATGCCATGGCTTTCGCCATCGCCACGATCATCGCCGCCGGTTTCCTGATGCCCGGCGTGCAGGCCAACGCGATCGCCGACAGCGTCATCAACGCCTGCCGCGGTACCGCGCTGTGCGGTCCGCTCGATGGCCAGGCCTTCGGCATGGAATCGGCGCAGGCGCTGAAGCTGGGCATCGGCATCGTCGTCGCCCTGCTGCTGGGCGTGGTGATCTTCGGTGGCGTCAAGCGCATCGCCAACTTCGCCGAAGTGGTGGTGCCGTTCATGGCCGCCGGCTTCATCCTGATGGCCATCGTCATCATGATCATCAACTACGATCGCGTGCCGGAGATGTTCGGCATCATCTTCAAGAGCGCTTTCGGCACCCATGCCGCGTTCGGCGCGATGATGGGCCTGGCGGTGGAGTGGGGCATCAAGCGCGGCATCTACGCCAACGAGGCGGGCCAGGGCTCGGGTCCGCACGCTGCGGCGGCCTCGGAGGTCTCGCACCCGGCCAAGCAGGGCTACGTGCAGGCGTTCGCCATCTACTTCGACACCATGATGGTGTGCACCGCCACCGCTTTCCTGATCCTGGCCAGCGGCACCTACAACGTGTATTCACCGGTCGCCGGCGCCGCGCCGATCTTCCAGGGCCTGGCCGGCATTCCCGAAGGTGCGGGCTACGCGCAGGCGGGTGTGGAAGCGGTGCTGCCGGGCTGGGGCTCGGCCTTCGTGTCGGTGGCGATCTTCTTCTTCGCCTTCACCACGATCATGGCCTATTACTACATGGCCGAAACCAACCTGACCTACGTCAACCACAACAAGCGCCGGCCGCTCACCGTGCTGCTGCTGCGTTTGGGCATCATCGGCATGGTGGTGTTCGGTGCCTTCCACAACGCCACCCTGGCCTGGGCGCTGGGTGATATCGGCGTGGGCCTGATGGCCTGGCTGAACATCATCGCCATCCTCATCGTGCAGAAGCCGGCCATGCTGGCCCTGCGCGATTACGAACGACAGAAGAAGCTCGGTCTCGACCCGATCTTCGACCCCGATGCCCTGGGCATCAAGAACGCCGATTTCTGGCGTCAACGCAAGCTGGAGTTGTCCCGTAGTGAATGATCCCTGGAAGAATGCCCGCCGCCCGTCGTCGCGACCGCCGCGGGCCACCCCGCTGCCACCGCGTGAGGGCGGCACCCCGCCACCGCCGGGGCGGGGCAACGACGAACTGCGCCTGTATGGCTGGAACGCGGTGCAGGCGCTGTTCGCCAAGCGTCCGCAGGCGCTGCGCAAGCTGTACCTGGTGGAGTCGCTGATTCCGCGCATGCAGCCGGTGCTGAAGTGGTGCGTGGCCAACCGCGTGGGCTATCGCGTGGTGGAGGAGGGCGACCTCAACAAGCTGGCTGCCACCACCCACCATGAAGGCCTGGTGGCCGACGTGCTGCGCGCGCCGGTGTTGCCGCTGGCGCAGTGGCTGGCCGACCTGGACGAAGGCCCGGCGCTGGCACTATGGCTGGATGGCGTCGGTAATCCGCACAACTTCGGTGCGATCCTGCGCTCTGCCGCGCATTTCGGCGCCAAGGCGCTGCTGCTGCCGGCCAGCAGTACGCTGGCGCTGTCCGGCGCGGCCGCACGCGTGGCCGAGGGCGGCGCAGAGTCGGTGCCGCTGGTGCAGTTGCCTGAGGATGCAGAAGCGATGGCGCAGCTGCGCGCGGCCGGTTTCGGCCTCGCCGCGACCCTGGTCGAGGGTGGCGATGACGTGTTCCGCGCGTCGTTGCCGGCCCGCCTGGTCTACGTGATGGGCGCGGAAAGCGAAGGCATGGATCGCGGCCTGGCCAGCCAGTGTGACCAGCAGCTGTCGATTCCCGGCAGTGGCGCAGTTGAAAGCCTGAATGTCGCTTCCGCCACGGCCGTGTTGCTGGCGCAGTGGGTCAGCCAGCGCGGCTGAGCCGTGCAGGGGGTGCGAACCTTGGTTCGCACCCGGCTTGCCGCTGCGCTCGCCGGGCATGGCCCGGCGCTACCAATGCGGGATCTACCTTGGTGGATGTGGACCTGGGGCCGCACCGCTCCTGCCGCGCCGTTACTGCGTCACTCGTTCGGCGGCGTGGTTGCCTTGGCTTCACTGCCGAAACTGCCATCGGCTTCGGCGGCCAGATACGCAAACACGGTGTAGGCCGCCACGTTCTGCGCCAGCGCCTTCGGGTCGATCTTGTCGAGGGTGTCGTCGGCGGTGTGGTGCAGGTGGAAGTAATCCGAGCCATCCTGCGCCAGCCACGCCCACGCGCCACCCTTGGCGGCCAGCGGACCGACATCCGGCCCCGGGCCACCCTTGTCGGCGGCGTACTCGATGCCCAGCGGCTTCATCACCTCGGCAATCTGCCTGGTTGCCTCGCGCGAGCCCTCCGGGTTCGGCGAACCTGTGTTGAAGGCGTAGATGCGGCCAGCACCGAAATCGCTCTCGGCGGCCAGCTGGTGCAGGGCTACGTCCTTGGCATGCGCCTCGGCGTAGGCCTTGCCGCCATACAGGCCCTGTTCTTCGTTGGCGAAGGCGACCACGCGGATGGTGCGCTTCGGCGCCTGCTTCAGCTGGCCGATCAGATGACCGGCGGCCATGGTGATGCCCACGCCTGCGCCGTCATCGACCGCGCCGGTGCCCAGGTCCCACGAGTCCAGGTGTCCACCGATCACCACCACTTCCTTCGGCAGCGTGCGGCCGGTGATCTCACCGATCACGTTGTACGAGGTCGCCGTGCCATCCCAACCGCAGTCCAGTGCGACCTTCACCGTGGTTGCGCCACGGGCAAGCAGACGCGCCAGCTGGTCGGCGTCGGGCACCGACAGCGCCGCCGACGGCACCGGGGTCAGGCCGTCATCGAAGCGGGTGATGCCGGTGTGCGGCACGCGGTGCGAATCGGTACCGGCCGAGCGCATCAGGAAACCGATCGCGCCCTTGCGGATGGCCTCGGACGGGCCCTTGCTGCGGATCGCGCCGCCACGGCCATAGTCGCGGCCATCGCGGAACGGCAGCATCTGGTAATCGACGAAGGCGATCTTGCCCTTCAGCGAACCCGCCGGTGCGGCCTGCAGCGCGGCCAGATCGGCAAACCGCACTACCTCGGCTTCGACCGTACCGCCCGGGCTGCCGCCCAGCGCAGTGATCTGCAGCGGTTGCGGGTTCCTGCCGGTCACGGCGGCGTGTTCACTGCGGCGCTCCCATTTCGGGAAGGTCACCGGTTCCTTCCACACCTTGTCAAAACCCAGTGCCTTGAACTTGGCTTCGGCCCAGGCCACGGCACGGGCGTCGGCCTCGCTGCCGGCGATGCGAGGGCCGATCTCGGTTGTCAACGATTCGACTACCTTCCAGCCGGTGTCATCGGCCAGCGCCTGGTCGCGCAGTTGCGCCGCAGTGGCCAGCGAAGCCGGCGGCAGGGTGGTGGCATGCGGCGCCGCGAAGGCCGGCGCGGCCAGCAGGGCGAGGGAGGATGCGATGGCAAGGACGCGGCGACGCATGGACAGCTCCGGGAAGGGTGTAAGCCTTGGAGCTTAACAGTCGTTCAGCGCCGCGCATGGGCGGGAGGTCATGGCCGGCGCGGATGCTGTTTTCCGCCAGATGCAGCAAAGCGAAAGCCCCGCCGGAGCGGGGCTTTCGCATGCCTCTGCGGTAGCGCCGGGCATGCCCGGCGAGCGCAGCGGCAAGATGGCGTTCCGCCGGGCATGGCCCGGCGCCACCAACCTTATTTCTTCAGGCTGTCGCGGATCTCGCGCAGCAGCACCACTTCCTCGGCCGGCGCTGCCGGTGCCGCTTCCTTCTTGCGCGACAGGCGGTTGATCACCTTGATCACCAGGAAGATGGCGAAGGCCACGATCACGAACTGGATCAGCGTGTTGATGAAATCACCGTAGCCGATCACCACGGCCGGGATTTCCCTGCCATCAGGCCCGATGCTGGCCGGCGACAGCGTCCACGCCAGGTGCGAGAAATCCACCCGGCCAATCAGGTAGCCCAGCGGCGGCATGATGATCTTCTCCACCAGCGCGGTGACGATCTTGCCGAAGGCAGCGCCAATCACCACGCCGACGGCGAGGTCGATGACGTTGCCGCGCATCGCGAATTCCTTGAACTCGGTGAGCATTCCCATTGTTGTTTTTCTCCTGAGGGCGAGGGGGGACAGCGCGAAGGGTAGCGCAGGTGATGTCAGCCGGCGATCACGCCGTGGCGTTCGGCCACGTTCTCAAGGCGTGCACTGAAACGGTCGCCGGGCTTCAGCGCGGCCACGCCGGACGGCGTGCCCATGAACACCAGATCGCCGGCGCGCAGCTGCCACAGCTTGGACAGCTCGTGCAGGATCTCCGGCACGTTCCAGATCATCTGGTCGAGCAGGGACTGCTGGCGGACTTCGCCATTGATCTCCAGCGACAGATTGAGCGCGGCCAGATCGCCGACTTCACCGGCGTGCACGATCTCGCTGATCGGTGCAGAGGCATCGAAACCCTTGGCCGAATCCCACGGGTGGCCCTTCTCCTTGGCGGCCGCCTGCAGGTCGCGGCGAGTCAGGTCCAGGCCTACGGCATAGCCATAGACCAGGGCCTCGGCGTCGGCCAAGGCCAGCACGCCGGTGGGCGCGTCACGGCCGATCGCCACCACCAGTTCCACCTCGTGATGCAGGTTGCTGGTGGCAGGCGGGTAGGGGATCACATCGTCGTGGCCGACCACGATGGCGTCGGCCGGCTTGGTGAAGAACATCGGGCGGCCGCGATCATCTGCTGCGGGCACGGCAGCACCCATCTCACGCGCGTGGTCGGCGAAGTTGCGGCCGACGCAGTAGATGCGGTGCACGGGAAAGCTGCCGCCACCCACCACCGGTACACGCGGCGTGGCTGCAGCAGGGATCACATCGGAGACATCGGACATGCGGGCATCCAGGAAGGGAGTGCCCGCAGTCTAGAACGCAGCAAGGCCCGCCGTCAGCGGGCAGCGTCGATCAGCGCGACGACGGCAGCGCCGACTTGCGCACCACGTGGTACTCGCCCTCGACCACGTTCGGGTCGACCGGGCGGCTCGGGCCGGGCTTGCGCGAAGCCAGCAGCTTCCACGCCAGGCCCACCAGGATCATGGCTGCACCGACGAATACGCCGATGAACACCATCGCGGCCAGGATCGCCAGGCCGAGCAGGCCCACGGCAACGCGCACCAGCGGATGGCGCGGCTTGCGCGGGGCAAACAGGGTGCGGAACTGGTTGAAGGCGAAATCGCGATTGAACATGGTGGCTCGATAGGCTGGAAATCAGCGAGCCATGAGTATCGGCAGCTGCCACTGTCATTGAGTGAAAAACTCGTTAAATATAGCCTTGGCTTATTACGGATCAATGACTTGTGTTCATGTCGCAGCTAGTCACATGACCAGGCGTGCGACAATGCGCGATTCCGTCCGAGCCTTCGCCATGACTGCCGCTGTTGCCCTGATCACCCTGGATGCCATTGCCGATGGTGCGTTTGCCGAGGTTGAAGCGGTGATCGATGGCGATGCCGAGTCGCTGCTGCTGTACCGCGACGGTGAACAGGTGCGCGCGTTCCTGAACATATGCCCGCACGCGGGCCGCCGCCTGGATTGGGCGCCCGGCCAGTTCCTGAAGAGCCGCGAAGGCCATCTGGTCTGCGCCGCCCATGGCGCCTCGTTCGCGCTGGACAGTGGCGACTGCATTGCCGGCCCCTGCAAGGGCGACCGCCTGCGCGCAGTGCCGGTGGATGTGCGGGATGGACAGGTCTACCTGGCCTGAGGCATCGGTGTGCGGACCAACGGTCCGCACCCACCGAGTTCAGAACCCACCGAGTTCAGACCCACCACATCAGCGAAACATCCAGGAATCCATCCACGCATGGTGTGGATCTACCGTGTCGACCAAGGTCGACACCCACCCACAGCAGCACAGAATGCCGTTCCGACAGCGCGCGGAAATCTGTCGAAGGCGGGGTGGGTCCGGTTGCGGGGGTGTCCGCGGCATGGATGCCGCGGCCAAGCCCCCAGGGGTGAGGGCGCTTTGCTCGCGAAGCACTGCTTCGCAAGCGCCCGAACGCACAGCCGCCAGCGGCTGGGCCGGACCGCGGAGCGGGGTTCACGGCGTCCCCCGCAACCGGACCCACCCCGCCATCCCAAGGAATGCAGGCCGTTGCCGTGGCCGTTGTCGTTGCCTCTGCGGGTGCAGGGCGCAGCCCTGCCAACAAACCCAACCTTCAGAACATCAGGTTGATCATCACCACCACCACGCAGGTGTAGATCAGTGACAGCGGGCCGCCGACCCGCCACATCTCGCGCGGGGTGTAGTTGGCCGGGCCGGTGATCATCGAAATCACCGGGTTCGACGCCGTCATCAGGTTGTTGGACGCCGACAGCGCCACGATCAGCGCGAACGCCGTGGGATTGCCGCCGGCCGCCAGCGCCAGGTTCACCGCGATCGGCACCATCACGATGGTCGCGCCCACATGGCTGATCACCAGCGAGAACACCGTGGTCAGCAGCGCCAGCGCCAGTTCCAGCACCCAGATCGGAATGCCGGTGGGCAGCTTGTCGATGGTATGGCCGGCCACCCATGCCGCTGCGCCGCTGGAATCCATCGCCCAGCCGAGCGGAATCAGCCCGGCCATCATGAACACCGTCTTCCAGTTGATCGAGGCATAGGCCTCGTCCATGCGCAGCACGCCGGTCAACAGCATCCCGGCCACGCCGGTCATCAGGGTCAGCGCCACCGGCAGTTTGCTGGTCAGCGCGATCAGGATGGTCAGCGCGAAGATCGCCATGGCGATCTTGAACTTGTGCGGGCGCTGCTCGCCAGTGGGGTAATCGGTGACCACCACGAAGTCACGGCTCTTGGCCGCTTGCGCGAGGTCGGTCCAGATGCTGTGGAAGACCAGCATGTCGCCGGCGCGCAGCTGCACATCGCGCACATCCTCGCGGATCACCTGCTTGTCGCGGTTGATCGCCAGCAGGCTGATGCCGCGTTCCTTGCGCAGGCGCAGCTCGCCTGCAGTCTTGCCGATGACGCCGGAGGTCGGCGGCACCACCGCCTCGGAAATGCCAGCGCGGCTGGGATTGAACAGATCGCCAAGGTGCTTCAGGCGCGAGGACATGCGCAGGAACTGGTTCTGCGCGAAATCGTGGATCTGCTGGCGCGGTCCCATCGCGCCGAGCACGCTGCCCACCCAGATGCGCATTTCCGCCGGCGGTGCCAGGCGGGTGTCATTGCCGGTCTTCAGTGCCAGCAGCAGCGGCGCGTCATGCAGGTTCTCGGCCTCGCCCAGGGTCATGCCGACCAGCGGGCTCTCGGCGGTGACCACCAGCTCGAACACGTCGCCTTCGATGCCGTAGGTCTTGGCGAAGTAGCTCTCGGTGCGGGCCGGCGTGGTGCCGTCGTTGACCAGGCTTTCCTCTTCCACCAGCTTGCGGTCGCCGTAGTAGCGGAAATACAGCAGCGAGGCGATCAGCAGGGCGATGCCGATCGGCAGCGGCGCGAACATGCGCAGCGGCTCGATGGTGGCCAGGCCGGAGGGCAGGTTGTTGTTGGCCGAGGCCAGCAGATCGTTCAGCAGGATCAGCGGCGAGTTGCCGACCATGGTCAGCGCGCCACCCATCACGATCGCCGCCGAGATCGGCAGCAGCAGGCGTTGCATGGTCAGCCCGGTGCGCGCGGCCAGACGCGAGGCAACCGGCAGGTACAGCGCCATCACCGACGGGTTCTGCATGAAGGACGAGTTCAGGCCGGCGATGGCCGTTGTCATCATCAGCAGCCGCTGCTCCACGCCATGGCCGCGCCGCAGCAGCCAGGCCGCGAGCCGGTTCAACGCACCGGTGCGGTCCAGGCCTGCGCCCAGGATGGTGGTGGCGATGATGCTCATCACCGCGTTGCCGGAGAAGCCGCCGAAGATCTCCTCCGGCGCGATCAGGCCGGTCACGCCCAGCACCACCAGCACCACCAGCGCGACCACGTCGGCGCGGATGCGCTCGAACAGGAACATCGCCATTGTGAAGCCGACCAGCCCGAGCACGAGCTTCATGTCAGTGGTCAGCGTCAGCGCGGTATCCATGTCGGGCGCGGCGTCCTCAGGCGTTCATCAGGTGCGGTCGTACAACAGGTCCCAGACACCATGGCCGAGCTTCTGGCCGCGGGTCTCGAAGTGGGTCTGCGGGCGCCAGTCCGGGCGCGGCACGCTGCCACGCGGACCGGCACGGTTGACCAGGCCGGGGGTGGCATCGAGCACGTCCCACATCTGCTCGGCGTAATCCTCCCAGTCGGTGGCACAGTGCAGGCGGCCACCGGGGCGCAGCTTGCGCACCAGCAGCTCGGCAAAACCCGGCTGGATCAGGCGACGCTTGTTGTGGCGCTTCTTGTGCCACGGGTCGGGGAAGTAGATGCGCACTTCGTCCAGCGCGCCATCGGCGATTTCCTTTTCCAGCACTTCCACCGCGTCGTGGTGGTACAGGCGCACGTGGTCGGCATTGTCGTCGGCCAGCGCGTTCAGCAGGCGGCCTACACCAGGTGCGTGCACTTCCAGGCCGATGTAGTCGCGGCTGGGGTCCTGCTGGGCGGCGAAGCGCAGCGCGGCGCCGTTGCCGAAGCCGATTTCCAGCACCTTGTGCGCATCGCGGCCGAAGGTGGCATCCAGATCACGCGGTTCACCGCTGAAATCCAGGCCGAAACGCGGCCAGCGCTCGTCGAACGCGCGCTGCTGGGCCGGGGTGAAACGGCCCTGGCGCAGCACGAAGCTGCGCACTTCACGGCGGCCTTCGTTGACCGTGAACGGCTTGGGCGGCGCCTTCGAACCGGCGCTGTCGAATGGATTGGTCATCAGCCGATCAACCCATCGATCGGGGAGGACGCACTGGCATAGCGCTTGCGCGGAATGCGGCCAGCCAGGAACGCCTCGCGGCCGGCTTCCACGGCCTTGCGCATGGCGCTGGCCATCAGCACCGGGTTGCGCGCACCGGCGATGGCGGTGTTCATCAGCACGCCGTCGCAGCCCAGCTCCATCGCGATCGCCGCATCCGACGCGGTGCCCACGCCGGCGTCGACGATGATCGGCACCTTGGCGTCTTCGATGATCTGCAGCAGGTTGTACTTGTTCTGGATGCCCAGGCCCGACCCGATCGGCGCGGCCAGCGGCATCACCGCAGCGCAGCCGATCTCTTCCAGGCGCTTGGCCAGGATCGGGTCGTCGGAGGTATAGACCATCACCTCGAAACCGTCCTTGACCAGCTGCTCGGCGGCCTTGAGGGTCTGCACCACGTCCGGGTACAGCGACTTCTGGTCGCCCAGTACTTCCAGCTTGGTCAGGTTGTGGCCGTCCAGCAGTTCGCGGGCCAGGCGGCAGGTGCGCACGGCATCCTCGGCGGTGTAGCAGCCGGCGGTGTTGGGCAGGATGGTGTAACGGTCCGGCGGCAGCACGTCGAGCAGGTTCGGTTCGCCCGGGTTCTGGCCGATGTTGGTACGGCGGATGGCCACGGTGACGATCCGGGCGCCGGCGGCCTCGGTGGCCAGGCGGGTTTCTTCCAGATCCTTGAACTTGCCGGTGCCGGTAAGCAGCCGCGAGCTGTAGGTCTTGCCGGCGATCACCAGCGAATCGGGGGAGACATGAGCGTTCATGACGCGATTATCGCTTATCCGCCTGAAGATGGGGTCGTCACTTCGACGCCGCCGGGCATGGCCCGGCGCTACCGGAACGGATGCGCAGGGTAGCGCCGGGCCATGCCCGGCGAGCGCGGAGCGCGGGATGCCTCAGCCGCCGCCGAGGGCATGCACGATCTCCACCACATCGTCCTCGTCCAGCACATGCTCGGCATGACGGCTGCGGCTGACGATCTCGCCGTTCACCTCCACCGCCACCCGGCGTTGCAGCAACTGCTCGACCGCAAGCAGGTCCAGGAGGGTCGCCGAAGCGGGCAGGGTGCGGGGTTCGCCATTGAGCTGGATGTTCATGGGGCCATTGTCGCTGATTGCCGGTTCGCATCGGAACCGTTGCAAGTTGTGCGCTACGCCCGCACCGGCAAAGCCCGCCGGGCCTGGCTCGAGCGACAATCCATGCGGCGGCGCAGCGTGAGCAATTGGCGGCGCAGTGAAACCATTCACCGTGCGCCGGCGTACGTGCGTCGGATCCTCAAACGATATCCCCACAGGAGTTTTTACATGCTGCTCAGCAAACGCCCGATCCGCTCCCTCATGGCGGCCGCGATCGCGCTGGCCGCGCTGCCGGCCATGGCAGGCGAATCCCCGTTCACCCGCACCGTGTTCATCGGTGACAGCCTGACCGACAGCGGCTACTTCCGTCCGCTGCTGCCGGCCGACGTGCGTCCGGTCACCGGCCAGTCCACCACCAACCCCGGTTGGGAGTGGGCACAGTGGGTGGCCGATTACTACGGCACCAACGCCAGCCCGAACGGCAACGGCCAGACCGGCGACAACTACGCTGTCGGCGGCGCCCGGGTCGGCACCGACTTCCGCAACCCGCAGCTGGGCAACGTGCTGGTGCCGTCGTTGAAGACGCAGACCGCCAACTACCTGGCCGCCAACGGTGGCAAGGCGGATCCGCGCGCGCTGTACACCGTCTGGGGTGGCGCAAACGACCTGTTCCAGATCACCAACCCGGCCCAGGCGCCGGCAGTCATCGGCTCGGCGGTCACTGACCAGATCGGTATCGTGGCCAGCCTGAAGCAGGCCGGTGCCGAGTACGTGCTGGTTCCGAACCTGCCCGATATCGGCTCCACTCCGGGCTTCATCGATCGCGGCGCTGCCGCGCGCGTGCAGGGGACGGCGCTGTCCAACGCCTACAACAGCGCGCTTTATGGCGGTCTCAAGCAGGCCGGCATCGATTTCATTCCGCTGGACACCTACACGCTGCTGCGCGAAATCATCGCCAGCCCGGGCATGTACGGCTTCAGCAACGTCACCGGCCGGGCCTGCAACGTGCCGTCGTCGCTGACCTGCAGCCCCTTGGCCTATGTGCGTCCGGATGCGGCAAGTAGCTACCTGTTCGCCGATGACGTGCACCCGACCACGGCCGCGCACCAGATGCTGGGCCAGTACGCCATCTCGATCCTGGAAGGCCCGCGCCTGCAGCAGGTGCTGAGCCACTCGGCACAGACCATCGGCCGTTCGCGCGCCGACCAGGTCAGCCTGCACCAGGCCGGCCGCCCGGCCGACGGGATGTCCTGGTGGGGCGGCGTGCGCGGTGACATGCAGCGCTACGACCACGCCGATCTGTACGACGGCCTGGCCCCGGCCGGCCTGTTCGGTGTCGACTGGGCACGTGACGGCATGGTCTTCGGCGGCTTCGCCGGCTTTGGCCGCCTGAATGCCGACTTCGGCAACAGCCGTGGCGATTTCACCCAGAAGGACACCACGGCCGGTCTGTTCGCCGGCTGGTACGGCGACCGCATCTGGGTCAATGGCCAGGTCAGCTACACCTGGCTGTCCTATGACGTGAACCGCAAGGTCCAGCTCGGCCCGGCCACCCGCGAACACGGTGGCTCGCCAGACGGCAGCAACCTGACCGCTGCCCTGAACGCCGGTTACGAGTTCGGCACCGAAGGTGGCTTCCGCCACGGCCCGATCGCCTCGGTGATCTGGCAGCAGGTCAAGATCGACGGCTACACCGAAAGCGCCGATGCCGGCACCCTGGCCACCGCGCTGGGTTACGGCAAGCAGGATGTCGATTCCACCGTCGGCCGTATCGGTTGGCAGGCCCGCTTCGACGGCGGCACCGTCAAGCCGTACGTACAGGTGACCTACGACCACGAGTTCGAAGACACCAAGCAGGCCAGCGCCTGGGTGCAGAGCCTGCCGGACGTCGGCATGTACCGCGTGCCGGGCATGGACTTCGACAAGAACTATGCAACCGCCATCCTGGGCGCGCGCATGGAGCTGTTCGGCCTGCAGAGCAACATCGGCCTGAGCGCCACCACCCTGCAGAAGCGTGCGCAGGACGCGACGCTGTTTGCCAGCTTCAGCGGCAGCTTCTGATGCACACGACGGCAGGCCTGCGGGCCTGCCGTCACCGTCACGGGCAGGCTGCAAGGGCCTGCCCGTTGCGTTTGAACACGTGCCCCGCATAGACTTGTCGGGCAACGCGGGCGTAGCTCAATGGTAGAGCTGTAGCTTCCCAAGCTACTGACGAGGGTTCGATTCCCTTCGCCCGCTCCATCCTGGCAACTGGGATGGAATGATGCCGAGGCCGCCCGTGGGCGGCCTTTTTCGTGGTCAGTCCTCGTTCTGCACGTATTCCAGCTCTTCCCGCAACGCATTGAGGTTGAGCATCAGCAGCTTCGACGCCAAGCGGATGTCGCGACGGTCATAGCGCGCCTGCGATTCGTCGTCGCGCGCAACCAGGCCGGCGCCCGGCATCAGGTGCAGGCGCTGCGCGCGGCGGACCAGGCAATCCAGCCCGAACGCACGTGACAGCATACGCCCGAGGATCACCCGTCCGGCCTGGCTCAGGTTGTCGGTGTCGATGCCATCGAGCTGCCACACCTGCGCTGCCGCGTGGCGGGTATGGCGGTTCTCGCGCAGCACTTCGCCCAAGCCCGACAGGCCACCGATGTGCATCTCGCGCAACGCGATGTCGGCCAGGTGCTGGCAGAGCAGGTCGTTGGTGCCGTCGAACAGGGTATAGACCCGCGCATCCAGCAGGGCGGTCGCTGCGATGTTGTCCGCGCCGGTGCGATAGCCCTCGCCGCCGCACAGCTGCTGGTAGTCGATGGCCGATTCCAGCATCAGTTCCGATGAGAGCACCTTGGTCGCCAGCGAGGCGAACATGCTGCCAGCAATGTCGTGGCGGTAGTCCTCTTCCAGCAGCAGGTGATGGTAGAGCGCGTTGCAGATCACGTAGTGGTTGCGGATGCGCGACACCTTGTAGCGCACGTAGTCGATGTCGTACAGGCAACCCTTGCCGATCTTTCGCCCCTTGGTCTGCGCCAGCGCCTCGCGGTACAGCCTGCGCAGGAAGCCACTGGACATCGCCGCCTTGCTGAAGCGGGAGGCACACAGAATCTCGGCGGTATCGCCCAGGCCACTGCGGCGCTTGTCCAGCCGCCTCTGCGCCGGCACCAGGATATCGATGTCGTTGAGGCCATAGCCCAGGTTCTTCAGGCCCAGGCTGTCGTATACCTCGGTGGTGACGAAGCCGCCCTCCGAACGCCGATGGACGAAGTAGCCGAATTCCTTGCCGGCGTACTGCCTTGCGCACACGATCCACCAGTCGGCCTGCGCGCTGAACGCCTGCCAGTGCTTGCTGCCACGGACGTGGTAACCCGCATCGGTTTCCTCGTAGGTAGTCTTCATCCGCGCCAGACTCGAGCCGAATTCCGGCTCGGTGAAGGCGATCCCGCCGATCACCGGGTTCTCCTGGAAGTCGTCGAAGACTTCTTCCTGCAGTGCCGGTGATCCGGACAGTGCCACGTTGCGCAGGAACAGCACGGTAACGATCATCGTGTACATGCCCAAGGGCAGGTTGTACTCGGACACGATCTCGATCACCTCGCACATCTCGCGGTGGCTGTGCCGGCCCTCGTGTGTAGCCGGAATCGCCGGCAGGCAGATGCCCTGGTCCATCAGTTCGGTCCAGCGCTCCTTCGGCAGTGGCTGTTGCGGCAGCACGCGGCTGTCGAACGCCGGCAGCGCAGCCTGGATCTGCCGTAGGAAGGTCTCGGTATCGCGGTGTGTCCTGGTCAGCATGGTTCCCTCATTGCCAATGACTGTGCGTACGCTTCGGTGAAGAAGATCGACAGCGCGTGGCGGCGTGCGCTGTCGATCTCCCGTGTGGTGTTGGCGGCGTAATCGAAATGCACCATCACGCAGCGGCCGCTGGCGACCAGCTGCCCGTACTGCAGCGCGCTCTGCACGATCGACAGCGACGATCGGCCGATCGCATCGATGCGTGTCTCGATCTCGACGTCGTGGCTGGCCCGTATCTGCTTGAGAAAGTCGATCTCGTAGCGGCGCAGGATCAGGCTCAGGTCGCGCATGTTTTCGCTCTGGCTGAACTGCAGGAAGATCGGCAGCCGCCCGTGTTCGAACCACACCGGCAGCGCGGTGTTGGTTACATGGCCGAGTACGTCGACTTCGGAAAAGCGGGGCGAGATGGAGATGCGCATGGCAGGGCCTCGGACGGGTGTGGGATGCAGGCGCTAGGCGGCGTGTCGTGGAGCGCGTGCCGTCCACGGCAGCAGGACGGCGGCCAGATGCAGCGCGGCGCTGAGCCAGAGCGCGCCATCAAGACCGATGCGATCGGCTATCGCGCCGGCGGCGACCGGACCGATCGCCTGGCCTGCTGCGAAGGCCAGGTTGAACAGCGCCATCGCGCGACCGATGCGTGCTGCCGGCAGGTTCTGCCGGACCAGCACCGCGATCGCGGCCGCAGCGATGAACACGCTGGATCCGAACACGGCCGCTGAAATGAAAAGGCTGGAGGTGCTGCCCAGAAGTGGCGCCAGCGTACCCAGCAGCGAAATGGCGCAGCACACCGACAGCGTGTAAGCACCGGGCCAGTGCGCGAGCGCGCGGCGCCACAGCAGGCCCGAGCCGAGGATGGCGATGCCGAGCACGCTCCACACCGCCACACCTGATTGCCAGGACAGGCCGTGTTCGCGCAACCAGGCGAAGATGAAGGTGAGGTAGATGATGTAGCCGCCGGCCCAGCAGAAATACGCGGCCAGGCAGGCGCCGAGGTGGCGCAGCGGGAGTGGCCCGCTGCGATCCGCCTCGGCCGTGGCTGCCGCTTCCTGCACCTGGCCGGCCAGGCGCAATGGCCACAGTGAGGCGAGCAGGCCCACCGCGCCCAGCGCCATCCACGCCTGCGGCCATGCCGAAGGGCCGCGCAGTGCCAGCAGTGGTGCCACCGCCAGCCCGGCCGCGACGATGCCGATGCCTGCACCACCAAAGAACAGCCCGGTGGCCGCGCCGCGTCGCGCCGGTGCGTGGCGGTAATGCAGCAGCACCAGGGTGCTGCCGCACGCCGACACCCACGCCGCGCCGATGCCGTTCAGCGCGCGCTGGCTGCTCAGCCATGGCAGCGCTCCACTGGCGCCGGTGGCGGCCAGAGTGAACAGGCACAGACCCAGCCCCACCTGGAACAGGCGACGTGCGCTGACCCGGTGCAGCAGGGCATACGCCGATGCGGCCCCCAACACGTAGCCCAGCGCATTGGCGGTGTTGAGCCAGCCGGCCTGCGCGTAGTTCCAGAGGAGGTCTTCGCGCATGGCCGGCAGCAGCAGCGCGTAGGCGAAGCGGCCGAGGCCGTTGGCCACCGCCATCGACAGGCACAGCGCGAAGGCGGGCCACAGCGAGGGCAGCGCACTGCGCGCTGACGCCAAGGCGGTGGCATGTGGCCCGGAATGCATTTGCTGGCGTCTCCTTGATCAGCCCGTCCCCCATTAGAACGGTCCTGATCTAGACTGCGAGGTGTCCTGATTGACAAAAAAGAATCCGCAATGGACACGCCAGAGTTCGTGATCGCCGTCCTCGACGGCACCCTTGCAGCCAGCGTCGGAGCGACCTTGGACGTACTGGACTTCGCCAACCGCTCCGCCGAGCGGCTGGGCCGACCGGCGTTCCGATGGCGGGTGGTCGGCAGCCGCCGCCAGCTGCGCCTGAGCAACGGCATGACCCTGCGCGCGGATCCGCTGTCGAGCATCGGCGACGGTGACCCTGGCATACTGGTGATTCCCAGCCTCGGCCTGGACGGCATGCTCGACGTCAACGGACACGAGCCCTGCGGATTGGATGCGCGCTACACCGATGGCATCGCCCTGCGCCGCCTGGCGATGGTTGATGCGCAGCAGTTGGCACAGCTGGCCCGGCAGTTCCACGACCGAGGTGGGCGTACTTGTGCCAGCTGCTCGGGCGTGCTGGTGCTGGGCGAGGCCGGGCTGCTGGATGGGCGTCGCATCACCAGCCACTGGGCATTGTCGAGCCTGCTGCGTCGTCGCTTCCCGCGCGCGCGGCTGGATCCGGCCTGTATGGTGGTCGAAGACGGCCGCCTCACTACCGCCGGCGCGGCGATGGCGCAGATGGACCTGATGCTGCATCTGGTACGGCAGTACGCGGGCCGCGAGGTGGCCGAAGCGGTCATGCGTTTCCTGCTGGTCGACAGCCGTAGCACGCAGGCGCGCTACATGGCGTGGCAGGGCGCCGACCATGACGATGACACCGTGCGCCGTTTTGAATCGTTGATCGAAACCAGCCTGCCGCATCCGCTGGGCATGGAAGAGGCCGCGCAACGCCTGCATCTGACCACCCGCACGCTGGCGCGACGGGTACACCGGGTCACCGGCAGTTCGCCGCGCGTGTTGGTGCAGGCGGTGCGCATGCGCATGGCGCAGCGCCTGCTGGAGATGACCGATCTGTCCATCGATGACGTTGCAGAACGGGTCGGTTATGCCAATGCGACATCGTTGCGCAAACTGACGCTGAAGATGACCCGGCTGACGCCGGCATTGCTGCGCAGGCAACTGTGACGTCGCTGACAAGCACCGGCTTTCAACAATCCCCATGGCACACCGATGGCAGCCCGTTTAGCGTCCAGACTCCTTTCAAGTGGAAACATGCGCGTGGAAAGCAGGGATGACGTTGTCACACGGCTGCACAGGATCTTTCTTTCGGCCGGCATCGGCTCGGCCAAACAGGTCGAAGCGGTTCGAGCACTCGGGCGTGCCGGTGGCCCGGAGGCGGCGCGGTTGATCGGGCAGATCTATCAGGACGCCTTCAGTGGGTCGGTCATCCAGATGGCCTGCATCGCCGCGTTGGGTGAAGCGGCACGCACCTGTCCGCCGGTGTTGCCAGGCATGGAGTGAGCTGGGCAGCGCGGTTGCGCGCGGGCCGGGCAGCATCATCCAGACGCAACGCTGAAACGCTATGCTGCGCGCCTGCCGACCGATCCCACTGCGATGAAGCTCGCCATCCTGTCCCGCAACACCCGGCTGTACTCCACCCGTCGGCTGGTCGAGGCCGCGCGCGCGCGCGGCCATACCGTGCGCATCCTGGATCCGCTGCGCTGCTACATGCGCATCGCCGCGGACGGCTTTTCCATGCACTACAAGGGGCGGCCGATGACCGGCGTGGATGCGGTCATCCCGCGCATCGGTGCTTCGGTCACCCGCTATGGCACCGCCGTGCTGCGCCAGTTCGAACTGATGGGCGCACGCACGCCCAATCCGTCCGACGCGATCCTGCGCTCGCGCGACAAGCTGCGGGCGCACCAGCTGCTGGCGGCCAAGGGCATCGACATGCCGGTTACCGTCTTCGGTGACAACCCGGATGACACTGTCGACCTGTTGTCCATGCTCGGCCCACCGCCGCATGTGGTGAAGCTCAATGAAGGCACCCAGGGCCGTGGCGTGATCCTCACCGAGAAGGCCAGCGCCTCGCGCGGCATCGTCGAAGCCCTGCGTGGCCTGTATGCCAACTTCCTGATGCAGGAGTTCATCGGCGAGGCCAAGGGCGCCGACCTGCGTTGCTTCGTGGTCGGCGACCAGGTGGTGGCGTCGATGCAGCGCCAGGCGCCGGAGGGGGATTTCCGCTCGAACCTGCATGCCGGCGGCACGGCGGTGGCGTCCAAGGCCAGCCGGGCCGAACAGCAGGTGGCGGTGCGTTCGGCCAAGGCGCTGGGACTGGGCGTCTGCGGGGTGGACCTGATCCGCTCCGAGCGCGGCCCGCTGGTGCTGGAGGTGAACTCCACCCCGGGCCTGGAAGGGATCGAGGCCGCCTGCGGGGTGGATGTGGCCGCACGCATCATCGAACACGTTGAGAAGATCAAAAAACCCTGATATTTCAGCGATTTGAAATTAAGTTCAGGCGGGGTTGGCGGGTTTAACGCTGCTTTAATCGCCCCGGGCGTAGCCTTCAACGAACCGCAGCTCTGCCTCTCAGCAGGATCGGTATCGGGATACAACTTCAGGCCCAGGCGGGTGCACCGCCTGGGTCTTTTTTATGCCCTGTGTCCCCCTGCCAAGGGGCCCTTGTGGGCACGTGGGGACACTCGTAGAGTTGGGCCTTCGTTCCGAAGGATCGGGAGGTTGGCGATGTACCGCACCACGATGATCGTGCTGTTGCTGTGCCTGCCTGGCGTTGCACTGGCCAAGCCGGAAAAGGCGGCTGTGCAGATGGACCGCCAGACCCCGGTGGCCGAGCAGGTCCGCCAGGTCGAAAAAGCCCTGCGGCAGGGCGACTACAACGAAATCTCCGCCGAGGACCGCAGTCAGGTCCAGCAGGCATTGGCGCGGATCACCCAGCGGATGGGCGACCGGCAGACCGTCCAGGAGCTGCCGCCGCAGGTGCAGAACGACGTCTTCAACGATCAGGAGCGGGTCAACAGCATCCTGACGCGCGCCCACGACGACAGCCGCCAGATCTGCTCGTACCAGCGCACCACGGGCAGCAACATGCCCAAGAGCCGTTGCATGACCGTGGCCGAACGGCGCCGCATCGAAGAGAAGGGCAAGGCCCTGCTCAACGACCAGCGCACCTACAGCAACTTGAACCCGGACTCCAAGCTTTAAGGCCGCCTGCACCCTGCCGGCCAGCACTTGCTGGCAGAGCGGGCATCCGCATACAGTCGGCGTTCACCTCAGACAGGGATTCGTTTGTCATGAAGCATCCAGTGATATCAGCGGTTCTGGTTTCGGCGTTGGCCCTGGTCGCTGCTTCGGCAGGGGCCAAGAGTGCCGAAGAGGTATTCCTGCCGGGCAAGCCGCTGCTGCAGCAGGTAGAGCGCATCGAGATCGAGCTCAACGATGGCGAAACCTATTCCGAGCTGCGTCAGGAAGAGCGCGGCAAGGTCCGCGAGACCCTGGTTCGCATCCGTGCCGCCGCCGAGCAGTACCCGACCAAGGACGCGATGCCTGAATCGGTACGAACTGAGGTCTTCAACGATCAGCAGGTCGTGAACACCGTTTTGACACAGGCGCGTGAAGATAGTCGTCTAATATGCCGACGTGAGAAGACCATTGGTTCCAACATGTCGTCCACGCAATGCATGACCGTCGCCGAGCGTGCTCGGCAGAAGGACAAGGCACAGCGCGACATGGGCCAGGCCCAGCGCGTCGGTAAATTCGTCAATTAGAGGTGACAGTGAGAATCCTGGTAATCGAAGACAACAGCGACATTGCGGCCAATCTGGGCGACTACCTGGAGGACCGGGGCCACACCGTGGACTTCGCTGCCGACGGAGTGACCGGGTTGCATCTGGCTGTCGTGCACGAGTTCGACGCGATTGTCCTGGACCTCAACCTGCCCGGCATGGACGGCATCGAAGTCTGCCGCAAGCTTCGCAATGAAGCGCGCAAGCAGACCCCGGTGCTGATGCTGACCGCGCGCGATTCGCTGGACAACAAGCTGGCCGGCTTCGATTCCGGTGCTGACGACTACCTGATCAAGCCGTTCGCGCTGCAGGAAGTGGAAGTGCGTCTGAACGCCCTGTCGCGTCGCGGCAAGGGCGTGCAGACCCGTGTGCTGGAAACCGGTGATCTGGAATACAACCTCGACACGCTGGAAGTGCGCCGCCAGGGCAAGCTGCTGCAGCTCAACCCGACCGCACTGAAGATCCTGCAGGCGTTGATGGAAGCGGCCCCGGCCGTGGTCACCCGGCAGGAACTGGAAACCCGTGTCTGGGGCGAAGAGCTGCCGGACTCCGATTCGCTGCGCGTGCACATCCACGGCCTGCGCGCCGTGGTGGACAAGCCCTTTGAAGTGCCGATGATCCAGACCCGCCATGGCATCGGATACCGCATCGCTACGCCGGAAGCCTGATTCTGTGGCAAGCAAGGGGGAGCGCCGGCGCACGCCTTATCGGCGGCGCCTGCGCAGCCGCATCATCGTCTCGTTCGTGTTGTTGGGCTTCTGCCTGACGACACTGTTCGCGTTCGCCACCAACTGGGCCCGCATGCGGGTGGAAAACCAGCTGGTGGAAGACGTGATGAACCGCAACATCAGCGAGTACGTGCGGCGTTATTACGAAAGCCCGGACCGCAACCCCGACCTGCCGGTGCAGCAGATGCGCGCGCGCCTGATCAAGCCGGACAAGTTCGAAGCCCTGCGCGAGGAGGAGCCGGACTGGTACGAGTTCAAGGACGGCCTGTACAACATGGGCGGTGTGGACGAGCGCGGCGAGCGCTATTCCTACAAGCTGGCCGTGCGCAAGACTCCCGATGCCTGGGCGTTCCTGGCCTACGACATGACCGACAGCGTCCGCGGTGGGCAGCAGCTCAACCGCGCGCTGTTCCTGTCGGTGCTGGTATTCAGCCTGCTGTCGCTGGTGCTGGGCTGGTGGTCGGCCTCCAAGGTGATGAAGCCGGTCTCGGATCTGGCCGCGCGCCTGCGTGCGTACCGTGGCGGTACCAGTGAGCCCGAGCCGTTGGCGCCGCGCTTCCCGGATGACGAAGTGGGCCAGTTGGCACAGGCGTTGGATGACTATTCCTCGCGGCTGACCGAAGTGGTGCAGCGCGACCGTGAGTTCAATGCCGATGTTAGCCACGAGCTGCGCACGCCGTTGGCGGTGATCCGTGGCGCCACCGAGCTTCTGCTGACCCGCCCCGGCCTGGACGAAAAGGTGCTGCAGCGCCTGCAGCGCATCCAGCGTGCTGAGCAGCAGTGCAGCGATCTGATCGGCGCGCTGCTGCTGCTGTCGCGCAACGAACGCGGGCAGGGCAGCAGCAATGTGGCCCGGGTGGCCGAACAGCTGCTGGACGCGCACCGCGCCCAGTTGGGTGGCAAGCCGCTGGAGCTGCACCTGGATGGCGAACGCGATCTGGTCATCGATGCCCCCGAAGCGGCGTTGTCGGTGGCGCTGGGCAACTTGATTGGCAATGCGGTGAAGTACTCGCAGGATGGCGAGGTGCGCGTACATGTGGGCACCAACGCCGTGTCGGTGACCGACAGCGGGCCAGGCCTGAGCGAGGAAGATGCCGCCAAGCTGTTCCAGCGCGGCTACCGCGGTACCCATGCCGGTCACTCGCAGGGCGGTGGCATTGGCCTGTCGATCGTCAGCCGCCTGTGCGATCTGTACGGCTGGCAGGTGAGCGTGCGCCCGGGCGGCGCCCGCGGCGTGATCGCCACACTGACGTTCTCGCCGAAGCCGTTGTAACGCCTTCTGGCTGCCGCTTTGGTGGGTGCCGACCTTGGTCGGCACGAATCCTCCGTCGCCAAAATCTCCCGCTCGGCGCGAAATGTCGCATGCAACGCCAATGCAGCTTCCGCGAAGGCGCGGCGTTTCTGGTCCAGCACGACACCTGCGTGATGCATTCCGCGCCCTGCGCGTGTCACACCGCACGGTTCCGCAGACGGTTGGCCGCATGGCGTTTTCGCCTCATGACCGCAATGCATGCAGCTGGCGAGATGGCACGGTCGGGGTCATCGCCCCGGCCGGGATTGGCGTCCTGAATAAACCCGACAACTTGAAAGCTCCAGATGCGCTTTGGCCATCGTGGAAAATGCATCGCATGCCTTCTGCTTCGGCGGGCGGTGCGTGGGGACTCGCAAGAGTCCGCTGGAGTCTTTTTCCTTGCTTTCGAGTTGTTGGGTCTCCGGTACGCCAACCCGCACCGTCCGCCACCCCGCATCCGCGGGTGGCCTTGCCGTCTGCGAGGAGCATTGCCATGTCTGCACGCACCACCTATCCGAACCTGCGCCGCCTGGTCGGCGAATCCGCCGATCAGTTGCCGGCCGACATCGCCGAACGCATCGAAGACGTGCTGGCCGAACCCAGCGACCTGCTGCCCGCGCTGATGGCACGCATGGATGGCCGCGACAACGCCGATGGCCAGACGCGGAAGGGCACCGGTCTCAGTCCGTCGCAGGCCGTAACCCTGGCCAGCCTCAGCCGTACCCTGGCCGGTCTCAATGCGCTGATCCAGATGCTGCACGCCGCCGAAGCGGCACGCGTGCAGGGCAGCGCGGGCCAGCAACTGCCGCCGGATGTAGTGGAAGGTCTGTTGCTGGCCGCCCGCGAACTGGCCCGCTACGCCCGCCAGCAGCTGGAGTAGATCCACGCCATGCGTGGATGCGCGTTCGCGCGGTGCCGATGGACCTGCAGGATTACCCTGCCGCCAACACCAGGTACCGCGCATGCAACCGCTCGACCTGCGCCTGCAGGTCATCCGGATGGCCATCATTGACGACCACATCATCAGCCAGCGCCAGGCGCTGCGCGCGGGTGGCCTGGGCGGCGATCATCTGGTCGGCCAGCGCGGCGTCGATGCCGTCGCGCTGCATCAGCCGGGCGTGCTGCACGGCTTCCGGGGCATCCACCAGCAGCACCCGGTCCAGCCACGGATAGGCCTGGCGACCGCCCACTTCGGTCAGCAGCGGGATCGCCGCCAGCGCATAGGGGCTGGCGGCCTGCTCGCACTGCTGCTGCATCAGCCGGCGGATGGCCGGGTGGGTGATTGCTTCCAGCGCCGTCCGCTCGGCCGGGTCGGCAAAGATGTGGGCACGCAGGCGCGCCCGGTCCAGGGCGCCGTCGGTGAGCAGCATGTCTGCACCGAAGCGCTCGGCAATCAGGGCGAGGGCAGGGCTGCCCACCGCCACCACCGCGCGCGCGGCCAGGTCGGCGTCGGCCACGACAATACCCAGCGCCTCGAAGCGCCGGGTTACCTCACTCTTGCCCGAGGCAATGCCGCCGGTCAGACCCACCACATACTGGCTCATGGGGACTCCCCTCAGCGCAGCCCGCTCATCACCAGATACTGGTTCAGCAGGGGCTCGCCCCACATGAAGAACAGCCAGCCGGCCAGTGCCAGGTAGGGGCCGAACGGAATCGGTGTCGCCCGGTCACGGCCACGGCTGTACAGCCAGATCGAGCCGATGAGGGCGCCCAGCACCGACGACATCAGGATGATCGGCAGGATGCCCTTCATCCCGCACCAGGCGCCCAGCGCGGCCAGCAGCTTGAAGTCGCCGTGGCCCATGCCTTCCTTGCCGGTCAGCTGCTTGAACAGCCACCACACCGACCACAGCGACAGGTAGCCCAGCAGGGCGCCGAGCAGGGCCGGTTTGGCGGGCATGTACAGGTTGTCGATGCTGCCGATCAACCCCAGCCACATCAGCGGCAGGGTCAATTGGTCCGGGAGCAGTTGGGTGCGCAGGTCGATGCCGGACAGGGCGATCAGGAAGCAGGTCAGCACGATCGCACCGAAGCCCTGCCAGCCGAAGCCGAACTGCCACACACAGGCCAGCACCATCACCGCGGTCAGGGCCTCCACCAGCGGGTACTGGATGGAGATGGGCGCCTTGCAGTGGCGGCACTTGCCGCCCTGGATCATCCAGCTGAACAGCGGGATGTTCTCGTACCAGGCCAGCTTGTGCTTGCAGTGGGGGCAGTGCGAAGGCTCCACCACGATGCCCGGCGGGGGCGGCTCGTAGAAGTCCGGCTCCTCCAGAACCTCGCGCGCATCGCGCTTCCACTGCCATTCCAGCCGCTTGGGCAGGCGCAGGATGACGACGTTCAGGAAGCTGCCCAGAAGCAGTCCCAGGCCGGCCGCGGCGGGATAGCCGAGGCCGGGATGCTGGTCAAGAAAAGCCATGTATGTGTTATCCGACGACGGAGGCGAGCTTGAAGATCGGCAGGTACATGCCGACGACCATGCCGCCCACGACCACACCGATGAACACCATGATCATCGGTTCGAGCAGGCTGCTCAAGGCGTCAACGGCATTGTTGACCTCCTGCTCATAATACTCGGCCACCTTGAACAGCATGGTATCCAGCGCGCCGGCCTCTTCGCCGATGCCGGTCATCTGGATGACCATGTGCGGGAACAGGTTGGTCTGCTTCATCGCCATGTTGACCGGATAGCCGACCGACACGTCATCGCGCATGCGCAGCACGGCCTCCTCATAGACCTTGTTGCCGGTGGCGCCGGCGACGATGCCCAGCGCCTCCACCAGCGGCACGCCGGCCTTGAAAGTCACCGCCGTGGTGCGGGCGAAACGGGCGATGGCACTGTTGTGCATGATCTGGCCGATCACCGGCACCTTCAGGATGTAGCGGTCCATCGCGTGCTGCATGGCGGGTGAGCGCTTGTAGGCCATGACCAGGCCGACGATGCTGCCGATCACGACGATGGCGATCAGCCACCACCAGGACACCATGAAGCGCGAAGCGTTGACGATGATCTGGGTGAAGGCCGGCAGGTCGGCGCCGAAGCTCTTGAACACATCCTCGAACTGCGGCACCACGAAGATCAGCAGGATGGCGCTGACCAGCAGCGCTACCGCGATGACCATTGCCGGGTAGAACAGTGCCTTCTTGATCTTGCCTTTCAGGCCTTCGATGTTTTCTTTGTAGGTGGCCACGGTGTCCAGCACCGTTTCCAGCACGCCGGCGCCTTCGCCGGCGCGTACCAGGTTGCGGTACAGCTCGTCGAACTGCACCGGGTACTTGCTGACCGATTCGTACAGTGACGAGCCGCCCTCGATGTCGGTGCGGACGCCGTCGACCATCTTCTTCATGCGCGGGTTCTTGTGCCCGCTGCCGATGATCTCCAGTGCCGACACGATCGGCACGCCGGACTTCATCATCGTGGCCATCTGCCGGCTGAAGAAGGCGATGTCCTTGGTGCCGATTGCCTTGCCGGCGGCACCGAACAGTGGTTTGGGCTTGGCCTTGACCTGGTCGGGGTTGATCCCCTGCCGGCGCAGCTCGGCGCGCAGCAGGTTGGCGTTCTTTGCCAGCTGCTCGCCCTTCATCCTCACGCCGCGTTTGTCGGTCCCCTGCCAGACAAACGGCTGCAACTCCATGGTGGCGCGGGCCACCGGTTCCTTCTTGATCGCACTGCGACTGACAGACATGTTGGCTCCCCGGCCCGCCATCCCCAGACGGGCATCTGCCGATGGTAGCGGGTTCATCGTCGTCTTGGCAGATCCGGGAGGGGCGGAAATGCGAAATCGTGCCGGCGGCCGGCCAAAGGTGACGCACTGCGTCACATTGCCGGGTCCATCGCAGAATGATGACTGGGGGGTTCACATCGCAGAAATTGCTGCCATCATGGGCGCGGGGAAATCCAGGGGGAGGCGTGCCGGGGTTGGCACGCAACCTGCGTAGATCCACCCGCAGGGTGCAGGACCCGCTCAACCGGCCGTTGGCCGGACCGCTCCTGCGCGCTGACTCAACCACCACTAATCTTGGGGATGTAATCATGAAGAACCAGAAGGGCTTCACCCTGATCGAACTGATGATCGTCGTTGCGATCATCGCGATCCTGGCCGCCATCGCGCTGCCGCAGTACAAGAACTACACCGCTCGCGCCAAGATCACCCAGGCGATTGGCAGCGTTGCCGGCGAAAAGATCAAGGTTGGCGAGAACCACTCGTCGGAAGTGGCCAATCTGTGCCAGGGTGCCGCCAACTGCACTGGCAACGGCGTGCTGACCGGCACCTCGAAGGACACGACTGCAACTGTCACGCTGACCCCCACCTTCCCGACTGATGGCGTTGCGCCGATCACTTGGGCTTGCGTCGTTACCAAGTCGAGCGTCGCAAACTATAAGGATGACCCGTGCGAGACCCTGACCCCGTAACTGGGGCCAGCGCTCAGCACACTGCGCTGGTGTGACCCGGGATGCCCGCGAGAAATCGCGGGCATCTTCATTTGTGTAACGCGCTTGGCGCGACTATAAAGCCTTGTACCTTTTTCAAAGTCAGCCGCCATGAACGCAGTCACCTCCGCCAATCTCGTCGGCATCACCGGTCTGGCCCGTCGTCTGGTCCAGGACGGCGCACTGGATGAAGCCGGTGCCCGCGATGCCATGGCCAAGGCCACCGCAGCCCGCCAGCCGCTGCCCACCTGGTTCGCGCAGAACAAGGTGGTCTCGCCGCCGCAGCTGGCCGCTGCCAATGCGGTCGAGTTCGGCATGCCGCTGTTCGACGTGTCGGTATTCGATGCCAGCCAGAACGCGATGAGCCTGGTCAGCGAGGAGCTGCTGCGCAAGCACAACGTGCTGCCGCTGTTCAAGCGTGGCGGCAAGCTGTTCGTCGGCACCAGCAACCCGACTCATTCACTGGACGAAATCAAGTTCCACACCAATCTGGTGGTGGAGCCGATCCTGGTTGACGAGGACCAGATCCGCCGCACTCTGGAGCAGTGGCACTCCAGCCATGACACGCTGGGCGATTCGCTGGGCGGAGATGACGATGGTCTCGCCAACCTTGATATCTCCGGTGGCGACGATGACATGGCCGGCGGCACCGATTCGGGCATCGACGCCAAGGGCGACGATACTCCGGTGGTGAAGTTCATCAACAAGGTGTTGATCGATGCGATCCGAAAGGGTGCCTCGGACATCCACTTCGAGCCCTACGAAGACGATTACCGCGTGCGCCTGCGCATCGATGGCCTGTTGAAAATGGTCGCGCGTGCGCCGAACAAGCTCAACCAGCGCATTGCCGCGCGCCTGAAGGTGATGGCGCAGCTGGATATCGCTGAAAAGCGCGTGCCGCAGGATGGCCGCATCAAGCTCAATCTTTCCAAGACCAAGCAGATCGACTTCCGTGTCAGCACCCTGCCGACGCTGTTCGGCGAGAAGGTGGTGCTGCGTATCCTCGATGGCAGCGCGGCCAAGCTGGGCATCGACAAGCTGGGTTACGAGCCGGACCAGCAGAAGCTGTTCCTGGAGGCGATCCACAAGCCTTACGGCATGGTACTGGTGACCGGCCCGACCGGTTCAGGCAAGACGGTGTCCCTGTATACCGCACTGGGCATCCTCAACGACGAGACCCGCAACATCTCCACCGCCGAGGATCCGGTGGAAATCCGCCTACCCGGCGTCAACCAGGTGCAGCAGAACAACAAGCGCGGCATGACCTTTGCCGCAGCGCTGCGCTCGTTCCTGCGACAGGATCCGGACATCATCATGGTCGGCGAAATCCGCGACCTGGAGACGGCGGAAATTGCGATCAAGGCTGCGCAGACCGGTCACATGGTGCTGTCCACGCTGCATACCAACGATGCGCCGCAGACCATCGCGCGCCTGATGAACATGGGCATCGCGCCGTACAACATCACCAGCTCGGTGACGCTGGTGATCGCCCAGCGCCTGGCGCGCCGCCTGTGTTCGAACTGCAAGCGGCCGGCCGACCTGCCTGCACACGCCCTTCTGGCCGAGGGCTTCACCCAGGCGCAGCTGGATGCAGGCATCGAGCTGTATGAGGCGGTAGGCTGCGACGAATGCACCGAGGGCTACAAGGGCCGTACCGGCCTCTACCAGGTGATGCCGATGACCGACGAGATCGCGACCATCGTGCTGGCGGGCGGCAATGCGCTGCAGATTGCCGAGGCCGCGCAGGCGATCGGTGTGAATGACCTGCGGCAGTCGGCGTTGAAGAAGGCGGCCGCGGGTGTGACCAGCCTGGCCGAGATCAATCGCGTCACCAAGGATTGATGCCGTAGATCCACGCCATGCGTGGATGGGGGGTGCACGGGGTTGCCGGCCAGCGGCCGGCACCACCACGGGGTGCCCCGCCTTATTCCATCCCCAGCTTCTTCAGCTTGTAGCGCAGCGCGCGGAAGGTGATGCCCAGCTGCGCGGCGGTGCGGGTCTTGTTCCAGCGGTTTTCTTCCAGCGCGCGCTGGATCGCACTGCGCTCGAGCTGCTCGATATACGAGGGCAGGGCGGCACTGCCTGGATGCAGATCCACCACGGCTTCGGCGTGCGCAGCGCTGCCCGGTGAGCGCGGCGCATGCTGCGGCAGGCGCAGGTCGTCGGCACCGATACGGTCTTCCTCGGCCAGTGCCAGCGCGCGTTCCAGGATGTTCTCCAGCTCGCGTACGTTGCCGGGGAAGCCGTACTGGGCCAACGCGTCCAGCGCCGACGGCGCCAGCAGCGGGGTGGCGCGGCCGTGGCTGCGGGCCAGCCGCGCCAGGATCGACGCGGCCAGCGCGGGCAGGTCCTGGCGACGCTCGCGCAGCGGCGGCACGCGCAGTTCGATGACGTTGATGCGGTAGTAGAGGTCGTGGCGGAAGCGCCCGTCTTCGACCAGCTCGGCCAGATCCTTGTGGGTGGCCGAGAGGATGCGCACGTCCACCGGCTCTTCGCTGGGGGCGCCCACCGCGCGCACCGATTTTTCCTGGATCGCACGCAGCAGCTTCACCTGCATCTGCAGCGGCAGCTCGGCCACTTCATCCAGGAACAGGGTGCCGCCGTGTGCGGCCTGGAACAGTCCCGGCTTGTCGGCATGGGCGCCGGTGAAGCTGCCCTTGCGGTGGCCGAAGAACTCGCTCTCCATCAGCTCGGTGGGGATGGCGCCACAGTTGACCGGCACGAACGGCCCAGCGGCGCGTGCACCCTGTGCGTGGATGGTGCGTGCAACCAGTTCCTTGCCCACCCCGGATTCGCCCAGGATGTAGACCGGCGCCTGGCTGCGCGCAACCTTGCCGATGGTGGCGCGCAGCACGTCCATCGCCGGCGATTCGCCGAGCAGGCGTGCGGCCTGTTCGGCGGCGGGGCCGGCAACGGGGCGTTCGCTGTTGTTGAGTTCCAGCGCATGCTTGACCAGGCCGCGCAGCACGGTGATGTCCACCGGCTTGCTGACGAAATCGAAGGCACCGGCTTTCAGCGCTTCCACGGCCAGGTCCATGCTGCCGAAGGCGGTGATCATCGCCACCGGCGTGCGCGGGTAGTGCTGGGCGATCTCGCTGACCAGTTCGATGCCATTGCCATCGGGCAGGCGCATGTCGGTGATGCACAGGTCATAGGGATTGCTGGCCAGCAGTTCGCGGGCTTCGGCGAGGTTGGCGGCGGTGCTGATGCGCAGGCCCATGCGGCCGAGGGTCAACACCAGCAGTTCGCGGATATCGCGTTCATCGTCGACGACGAGGGCGCTGCGGGTTTCGTTCATGGGTGGGAAAGATAGCCGAGGGTGTGGAAGGCGACAAATGTTTGACGCACGGAATCAGTGCGGAAGCAGGGTGTGCGGGCCGGGCAGTACCAGGCGGAAGCAGGAGCCGCCGGCGGGGACGGGGATGTAATCCAGCCGCGCCTGGTTGGCCCTGCACAGCTCGCGGGCGATGTACAGGCCCAGGCCGGTGCCGTGCTCGGAGGTGGTGAAGAAGGGGCGGAACAGCTGCGCGGCGACGGTCTCGGGGATGCCGGGGCCACGGTCCATCACGTCGATCACCGCACTTCGCTCGTGCTGCGCCACGCGCAGCCGCACGCGCGCGGGCTGCTCGCCGATGCGGCCGTACTTGAGGGCGTTGTGCACCAGCACGGTCAGCACCTGGTACAGGTGGCGCGGGTCGACCTGGGCCGGCACCGAGGTGTCGTTGATGATCGGCTCGATGCTGTCGGTTTCCAGCGTCTGGCCCTGCTTGTACTCCAGCACGAAGCGGCGCACGAAGGCGGCCAGGTCGACGTTTTCCGGGTTGGCGCGTTCGCGCCGGGCCAAGCCCAGCACACTTTCAACGATGCCGTTGGTGCGCTGGCACTGCTGGTGGATGATCTGCAGCAGGCGACGGTCGCTTTCGTTGAAGCCGGTGCCTTCCTCCAGCAGCTGCACGGCGTAGTTGATGGCCGCCAGCGGGTTGCGGATCTCGTGCGCGAGGCTGGCCGAGAAGCGCCCCATCGCCGACAGGGTGAGCGATTCGGCGCGGCGCGAGACCACGCTGGAGTCGTCCAGGAACACCAGCACCAGGTCGCTGCCGGCCAGCAGGCGGGCGAAGCGTGGCTGCACTTCCGGCTGGTCGGGGTTGAGCTGCAGCGGCATTTCATCCTGTGCCCAGCCGTTGCGCCAGCGTTGCAGGCGACGGGCAAGTTCGGGGGCGACACTGGCCAGGTCGAGGCGGCCGGAATCACTGTTGCCATCGGCGTCGCCCAACAGGATCGAGGCGGCTTCGTTGGCCAGGGTGATGCGGTTGTCGGCGTCCACCACCACCACGCCGGTGCGCATGCGGCGGATGATCAGTTCGTTGATCTGGAACAGGTTGGCCACTTCGTCGCCACGCTGGTTGGCCAGCTGCTGGTTGCGGCGTGCACGGTTGCCGACCTGGTAGCTGATGAAGGCCAGGGCCAGGTAGCTGGTGGCGAACATCGCCAGTTCGGCCAGGGTGCGGGTGGGATCGCCGCCTTCCAACACTTTCCACAGGTATTCGGCGGCGGTGGCGACGCTGGCGGCCAGCGCCAGCACCAGGCCCCAGCTGAGCGGCAGCAGGGTGGCGGCGGCGGCGATGTTGAACAGCAGCGACATCGAGATGCCGGCGCTGGCACCGGGCAGGGCATGCGCCAGCAGGCTGGCGGCGACGATGTCCAGCAGCACGCCGCCGACCACGATCTGCCGCAGCCAGCGTTCGTTGCGACCGATCACCAGCCACAGCAGGGACAGCAGCAGATAGGCGGCGCCGACCGAATAGGCCAGGCGCGGGTGATGCGCTTCGCCACCGATTGCCGACAGTGGGCTGTACAGCAGGGCGGCGATGACCGAGGCGATCAGCACCCGGTACAGGGCGAAGAAATACAGCTCGCGCCGCGGTATCGATTCGATGCGGTCGATCAATGAAGCACTGGGTGACACGCCGGAACTCCCCTTCTGGCTGCCTGGAACTGGGTCATGACGGCGGTGGGCCGAACCTGCCCGACGTCCCCCGATCGTCGGATCTGCTCGCTGCCCGGTTGCCGGCACCGTGGGTCGAATTTACGGGGCCAGTATAGGGCGCCTGTACCGGGCTGGGCTGCGCAGTCGGCCGGGGCGGGCGTTTGCGGCGTGATCCAGCCCGTGCCGCAACTGCCTGAATGACCATGGAAATCTGGCCGGTTCCGGCCTTTTGTCCATACTTCTTTGCGCCCCGGCGCCGGCTCGGCCACAATAGTGGGCCCGCCGCGGTCCATGCCGGCGCCCCGCCGGGGCCCTGAGGAATTGCGTGCGGTCGTTCCTATTCCCACGGTGACGCATGAATTTCCACGAATACCAGTCAAAACAACTGCTTGCCGAGTACGGCATCCCGGTCCCGGCCGGCAAGGTCGCTGCGACCCCGGACGAAGCTGTTGCCGCTGCCAACTCCCTGGGCCAGGGCCCCTGGATGGTCAAGGCGCAGATCCACGCTGGCGGCCGCGGCAAGGCTGGCGGCGTCAAGTTCTGCAAGACCACCGACGACGTGAAGGCCGCTGCGGCCAAGATGCTCGGCACCAAGATGGCCACCTACCAGACCGCTGGCGTTGAACTGCCGGTCAACCTGGTGCTGGTGACCACCGCTGGCGAGATCGTCAAGGAACTGTACCTGTCGGTGCTGGTTGACCGTGGCACCAAGACCATCACCTACATCGCTTCTTCGGAAGGCGGCGTGGAGATCGAGCAGGTCGCCGCTGAAACCCCGGAGCTGATCCACTCGCTGAACGTCGACTTCGTCGAAGGCGTGCAGGGTTACCACGGTCGTGATTTCGGCTTCAAGCTGGGCCTGACCGCCAAGCAGGCCGGCCAGTTCGCCAACATCATGGTGAACCTGTACCGCCTGTTCAACGAAAAGGACCTGGCGCTGGTTGAAATCAACCCGCTGGCCATCCTGGACGACGGCAACCTGTACGCGCTGGACGGCAAGTTCGACAGCGACGACAACGCCGCGTTCCGCCAGAAGGCCCTGGTCGCCATGCGCGACAAGACCCAGGAAGATCCGACCGAAGTGATCGCTTCGGAGCTGGACATCAACTACGTCACCATGGACGGCAACATCGGCTGCATGGTCAACGGCGCAGGCCTGGCCATGGCCACCATGGACGTCATCAAGCTCAACGGCGGCGAGCCGGCGAACTTCCTGGACGTGGGCGGCGGCGCCAACAAGCAGCGCGTCATCGAAGCGTTCAAGCTGATCCTGTCCTCGGACAAGGTCGAAGGCATCTTCGTCAACATCTTCGGCGGCATCGTCCGCTGCGACATGATTGCCGAAGGCATCATTGCCGCCGTGAAGGAAGTGGGCGTCAAGGTTCCGGTCGTGGTGCGTCTGGAAGGCACCAACGTGGAAGAAGGCAAGCAGCTGCTGCGTGACAGCGGCATGGCCATCATCCCGGCCGACAACATCAACGACGGTGCCAAGAAGGTCGTCGAAGCTGTCAAGAACGCCGCCTGATCCGACACCGAAGGAAATCCAATGTCAGTTTTGATCAATAAGAACACCAAGGTGATCGTGCAGGGCTTCACCGGCCAGCAGGGCACCTTCCACGCCACTCAGATGATCGAGTACGGCACCCAGGTTGTTGGCGGCGTGACCCCGGGCAAGGGTGGTACCACCCATATCGACCTGCCGGTCTTCAACACCGTTGCCGACGCCGTGCAGAGCACCGGCGCCAACGCTTCGGTCATCTACGTGCCGCCGCCGTACGCGGCTGACGCGATCCTGGAAGCCGCTGCTGCCGGCATCAAGGTCATCGTCTGCATCACCGAAGGCATTCCGGTGCTGGACATGCTGCGCGTCAAGAACGTGCTGACCCGTTCGCATCCGGACACCGTGCTGATCGGGCCGAACTGCCCGGGCGTCATCACCCCGGGTGAGTGCAAGATCGGCATCATGCCGGGCCACATCCACAAGCCGGGCAAGATCGGCATCGTGTCGCGTTCGGGCACCCTGACCTATGAAGCGGTCAAGCAGACCACCGAAGTCGGCCTGGGCCAGTCCACCTGCATCGGCATCGGTGGTGACCCGATCAACGGCCTGAACTTCGTCGACTGCCTGAAGCTGTTCAACGAAGACCCGCAGACCGAAGGCATCATCATGGTCGGCGAAATCGGCGGCGACGCTGAAGAAGCCGGTGCCGAGTACATCAAGAACCATGTGAAGAAGCCGGTCGTCGGTTTCATCGCGGGTGCTTCGGCTCCGGCCGGCAAGCGCATGGGCCACGCCGGTGCGATCGCATCGGGCGGCAAGGGCACTGCCGAAGGCAAGTTTGCTGCCATGGAAGCTGCTGGTGTCGTCACCGTGCGTTCGCCGGGCGACCTGGGCGCTGCCATCGCCAAGCTGGTGAAATAAGATCGACTGCCTTCGGCAGACGATTCTGTAGAGCCGGCCGTTGGTCGGCTGCTTGAAACAGAAAGGCCGCCTCAGGGCGGCCTTTCTGCGTCTGGGCATCGGCGACCCGCTGAACCGCATCCACGCATGGCGTGGATCTACTTCAGCACACACCCGGGCGCACCCCATCCACGCATGGCGTGGATCTACAATGTGCTCATTGCAACCACAGGCTGGACCCTCATGGCTTCGATCCGCATCGCGATGGCGCAGTTCGACTTCCCGGTTGGCGATGTCGCCGGCAACACCGAGCGCATCATCGAGATGATTGGCCAGGCGCGCGATGAGTACGGCGCCGGGCTGGTGATGTTCCCCGAGCTGGCAGTCAGCGGCTATCCGCCGGAGGACCTGCTGCTGCGCCCGGGCTTCCTGTACGAGTGCGAGCAGGCGATGACCCGCATTGCTGCTGCGTGCCGTGGCATCACCGCTGTAGTGGGCTGGCCACAGGCCGCCGGTGCGGTGGTCTACAACGCGGCCAGCGTGCTGCGCGATGGCCTGGTGGAGCAGACCTACCGCAAGCGCGAACTGCCCAATTACGCGGTGTTCGACGAGCGCCGCTACTTCGATGTCGACCCGGACGGTGGCAGCTGCGTGTTCGAGGTCGACGGCATCCCGGTCGGCCTGCTGATCTGCGAGGACCTGTGGTTCGCCGAGCCGCTGGCCGATACGGTGCGTGCCGGCGCGCAGCTGGTGGTGGTGCCCAATGCCTCGCCGTACGAGCGTGGCAAGCATGCCCAGCGTGACGCCGTGCTGGCTGCACGTACCCGCGAAAGCGGCGCGGCCATCGCCTACCTCAACGTGGTGGGCGGCCAGGACGCGCTGGTGTTCGATGGTGCATCGGTGGTGGCCGATGGCGATGGCACGGTGCACCCGGCCGCGGCGGCCTTCGTCGACCAGTGGCTGGTGGTGGACTACGACGGCGCTACCCGCCGGTTCCTGCCGCAGGTATGGATGGACGACGGCGACGAGAGCATGGATGCGCTGGCCTGGCGCGCGGTGACCCGCGGCATCCAGGACTACTGCAGCAAGAACGGTTTCAAGAAGGTGTGGCTGGGTCTGTCCGGTGGCATCGACTCGGCGATCGTGCTGGCCATGGCGGTCGATGCACTGGGCGCGGAGAACGTGACGGCGGTGCGCCTGCCGTCGCGCTATACCGCCGGGATGTCCAACGACCTGGCCGCCGAGCAGTGCCAGGCGCTGGGCGTGAAGCTGGAAGCCGTTTCCATCGAGCCGGCGTTCCAGGGCCTGATGCAGGCGCTGGCACCGATGTTCGAGGGCACCACGCCGGATGTGACCGAGGAGAACCTGCAGTCGCGCAGCCGTGGCGTGATCCTGATGGCACTGGCCAACAAGTTCGGTGGCCTGCTGCTGACCACCGGCAACAAGAGCGAGTACGCGGTCGGCTACGCCACCATCTATGGCGACATGTGCGGGGGTTACGCGCCGCTGAAGGACCTGTACAAGACCGAGGTGTTCGGCCTGTCCAAGTGGCGCAACACCGTTGGCGGTGCGCCGGTGATCCCGCCGGCGGTGATCAGCCGCCCGCCCTCGGCCGAACTGCGCGAAAACCAGACCGACCAGGATTCACTGCCGGCCTACGACGTGCTGGACGGCATCCTGTACCGCTACATCGACCAGGAGCAGTCGCGCGCGGAGATCGTCGCTGCAGGCTATGACGCGGCGGTGGTGGATCGTGTGCTGCGGCTGGTGCGGATCAGCGAGTGGAAGCGGCACCAGGCCGCGCCGGGCCCGAAGGTCTCGCGCCGCGCGTTCGGGCGTGAGCGCCGCTACCCGATCAGCAACGGCTACAAGAGCTGAGGGCCGGTCGCCGGGCATGGCCCGGCGCTACCAATGTTCGATGGATCCATCGGTAGTGCCGGCCGCTGGCCGGCAACCGGGTGTATCGCCCATCGATGCACGGCGTGGATCTACCGGGCTTCGTTGAGCAGCTGCTCCAGGCCGGCGGTTTCGGCGGCCTCGTCAAATTGGCGGTGCCCCAGCCGCGCACGCACGAATGCCAGGCCATCGGCCGCCGCTGCGTCCAGCGTGCCGCGATGGTCGACCGGGTATCGGCGGAATGCCACCGGTTCGCCGCGAAGGGCCAGACCGACGGCATACAGCAGGGTGGTGAGATAGGGCACGTCGCGATCCTCGCTGCCGTGGCCCAGCATCAACGGCTGGCTGAAGCCCCGCCGTGGCACGCCCAGATAGTCATGCAGCAGCGCCCAGATGCCCGGCACCGAGGTCAACGGTGCGCTGAACATTTCTCCCGTGTTCGCCCCTTCCAGGGTGGCCGCCAGCGGGCCCAGGCACTGCTGGCGCGCCAGCGCGACCCGTGCATGGCCTTCATCGCTGAGTACGCGTGCGATACGCGGCTCCACCTGCAGCAGGCCATCGAGGAGGTAGGCGTGATAGGCATTGAGCGCGCCCGGATTCGGCGTGCGGCTGTCCGGCTTCATCACCAGCGCGGTCAGTTCGACGGCCGTGGGTGTGCCGGTGGTGAAGCTGCCGCGGTACTGCAGCGAGGGTCCATAGGACGGTGCCAGATGGCCGGCAGTGAGCGCGGCAGCGCCGCCCTGCGAATGGCCCACCGATACCCAACGCGGTGACAGCGTGGCATTGCCGAGGAAATGGCGGCTGGCCTTGATGAGATCGATGGCGTTGCGCGCGGAGGTGCGCACGTGCAGGTAGGCGTGGTCACCCGGGCTGCCCAGGCCTTGGTAGTCGGCGGCGAGAACGGCATAGCCCTGTGCCAGGAACTGGTCGAGGAAGCGGCCATCGCGCTCGGGCTGATAGGGGCCGGATACCGAAGGCGCGCAGTGGTCGGCGATGCCCTGGGTGCCGTGGGCCCAGGATACGACCGGCCAGCCACCTGCTGGCGCAGGCCCGGCGGGCAGATAGACCAGCCCCGTCGCCTCGGCCAGGCGTCCGTGATGATCGGGGGTGCGGTAGGCCAGCTTGTAGGCCTGGGCGGCCTTGGAGGGCACCCAGCTGGCGCGGTAGGGCGCGGCCGAGAGCAGGTCACCCGGCTCCGCCGCCAGCGCGACAAGGGGACTGGCGGCCAGCGCAAGCAGGGCAGTGACCAGCAGGGTCGGGCGGAGTCGGAACCGCAGGGACGGTGAGGACATGTGGCGCTCCATGCAGGCCGGGATGGCCTTTGCGCCGCATTCTGGGAGCTGCGCTCCGCGCCGACTGCGATGGAAGTCGCAATGATCGCCGGTTCGTAGCATTCCTAGCGGTGACGCCAGGCAAAAAAAAAGGCCCCGTGCGGGGCCTCTTTTCTTACTTCTTTTCCAGTCGCGCGTTGCGCTGGCCGGTGGCGGCGGACTTTTCGCCGGCAAACGGGTTCAGCTTGCGGATCATCCACGGGTACTTCGGCCACTTGCCTTCCAGCCACGGGTGGTCCGGCTGGTTCAGCTGCAGGACGCGGCGGGCGTCGTCGGCCAGGGTCTTGTTGCCCAGGTGGGTGTAGGACTCGGCCAGCACCGCCACGGCATCGTTCTGGAATGCGCTCTGCGGGTAGTTTTCCAGCAGGTAGTTGGCGCGGCCGGCAGCCGAGACCCAGGCGCCGCGACGCACGTAGTACAGGGCATTGTCGAGCTCGTGCTGGGCGAATACGTCACGCAGCACCAGCATCCGCTGGCGCGCATCGGCGGCGTAGCGGCTGTTGGGGTAGCGGTCGACCACGATGTTGAAGTCTGAATACGCCTGGTGCGGCGTGGACAGATCGCGGCGGCTTGCGTCCAGCGACCATACGCGACGCAGGAATACCGTATTGCGATTGGAATTGGCCAGGCCGCGCAGGTAGTACAGGTACGCGATGTTGCGGTGGGTCGGGTAGGTACGGATGAAGCGGTCGATGCTGGACACCGCGTCATCGTGCTTGCCGGCCTTGTACTGGGCGTAGGCCGATTCGATCATCGCCTGCTCGGTGTACGGGCCGTAGGGATACTGTGCCACCAGGCGACGGAAGCTGGCTTCGGCGCCGCTCCAGTTGCCGCCTTGCATCAGCTTGTGGCTCTTTTCGTAGAGCTGTTCGACCGGGGTGCCTTCATCAGGGCGATCGCCCTTGGTGCCGCGGTTGCAGCCAGTGGCGACGATGACCAGCACCAGCAGGAGGGCGGTCAGGCGGACGGGCGCGGAGAGCAGGACGGAGCGTCGGATCATGGGGTCAATGCGGGACGCGGCTGGAATACGAAGGGTCGATGATAGCCTAGTGTCCTGTCCAGCGACTGAAACCGGTTCGCCGGGACCCCAAAATTTCAAAGATGCCCCCTGCCATGTCTGAACAACCCTCCGAATCGGCCCGCCAGGCCGTTGTCCCCGACACCTCCGCCGGCCGTCGTTTCGACGCGGTCGTGGCCGAGCTGTTTCCCGAATATTCCCGTTCCCGCCTGACCGAGTGGATCAAGGCCGGCGACGTCCTGCTGGACGGCGCGCAGGCACGCCCGCGCGACGCGCTGCGCGGCGGCGAGGTGGTCACCCTGCAGGTGGTGCTGGAAACCCAGACCAGCGCCGAGCCGGAAGACATCCCGCTGGACGTGCTGTTCGAGGACGAGCACCTGCTGGTGATCAACAAGCCGGTCGGCCTGGTCGTGCACCCCGGTGCCGGCAACCACAGCGGTACCCTGGTCAATGCGCTGCTGTACCGCGACCCGTCGGTGGCGGTGCTGCCGCGCGCGGGCATCGTGCATCGCCTGGACAAGGACACCAGCGGCGTGATGGTCGTGGCCCGCACGCTGGAAGCGCAGACCGCACTGGTCGAGCAGCTGGCCGCCCGTGACGTGCACCGCCAGTACCTGGCCGTGGTGATGGGCGCGCTGGTGGCCGGTGGTACCGCAGATGCGCCGATCGATCGCCACCCGCGCGACCGCCTGAAGATGGGCGTGCGCGAGGATGGCAAGGAAGCGGTGACCCATTACCGCCTGCGCGAGCGCTTCCGTGCGCATACCGCGCTGGAATGCCGCCTGGAAACCGGGCGTACCCACCAGATCCGCGTGCACATGGCGCACCTGCGGCACCCGATCGTGGGCGATCAGCTGTACGGCGGTGCGCTGAAGCTGCCCAAGGGGGCCAGCGACGAGCTGGTGGCCGCGCTGCGCGGCTTCAAGCGCCAGGCCCTGCATGCAGAGACCTTGGAGTTCGTGCATCCGATCAGTGGTGAGCCGGTGCGCAACACCGCGCCGGCGCCGGCCGACATGCTGCACCTGATGAAGGTGCTGCGCGAAGACAGCGCGGCCTTCGCCGAGCGCGAGCGGGACCGCTGGTAATGACTACCGCGCTGCCGCTGCTGCAGGCTGATTGGCCGGCGCCCCCGGGCGTGCATGCACTGACCACGCGCCGGCATGGCGCGGGTATCTCGCCAGCGCCGTTCGCCCAGTTCAACCTGGGCAACCGGCATGCGGCCGACGGTGACACCCCGGCCAACGTCGAGCACAACCGGCAGCTGCTGCAGCAAGGCCTGGCACTGCCATCGGCGCCGCATTGGCTGCGCCAGGTGCACAGCAGCACCGTGCTGCGTTTCGGCGCGCCGCCGGTGGAGGGCGCCAGCGAACCGGTGGCCGATGCCGCGGTGACCTCGGTGCCCGGCGTTGTGCTGGCGATCCTCACCGCGGACTGCCTGCCGGTGGTGTTCGCCGCTGTCGATGGCAGCGAGGTGGGCGCCGCCCATGCCGGTTGGCGTGGCCTGGCCGACGGCATGCTGGAGGCCACCGTGGCCGCCATGCAGACGCCACCGGCGCAGCTGCGCGCGTGGCTGGGCCCGGCAGCGGGACCGGCCGACTACGAGATCGGCGAAGAGGTGTACCACGCCTTCGTCGGCCACGACGCGGCCGCTGCGGCGGCCTTCGTGGCGACCCGCCCCGGTCACTGGAAAGTGGATCTGTTCGCGCTGGCGCGACAGCGCCTGCAGGCCGCGGGCATGGAGCTGGGCAACATCCACGGCGGCACGGTCTCGACCATGGCCGATGCGGATCTGTACTCGCACCGTCGCGACCGCCGCACCGGCCGGATGGCGACGCTGGTGTGGATGGACTGATGCGCGGGGATCGCGCTGCGGGTGTAGAGCCTGGCGGCGTGATCGTCTTCGATGGCGTCTGCGCGTTGTGCAGCCGCTGGGTGCGTTTCCTGCTGCGGTTCGACCGGCAGGAACGCTTTCGCTTCGCGGCGATGCAGGGCGCGCAGGGCAGCGCGATGTTGCGCGCGCACGGCCTGGACGCGCACGACCCGACCTCGTTCCTGCTGTTGGACGGGCAGGGCGCGTGGACCGATACCGACGCGATCCTGCGCGTGCTGGCGGCACTGGGTGGTGGCTGGCGCCTGGCGGCCGTACTGCGCGTGCTGCCACGCCGCTGGCGCGATGGCGCCTACCGCGTGCTGGCACGCAACCGCTATCGCTGGTTCGGGCGCCATGACGCCTGCTTCCTGCCGACGCCGGAACAGGCGGCGCGCTTCCTCGATTAAGCGCCGCCGGGCGTGGCCCGGCGCTACCCTGTGCCCGGATCAATGTAGCGCCGGGCCATGCCCGGCGTGGGCGGTCAACCTTCCAGGACTTCGAGGTAGCTGCGGCGCCAGTGGTTGATGTCGTAGGTGCGCAGGTGTTCCATCATCGCGTGCCAACGCTCCTTGCGCCGGTGCAGCGACATCGTCGCCGCAGTGGCGATGGCATCGGCCACGCCGTCCAGATCATGCGGATTGACCAGCAGCGCCTGCTTCATTTCATCGGCGGCGCCGGCCAGCAGGGACAGCACCAGCACGCCGGGATCTTCCGGGTCCTGCGAAGCCACGTATTCCTTGGCGACCAGGTTCATGCCATCGCGCAGCGGGGTCACCAGGCCGACAGCGGCGGCACGGTAGAAGCCGGTCAGCGTGGCGTGGGTGAAGTTCTGGTTGACGTAGCGCAGCGGTGTCCAATCCGGCTCGGCATGGCCACCATTGATGTGGCCGGCGATCTGCTCCAGCTGGCTGCGCAGTTGCCGGTACTCGGTGACATCGCCGCGCGAGACCGGTGCGATCTGCAGGTAGGTGAGCGAGCCGCGCTGGTCGGGATGGCGCTGCAGGTAGCGTTCGAAGCCGAGGAACCGTTCGGGCAGGCCCTTGGAATAGTCCAGGCGATCCACGCCGATGGCGAGCTGGCGGTCGCGCAGGCTGCTGCGCAGGTTCTTCACGGCCGCCTTGCTGGCTGCGGTGCTGGCCTGGCGGGCGATCAGCTCGGTGTCGATGCCGATGGGGAATGCCGCGGCACGGAAGTGACGTCCGCCGGGTGCTTCGAGATTGCCGTTTTCGAGTACCCGGCCACCGCCGAACAGGCGCAGGTAGGTCTGGAAGCGATCGGCATCGCGCTGGGTCTGGAAGCCGACCAGATCATAGGCATACAGCGCCGAGAACAGCCGCAGATGATCGGGCATGGCCTGCAGCAGGTCGGCCGAGGGCATCGGGATGTGCAGGAAGAAGCCGATGCGGCAGCCGATGCCGCGCTCGCGCAGCATCGCGCCGAGCGGAATCAGGTGATAGTCGTGGATCCAGACGATGTCGTCTTCGCGCAGCAGTGGGGCCAGCTTGTCGGCGAACAGTGCATTGACCCTGTGGTAGGTCTCGCGGGTGCCGCGGTCGTAATCGACCAGGTCCAGGCGGAAGTGCAGCAGTGGCCACAACGTGCGATTGGCGAAGCCGTTGTAGTAGCCATCCACATCGCGCTTGGCCAGGTCCATGGTGACGTACTGGATGTCACCATCGCGCTGCTCGTGCAGCGCGCCACTGGCCTCGCGCACGCTCTTGCCACTCCAGCCGAACCACAATCCGCCGCGTTCCTTCAGTGCCGCCAGCAGGCCCACGGCGAGGCCGCCGGCACGGTTCTCTCCGGGCACAGCCACGCGGTTGGATACGATGACAAGACGGCTCATGAGGCCTCCTGCCAGGACCGCGACAGGCGCATCGCCGCAGTGATCAGGCCGACATGCGAGTAGGTCTGCGGGAAGTTGCCCCAGGCTTCACCACCGTCGAAGGCAAGGTCCTCCGACAACAGGCCCAGATGGTTGCGTTGCTGCAACAGTGATTCGAACATGTCGCGCGCCTCATCCATGCGGCCGATTGCAGCGAGCGCATCGATGTACCAGAACGTGCAGATGGTAAAGCTGGTTTCCGGTTCGCCGAAATCATCCGGGGCGATGTAACGGTACAGCGCGTTGCCGTGCTTGAGGTCGCGGCCGATGGCCTCGACGGTGGCGACGAAGCGTGCGTCGTTGGCGTCGATGAAGCCGATGTCGGCCAGCAGCAGCAGCGAGGCATCCAGGCGATGGCCATCGAAGGTATCGGTGAAGTGGCCGAGCTCCTCGCTCCAGGCTTTTTCCATGATGCGTGCGTGGATGGTATCGGCACGCTCGCGCCAGTACTGTGCACGGTCATCACGCTTCAGGCGCACGGCGATCTTGCACAGGCGATCGCACGCGGCCCAGCACATCGCGCTGGTGTAGGTATGCACTTCGGTGCGGCCGCGGAATTCCCACAGGCCGGCATCGGGCACGTCGTGCAGTGCGAACGCCTGTTCACCCAGCGGTTCGAGCCGGGCAAAGGTGTGGCTGTCACCCGGATCCTGCAGGCGACGGTCGAAGAACAGCTGGGTGGAGGCCAGCACCACGCTGCCGTATACATCGTGCTGGCGCTGTACCCAGGCCAGGTTGCCGCGCCGCACCGGGCCCATGCCGCGGTAGCCGGACAGGCTGGGCACTTCGTCCTCGTCCAGCTTGGCTTCGAAGCCGATGCCGTACAGCGGCTGCAGGGTGCCGTCGGTGGTGGCCAGGTTGAAGATGTAGCCGAGGAACTGCTCCATCGTGCGGGTGGCGCCCAGACGGTTCAACGCGCGCACCACGAAGGCGGCATCGCGCAGCCAGCAGTAGCGGTAGTCCCAGTTGCGCACGCTGCCGGGTGCTTCGGGAATCGAGGTGGTCATCGCTGCGATGATCGCGCCGCTGTCCTCGTACTGGCAGAGTTTGAGGGTGATCGCACTGCGGATCACCGCGTCCTGCCATTCCAGCGGGATGGACAGGTACCGCACCCATTCGCGCCAGTAGTCGCGGGTGCGCTGGAAGGCTTCCTGCACGTAGCCGCTGATGGAGCGGTTGAGCGATTCATCCACGCCCAGGATCAGGTGGATGGGATGGTTGAGCACGAACGGCAGGCCATCACGCACGAAGCGCACAGGAACGTCGGTGGTCAGGCGCAGCACGTGCTCGGGCAGGATCCAGCGCACGTGGTTGCTGCCCCAGGTGGACTCGGGCACGCGCGCGCCCCAGTCGGCCAGTGGGCGGGCACGGATCACGATGCGCGGGCTGCCGGACAACGGGCGCACCTGGCGGATCAGGCTGACCGGCCGGTAGAAACGATCGTTCTGGCGCCAGCGCGGGGCGAAATCGAGGATTTCCAGCGCGCCGCCATGCGCATCGCGCAGCACGGTGCGCAGGATCGCGGTATTGGTGAGGTATTCCTGTTCGCTGCCGGCGAAGTCTTCCAGCTCGATGGCGAAGTCGCCGCCGGTCTGCTGGTTGGGGCTGAGCAGGGCACAGAAGGTCGGGTCGCCGTCGAAGGTCGGCAGGCAACTCCATACAACACGGGCGTGTTTGTCGACCAGGGCGCCGAAGCTGCCGTTGCCGACCACGCCCAGATCAAGATCGGGTTGGGTCATCACGCGGTACATCTCGGTTGCGGCCGTGGGGGCCGGGGTCAATACGCATTCTCACGCAGCCAGGCGTGCACGCTGCGTATGTCGGGCAGCGCGAACACCGCTGCACTGGGTTCACGTTCGCCGATCAACACGCTCCAGCCATGCAGGCCATTGGCCGCATCGAAGCCGAATTCATCGGTCAGGTCATCGCCGAGGAACACCGGCAGACGACCACGGAACGGCAGGTACTGCATCAGCCGACGTACGGCTCGGCCTTTGTTGGTAGCCACCGGGACGAATTCGACGACATGGTCGCCCGGCTGCAGGCGATAGCTGGCACGGCCGCGCACGTGGCGGTCGGCGAAGGCGCGCACATCGTTGGCTGCATGCGGCGCGCCACGCCAGTGCAGGGCCAGGCCTACGCCCTTGTTCTCGACCAGTACGCCGGGGTGGCCATGGGCGAAACGCATGGCTTGTTGATGAAGCGCATGCAGCCAGTCGGCGGTGTCGTCACCATGCTCATCGCGTATCACGTGCCCGTCCTGCGCACGCAGTTCGTGGCCATGCAGGCCCGCAGCGGGAAGCTTGAGCGGCGCGAACAACTGGTCCAGCTGTTCAAGCGGGCGACCACTGACCAGTGCCACGGCACCTTCCAGCCGATCGCTGATGCGGCCGATGGCTTCACGCACATCGGGGAGAAGCTGCACGGCGTCGGGGCGTGCAGCGAATTCGATCAGGGTGCCATCCACATCGAGGAACAACGCGCAGGCGTCGTCCAGCAATGGAGGTGGCGGACGCAGGGGGAGCGGTTCAGCCATGGCGACCACCATGCCAGCGGCGGCGTGTACGCGGGGTCGAGGTCAGGCTACGGCTGGTGCGGACCAACGGTCCGCACCCACCCGGTGGGTGCCGGCGCACCCACCCGCAGCGATCCATCGCGTCCCGGTGGGTGCCGACCGTTGGTCGGCACGTTGTTCGCAGCAATCAGAACGTGTAGCGCACGCGACCGTAGTAGTACGCACCGTTGCTGCCGATCGGCGACAGCACGTCGTAGGGCAGGTTGCCGAAGTAGTGGATGTCCTCGTTGGAGCGATCCGGGTAGTTGTCGGTCAGGTTCTGCCCACCGATGGCCACGCTCCACTGCGGGGTGATGCGGTATTCCACTTCCGCATCCAGCTGCCACTCGGCCTGGTAGGTCTGGCGGGGAATGTAGCCATCACCGAAGTTGAATACGCGGGTCGCGCTGCCGTAGCGGTTCACCCGGCTGCTCAGCGACCAGCGGTCGTTGCTCCAAGCCGCTGAGAAACTGCCACGGGTGCGCGGGGTGGCGTCGGTCAGCGTATTGGTCTCTTCGATGCCGAACAGCACGTAGTCCGGGTCCAGCGCCTGCAGCTGCGCCGGTGTGGCCAGCACGTTCTTCAGCGTGGTCTTGGTGTAGGCGTAGGTGCCGGTCAACAGCAGCTGGCCATCGCCCAGCGACTGCCGCCAGTTGCTCACCAGCTCGGCGCCGCGGGTGCGCGTGTCGGCGGCGTTGACGAAGAAGCTGGCACTCTGCAGGCCGCCGACGCCGTAGTTGGTGGCCACGTAATCGGTCAGCGCATCGCCGGTGATGCTCTCGGACAGTGCGATGCGGTCGTCGATGTCGATCTGGAAGAAGTCCAGCGACAGGTCGAAGTGCTCGCCGATGCGGCTGGTGAAGCCGAGCGAGGTGTTCAGCGACTTCTCCGGCTTCAGGTCCTGCGCCCCGAGGCCACGGGCGATGGGGTTGTTGACCGAGAGCAGGCGGCCCTGCACCAGCTGGCCGCCGGCGTTGTAACCGGTGGAGGTGGATTCGTAGCCGATCTGCGCCAGTGACGGTGCGCGGAAATTGTTGGAGATCGCGCCGCGCAGGGCGAATGCCGGGGTGAACTCGTAGCGCAGGCCGAGCTTGCCGGTCAGTTCGCCGCCGAAGTCATCGCTGTGCTCGTAGCGCGCGGCCAGGTCGGTGGAGAATTTTTCGCCGAACTGGCTGGACAGGCTGGCGTAGACGCTGGTCACATCGCGCGACAGGGTCGCCGCGTCCTGCGGAGTCAGGCCACCGCCTGCCTGCGAGCCGGTTGGACGATCGGTGTACGGGCCGGCGGCGTAGCTGGCCGGGTCGCCTGGACGGGTCTGGTAGCGCTCGTGGCGGGCTTCGGCGCCCAGGCCCAGGGTGTGGCTGATGCTGTCGCTCTGCGAGAACACGCGGCTCAGGTCGACGTTGCCTACGGTCTGCGCGTACTCGTAGTCCGCGGTCTTGAAGCGGGTCGGGCTGGTCGGGCCCAGCGAGGCATTCAGCGAATCGCGCAGACGATAGGTGAAGTCGTTCTGGCCGTAATCCAGGCTGCCGTCATAACTCCATTCACCCCACTGCCCGCGAATACCGGCCACCGCTTGCACGTCGCGGTTCTCGCCTTCGGAGATCGGCCGGTAGCCATTGGGGTAGACCTCCTTCCAGTTGGCATCGCCATCGGGATAGCGGAAGTAGTTCGCGCCTTCGGTATCACGCTGGTTGAAGGTACCGAACGCATAGAACGTCGCGGTCTTGCCCACCGGAATCTCGGTGTTCAGCCACAGATTGATGTCCTTGCTGGCGCCATCGCCGAGCACGTAGTTGCGCTTGCCCTGCAGGGCAAGATTGGCCTCGGTCTGGTCCCACGGCGGAATCTGGTCGAAGCCGGCGCGGTTGGTGCCGTTGCGCTTCTTGTATTCCAGGCCGACGCGCAGGAAGCCGCCGTCTTCGCCCAGCGAGGTGCCGACCTTGGCACTGAGGTTGCCCGTCTGGCCGTCGGTGAGGGTGCGGCCGATCGGCTTGAGGTCGGTGTGGTTGGCGCCGTAGCTGGCTTCGATCTCGCCGCCGTCACCGCCGTTGTCGAGGATCACGTTGATCACGCCGGCCACGGCGTCAGAGCCGTACAGCGCACCGGCGCCATCGCGCAGTACTTCGATGCGCTTGATGGCGCTGACCGGAATTGCGTTGAAGTCGACCGGCGTGGTGCCCTTGCCGATCTTGCTGTCGGTGTTGACCAGCGCGGTGTGGTGGCGGCGTTTGCCGTTGACCAGCACCAGCACCTGGTCCGGCGACAGCCCGCGCAGCTGCGCGGCGCGCACGTGGTCGGCGCCGCCGGAGTTGGACTGGCGGGGGAAGTTGAACGAGGGCAGCAGGGCCTGCAGGGCGCTGCCCAGCTCGCCATTGACCACGCCGGCCTTGCGGATGTCCTCGGCGGTCAGCACGTCCACCGGCGAGGTGGATTCAAGCACGGTGCGGTCGGCGGCGCGGGTGCCGGTGACGATCACCGTGTCCAGGTTGGTGGCGGCGTCCTGGGCCGAAGCCAGGGTGGGGGACAGGGCGAGCGCGATGGCGAGGCCGAGCGGCGACGCGGACAGGCGGGGGGACATGCGGACTCCAGCAGCAACGACGTGGGGAAGGGGGGGGATAGTTTCACTTACATCCATCCGGATGAAGCGATATATTATCTTGGCGTGAGGAGGCGGTGCGATGCAAGTCCCGGCTCCCATTGCATCACTTCATGCCCTGCCGGCATGAGGGCATTGGTTGCAGCCGCAACCGAGGCGCAGGTGTACCCTCCGTGCCCCTTCGTCGTGCTTTTTCCCCTTCCCGGAGTGCTGTTCCCGATGAAACACCTTGGCCTTGTCTTCGCCGTGCTGCTGGCCACCAGTGGCTGCGCCAGCCTGTCCTCCAAGGCGCCCAGCGCCTATGCCACCACCGCCGACCTGCAGGGCGACGCCGCGCGTCCGTCCAGCGGCCACGGCTGGGTGCGCAGCGAGCTTTATTTCGGCGTGGGCGAAGAGCAGGGCGCCGGTGACCGCCCGCAGGCCGACACCATCAGCGATGCGCAGTGGCGCGCGTTCCTGGACAAGGAAGTGACGCCGCGCTTCCCGGACGGCCTGACCGTGTTCGATGCCTACGGCCAGTGGCTGTTCCGTGGCGATGCCTCCCCGAACCGCCTGCGCACCAAGGTGCTGGTGGTGCTGCACGAGGACAGCCCGCAGCGCCGCGCCGACATCGAAGCGATCCGTCTGGCGTGGAAGCAGCAGACCAAACACCAGTCGGTACTGTGGTCGCGGCAGGCGGTTGACGTATCGTTCTGACCTGGACGCGCCGCCGTGGCGCTGCAGGGAATGACGATGACACCCAGGGATGTGCTGATGGCGGTGATGCTGGCCGGTCTGTTGGTGCCGGCGGCACAGGCACAGGCGCAGGACGAGGACCGGGGCCCGCTGCGGTTTTCGCCGGCAGCGGGCGTGCAGGCGTCGGTAGAGGTACAGGAGGACGGCATGCTAGCCGTGCTCCTGCAGCCGGCAGGTAAACGGCAGCGCCTGCCTGGCGCGCCGGATGCCGAGGGACATTCGCGCGTGAGCGCAGAGGATCTCGATTTCGACGGGCGTCCCGAGCTGGTTGCGCGCGCGGCGGTGGGCATGGTCAATGAGGCCGTTGCGGTCTACCGCTTCGACGTGGGCAGCGGTGAGTTCCGCGCACTGAAGGCGGTGACCCATGGACACGACCAGTGCGGTGACCTGATGGGCCTTACCGCCGACGCCGCCACGCGCACGCTGACCGCCAGCTGCCGCAGCGGGCCGATGTGGTACACCGACGTGTATCGCTTCAACGGACCGCAGCTCTATCTGTACCGCGGTGAGAGCGTGTTGATGCTGGGCGATACGCTGAACCGTGCGCTGCACTGGGAAGAGACCGAGAACCAAGGGCCACTGGCGGTGTGGCGCACCTACGATCCCTCCGGCAAGGTGCTGGAAAGCGCCATCGGCGACGGGCTCGGCGCACCAGCAAGCGGTGCGCCGCTGGTGGGGCTGATGGCGAGCGTGCTGCCTGCGCGCCTGTTCCTGTTCGATCATCCCGGTGCGTCCAGCACGCAGCGCTACCTGGTGCAGGGTGATCGCGTGGAGATGCTGGATGAGCAGGATGGTTGGGTGAAGCTGCGTTATCCCAACCCGAAGCGCGGCGCGGTGACGGGGTGGATCAACGTCAACGATTGACGGCAGCCCTGCCCGGAGTTTGCACGACAAGGTGATCGGCCTCTTGCCCACGGGAGCATCACTTCACCGGGACTAGCCTCGGGGTTCCCCCTTGCAAGGCTGTAGTCCCATGAGCAAGCGCGTTGCCGAGATCGTCGTCGATACCCTGCAGCAGGCGGGCGTCCGCCGTTGTTATGGCATCGTCGGCGACACCCTGAACCATGTCACCGACGCACTGCATCGCAGTGAGATCGAGTGGGTGCATGTCCGCCATGAAGAGGTCGCGGCGTTCGCGGCCGGTGCCGATTCATTGATCAGTGGCCAGCTGACCGCCTGCGCGGGTTCGTGCGGTCCTGGCGGTCTGCACTTCATCAACGGCATCTTCGAGAGCAACCGCAACCGCGCGCCGATGGTGCTTATCGCCAGCCAGGTGGTCACCAGCGAACTGGGCATGGAGTTCCCGCAGGAAGTGGATTTCAAGGCGGTGTACGGCAGCTGCACCGTGTTCTGCGAACAGGTGCACAGCCCGGCCCAGGCAAGGCGCGTGGTAGCGCTGGCCTGCCAGGCGGCGATCAGCCGCCGCGGTGTGGCGGTTGTGATCCTGCCGGCCGACATCAGCGAAGCGGAAGTGAAGCACGATGTGCCGTTCTCGGTGCATTACACCCAGCCGGTGCTGCGCCCCTCCGATGCCGAGCTGCAGCACATCGCCGAACTGCTGGGCCAGGGCAAGCGCATCGGCATCTATGCCGGCGCCGGTTGCCAGGGGGCACATGCGCAGCTGCTGGAACTGGCGCGGCGCCTGCAGGCACCGGTGGCGCACACCTCGCGCGCCAAGGATTTCGTCGAACCGGACAACCCGTACAACATGGGCATGACCGGAGTCTTCGGCATCGAATCCGGGTTCCACACGTTGATGGAGTGCGACACGCTGCTGCTGCTCGGCGCGGATTTCGCCTGGGGCCAGTTCTATCCGGACAAGGCCACGATCATCCAGGTCGACCGCGACGGCAGCCACCTCGGTCGCCGCCATCCGGTGAACCTGGGCGTGGTCGGTGATATCGCACCGACGCTGGACGCGCTGCTGCCGATGCTGCCCCCGCGCGAAGACAGCAGTTTCCTGGACGAATGCATCGAGCACCGCGACAAGGCGCTGAAGAAGCGCGAGCAGGAGGAACAACCCGGCGAAGGCGAACTGATCCATCCGCAGCACCTGACCGCGCTGCTGTCGAAGTACGCTACCGACGATGCGCTGTTCACCGCGGATGGTGGCTCGCCGATGGTGTGGGTGCTGCGGCACATCCGGGTGAACGGCCGGCGCCGCACGCTGACCAGCCTGCTGCACGGCACGATGGCCAACGCGATGCCGCAGGCGCTGGGTCTGCAGAAGGCCTTCCCGGGGCGGCAGGTGATTTCGTTGTCCGGCGATGGTGGGTTGGCGATGTTGCTGGGCGACCTGCTGACCGCGGTGCAGGAGAACCTTCCGATCAAGGTGGTGGTGTTCAACAACGGCTCGCTGAATTTCGTCGAGCTGGAGCAGAAGGTGGAAGGGCTGCTGGACAACTACACCGACCTGAAGAACCCGGATTTCGGCCGATTGGCCGAGGTGATCGGTTTCCATGGCCGCACGGTCACCCGCAGCGAGGACCTGGAAGAAGCGGTGCAGGATTTCCTGGCCCAGCGTGGGCCGGCGCTGCTGGATGTACATACCAGTCGCGCGGAGCTGGTGATGCCGCCGCAGATCGAAGCCAAGCAGGTAGCGGGCACGGCGTTGTATGCGGCCAAGGCGGTACTGAGTGGTCGCATCGACGACGTGAAGCATCTGCTGGTGGACAACTTCCTGAAGAAGTGAGGGTTGGCGTCTGATGCAGGGCTGCGCCCTGCACCCGCCGAATCAACGTCAACGTCAAAAGCGGGGTATCGGTGGGATGGCGGGGTGGGTCCGGTTGCGGGGGACGCCGTAAACCCATACTTGGGGGCTTGGCCGCGGCATCCATGCCGCGGACACCCCCGCAACC